>CAUJHW010000001.1 GCA_963205005.1 Pseudomonadota bacterium
AGCCAGATGTTCTCGAACACCTTCTTGCCGCCCGGGAAGGCCTTGGTCAGGCCCTGCATCTGGAAAATGTATTGCTGCGCCATGGGGCGTCGGAGCTCGCTCTCGAATGTGCTGGAAGTCGCGCGAGCAGATAGCGGGGGCAGGCCGCATGCGCAACGCAGACGCCTGAAAAGAACCGCCGGAGCGTGTCACCGGAACCTTAGATCGCCTCCACGCGTACTGACCTCGACATTCATCGACAAGGAGCACCACCATGCACAAGGACGAAGCCAAGGGCGCCGCCAAGGACATCTCGGGCTCGGTAAAGGAAGGTGTCGGCAAGGCGACCGGCAATGAACGTCTCGAAGCCGAAGGCGTCGCCGAGCGGGTCGAAGGCAAGGTCCAGAAGGGCGTCGGCGCCCTCAAGGACGCGGCGCGGGATGCGCTGAAGCGCTGACGTTCGACCCGAAACGAACCGGGGGCCGCGCTGGAAGCAGTTGCGGCCCCCGCCGTGTCCGGCCCCTGCCCAAACCGGCGGCGCTGGGCGACGGGTCGTCGCACCCCGGCCGGTGTGGGGTTGACGTTAAGGATCGCGGTCCCATCTTGCGGGCTCCTGAAACGACGGCCCGGAGGCGTCTTGCCCAACCTCGTCCGCCGCAGAGACCTGCTTCGCCTCGGGGCCGCAGCCGGCCTCTCCGCCATCGCTGCCCCCGCGTGGGCGCAGAACTTCGACATCTGGGAGCCGCGCTGGGCGGTGCTGGACAACCTGCACACCGGCGACCGGTTCAGTGAAGTCTACTACGCCAACGGCAGCTACCTGCCCGATGCCCTGGCCGAAGCCACGCGGGTAATGCGCGACTGGCGAAACGGCGAGGAGCACTTCATCGATCCCGGCCTGTTCGACGCCCTGCACGCCGTCCGCGGCAAGCTTGAGACGCGTCAGCCATTCCAGATCATCTCCGGCTACCGCTCGCCGCGCACCAACGCCATGCTGCACGCCCGCAGCCGCGGCGTGGCGACCAACAGCCAGCACACCGTCGGCAAGGCCATCGACGTCCGCATCGAAGGTGTTTCGCTCTCGAACCTGCGCGGCGCCGCCCAGTCGCTCGGCGCCGGCGGGGTCGGCTACTATCCGGTTTCCAACTTCGTCCACATCGACACCGGCCGCGTTCGCCAGTGGCAGGGCTCCTGAGCGCGCTCTGGGGTCTCGCCCCACTTGAAGGCGCATGATCTCACCACCGCTCATCCCGGCGACTGCCGGGATGAGCGGTGGTGAATCGGGAGTCTAGTTCGTCGGCGGGCCTTCTGCGGGGGCCTCATCAGACTCCACCGTGGTCATGCCGGTGGCGGCCGCATCATCCTGCATCTGCACGTCTTCCGGCGTCGGGGCCGGCTTGGCCTCGGGCGGCGCCGGCGCGGGTTCCGGCGCGGGCGCGGGCGCCTCGACCTGAACCTCGACCGGCGGCGGGGCCGCCTCGGGCGGTCCGCCCAGGTTCAGTCCACGGCTGACCGCCAGCGCCACGAGCACGGCCACACAGGCGCCCGCGATCCACAGAACAGTCCTCAGCATAGGCCCCCCTTCAAGTCTGCGCCTGAGGCGCCTTCACCGGCGCCGCCAGCACGCCGACCCGCTGCAGCAGCGACCGGTCCCAGCCGTAAGGGTCCGTCCGGAAGTGCATCTGCGAGTCGGAACCGGCGAAACTGGTCCAGTAGAGAATATAGACCGGCACCGGGGCCGCCAGCCGCGCCCGCACGGTCTTGTCGCCCTGAAGCTGGTTGTCGATCGCCTCCGCCGTCCAGACCGTGTCGCCGGCCAGCAGTTCATCGGCCAGCGCCCGGGGCTTCTGGAGACGCACACAGCCGTGACTGGCCTGACGGGCGAACAGGTCGAAGCCGCCTTTCGACGGGGTGTCGTGAAGATAGACCGCGAACGGATTGTCGAAGTCGAACTTGAAGCGGCCCAGCGCGCTGGAGTCGCCCGAGGCCTGCTGCAGCCGCGGCTGGCCGCCTTCCACCGGGATGATCCGGTAGCCATGGGCCGCCAGGTAGCCCGGGTTGGCCTTCTCCTTGGGCCAGAGTTCCTTCGCCGCGATGCCGGAAGGTACGTTCCATGGTGGGTTGATCACCACGCTGTGGATGGCCGAGACCAGCATCGGCGTCTCGTCGCCCGGGCGACCGGAAACCGCCCGCATCGACAGAACCGGCTTGTCGTCGCGGAAGAGGGTGACCACGGCCGCGCCGGCGTTAACCTGCACCCGGGTCGCGGGCATGGTCGAAGGCATCCAGCGCCAGCGTTCCATGTTGGCGACGATCTGCAGCACCCGCTGGCCGACCGGCTGATTGAGCGCGGCCAGCATATCGCGGCCGACCACGCCGTCAGGCTTGAGCCCGAAGCGCTGCTGGGCCCGCATCACCGCGTCCTGAAGTGGCTTGTCGAAGACGGCCGGAGCCCGGGCCGCGACCAGGGGATCCTCGGCCGCCAGCCGCACGCGCAGCGCCGCGACGCGCGGGTCCTGGCTGCCCAGGCCCATGGGCTTGCCCTCGGGCAGGGGCTTCCAGCCGCCGGCGGCGGCGATCTCGCGATAGCGCACGAGCCCCCGCTTGAGGGCGGCATAGCCGGAATAGCGGGGCGGCAGGCTGTCGAGCCAGGCCTGCAGCCGGTCGGCGGCGAGAGCCGCCACGAGATCCGGCGCCGGGTCGTAGGCGGCCGGACGCAGCGCCCAGTTGGCCGGGAAGTCCTCGGGATCCATCCGGCCGATGCGCACGTCGTGGGCATAGCGGACAAGTCCGTCAGCCAGGGCCGTCTGCTGGGCGGACGTCAGCTCACCGCTCTCTGGCAGACCCTCCGGCACATAGAGCTTCGCCTGCAGACCCTGCAGGTCGGCGGAGCGCAGCACCTTCAGCGCGGTCAGCGCCTGGGCGGGGGTCAGCGCCGGGATGACCACCGGCGGGGCCGGCGGCGGCGGGATGTTCAGGACCGGAGGCGCCGCGACGGCGGCCGGGGCCGGCGTGGCGGGCTGTGCCTGCGCCAGGCCGGCGAAGGCCAGCGGCGCAAGCGCGGCAAAGGCCAGGCAGCGCCCCACGCGTCCGCCCCGAAACCCGTGACCGCTCATCTCTGACCTGACCCTCTTCCAAGCGTCGCGGCGAAGCCGGGACGTCCCCGACCATCTACGACGCAGCGTGACTCACAGATGAACGCATATCTGAGCATTGCGATCAGGCGTGTCGATATGGCCACACAACTGGGGTCGGCGCCGTCACATTCCGGCAACAAGCCCCGACCTACTCCGGCGGATAGGCGTGACGCCCGCCCCAGGGATCGGTGACCTCGCCATCGGCGGCGTAGCAGGGCCCCAGCGGCGCCTTGCCGTGTCCGCCAGGGATGTCGAGGATATAGGTCGGCTGGCACAGGCCCGACACCCGCCCGTTCAGCTCGCGCATCAGCGCCTGGCCTGCCTCGATCGAACCGCGGAACGCGGCCGTGCCTGGCGCCAGGTCGGGATGATGCAGGTAGTAGGGCTTGATCCGCAGCTCCACGAAACGCCGCATCAGCGCCTCGAGTGTCGCGGCATCGTCGTTCACGCCCTTCAGCATCACCGTCTGGCTGACCATCGGGACGCCGGCGTCGACGATCCGTGCGCACGCGGCGGCCGCCGCCGGGGTCAGCTCGTCGGGGTGATTGGCGTGCAGGCCAACCCAGGTGGTCTTGCCCGGCGCCTTGAGCGCCTCCACCAGCGCGGGGGTGATCCGCGCCGGGTCCACGGCGGGAACACGGGTGTGGAAGCGCACGATCTTCACGTGATCGATCCGCGCCAGCCGGGCCATCAGATCGGCCAGCCGGCGAGGCGACAGGATCAGCGGATCGCCGCCCGTGACGATCACTTCCCAGATTTCCGGCCGGCCGGCGATATAGGCCATGGCCGCGTCCAGCTGCCGGGCGCCCAGCGGCCGGTTCCCGTCCGGCCCGACCATCTCGCGGCGGAAGCAGAACCGGCAGTAGACGGCGCAGGCGTGATTGGCCTTCAGCAGCACCCGGTCGGGATAGCGGTGAACGATCCCTTCCACCGGACTGTGGACCTCGTCGCCGATCGGGTCGGCGCGCTCCTCAGGTCCGTGGACGAGTTCTCCCGCCGCGGGCATGAACTGCCGGCGCATGGGCCCGTCACCCGTCTCGATCAGTTCCGCCATCGCCGGCGTGATCGCCACCGCATAGCGCGCCGCGACGGCTTCCAGCCCGGCTATATCCACGGTCTCGACCAGACCGGCGGCGGCCAGGTCGGCGGGCGTGCGAAGAGTTCGGGTGGCGGTCATGCGGCGGCGGATATGGTCGTTCACGCCACCGGCGTCCAGAGAACCTGCTCGATGCGCGGGGCCCCCGTGGCAAGCATCACCAGCCGGTCGAACCCCAGCGCGCCGCCGCTGGTGGGCGGCATGAGAGCCAGCGCGGCCAGGAAATCCTCGTCGATGGGATAGCGCTCGCCGTACAGCCGCTCCTTCTCGTCCATCTCGATGGCGAAGCGACGGCGCTGTTCGTGAGGGTCGGTCAGCTCACCGAAGCAGTTGGCCAGCTCCACCCCGCAGGCATAGAGCTCGAAGCGCTCGGCGACGCGCGGGTCAGACGGCTTGGGCCGCGCGAGCGCCGCCTCGGACACCGGGTATTCGCACAGGATGGTCGGACGGCCGTGCCCGAGGTGGGGCTCCACCTTTTCGACGATCACCCGGCTGAACACGTCGGCCCAGGTGTCGTCGGGCGCCACGCGGATGCCCTGCGCGCGGGCCTGCGCCGGCAGGTCGCCGAACAGGTCGATGCCGGCATGGCGCTGGAAGGCCTCGGCGACGGTGAGGCGTTCCGGTTCCGCGAACGGATCGGCGCTCAGGCCTCGCCAGGTCAGCGCCGTGGCGCCCGCCGCCTCGGCGGCCAGCCGCATCAGCGCCGCGCAGTCGTCCATCAGCACCTCATAGGCCGCGCCGGTCCGATACCACTCCAGCATCGTGAACTCGGGGTGGTGCAGCGGCCCGCGCTCGCGGTTCCGCCAGACCTTGGCCAGGGTGAAGATCGCCGTCTCGCCCGAGGCCAGCAGCGTCTTGCAGGCGAACTCCGGCGAGGTGTGCAGGTACATCGGCCGCACCTGGCCGTCCGTGGTCAGGGCCTGGGTCGCGAAGGCATGCAGGTGCGCCTCGTTGCCTGGGGAGACCTGCAGCGCCGCCGTCTCGACCTCGGTGAAGCCTTCGGCCTCGTACCAGCCGCGCACCGCACGCGTGATCCGGCCCCGCGCGGCCAGGAATGGCGCCCGGTCCTGCCGCCGTTCCGGCGACCACCAGGGACTTTCGAAGGGATCTGACAAGCTTGTCCGTGCGCTGGGGGCTGGCGATTTCGCCGTCAATCGCTATAGGGGCGCCACAAGAAATTCATCAGCGGAATCGTGCGGGCCTGCCCGCGGGGTCCGCCGCATCCTCGAGGACTGCCCGTGAAAGTCATCGCCAGCTCGCTCCGGAAGGGCTCCGTCGTCGACATGGACGGCAAGCTCTACGTCGTCCTGACCGCCGAAAACATCCACCCGGGCAAAGGCACGCCGGTGACGCAGCTTAACATGCGCCGCATCTCCGACGGGGTGAAGGTGTCCGAGCGGTGGCGCACGACCGAGCAGGTCGAGCGGGCCTTCGTGGACGACCGCAACTACACCTTCCTCTACGAGGACGGCGAGGGTCACCACTTCATGAACCCGGAAAACTACGATCAGGTCGTGGTCACCCCGGACGTCGTCGGCGACGCCGCCCCCTGGCTGCAGGACGGCATGACGGTCACGCTGTCGACCCACGAAGGCGTGCCGATCGCCCTGGAACTGCCGCGCCTGGTGACCATGGAGATCGTCGAGACCGAACCGGCGGTGAAGAACCAGACCGCCTCGTCCTCGTACAAGCCGGCGATCCTGACCAACGGCGCCCGCGTCATGGTCCCGCCCTACATCGCCGCCGGCACGCGGGTGGTGATCCTGACGGAAGACTTCTCCTACCAGGAACGCGCCAAGGACTGAGGCGTCCCCGCGGGTCTGGCGCCCGCCGATTCCGCCGCTTACACAGGGCGTTCCAGTCTCTTGGGGAGCGGCCATGTCCTTGCGCCAGGGTTTCGGCGGTCTTCTGTTCGCCATCGTCGCGGTCTGGTCGGTCCAGGCGTCCGCCGCGCCTCGCCCGACACTGGCCGAGCCCTCGCTGTCGCCCGACGGCGCCGAGATCGCCTTTGTCTCGGGCGGCGACATCTGGACCGTACCGGCGGCCGGCGGCACGGCCAGCCTGCTGGTCACCGACCCCGCCACCGAGGGCCGACCGTTCTTCTCGCCGGACGGCCGTGAACTTGCCTTCACCTCCACCCGCAACGGCTCGGCCAACGTCTATGTGTTGACGCTGGGCACGGGGCAGATCCGGCGGATCACCTATTCCGACGCCAATGAGCAGCTCGATGGCTGGTCGCGCGACGGCAAGTGGATCTACCTGTCCTCGCCCGCCGGCGACGTGGCCCGCCAGAACGACATCTACCGCGTGGCCGCTACAGGCGGCACGGCGCTGGAGGTCAGCCGCGAGCGCTACCTGAACGAATTCAACGCCGCCCCCTCCCCGGACGGCCAGACGCTGGCCCTCATGGCCAAGGGCACCTCCAGCGGCCAGTGGTGGCGCAACGGCCATTCCCACATCGACGAGGCCGAGCTCTGGCTCAAGCCGGTGGCGGCGGGCGGCGCCTATCGCCGGCTGCTGGGCGCCTCTTCCAAGCGCCTGTGGCCGATGTGGAGCGCCGATGGCGGGTCGCTCTATTTCATGAGCGACGAGGACGGCACGGAGAACATCTGGCGCCTCGGCCTCGACGGCGGGGCGCCGCGGAAGATCACCGCCTTCACCGACGGCCGGGTGCTGTTCCCCGCCATCGCCTACGACGGCCGCGCCATCGTCTTCGAGCGAGAGTTCGAGATCTGGAAGCTGGACACCGCCTCGGGCGTGGCCGCCCGCGTGCCGGTGACCCTGCGCGGCGCCCCGGCCGCCGCCGGCGAACGGCGCCTCAACGAGACCAGCTTCCGCAGCATGGCCCTCTCGCCCGACGGCCGGAAGGTGGCGCTGATCGCCCACGGCGAGGTGTTCGCCGCGCCCGCCAAGGACGGCGGCCAGGCCCAGCGCATAACCGAGACCGCCACCGCCGAGAGCGACCTCAACTGGTCCCCCGACAGCCGCCGGCTTGCCTATGTGGCCGACCGGGGCCGCGCCACCCAGGTGATGGAATACGACTTCGCCACCCAGAAGGAGCGGCCGCTCACCGCGGCCACCGACCTCGACGCCGCGCCGGTATATTCGCCCGATGGCCGCGCGCTGGCCTACATCCGCGGCCGGCGGGAACTGCACGTCCTTTCGCTTGAGGCGGGCCGCCCGGCGCGCGACGTGGTGCTCTACACAGGCGCCCTCGACCGCTTTGAGTCGACCCGCGTCGCCTGGTCCCCCGACAGCCGCTGGATCGCCTTCGCCGTCACCGACCGCAAGTCGTTCCGCAACGTCTGGGTCGTCCCCGCCGCCGGCGGGGAGGCGCGACCGGTCAGCTTCCTGGCCAACGGAAACACCGGCGATGAACTGGCCTGGTCGCCCGACGGGAAATACCTGCTGTTCGACACCTCGCAGCGCAGCGAGGACGTGCAGATGGTCCGCATCGACCTACTGCCCCACACGCCGAAGTACCGCGAGGACGGCTTCCGAGACCTGTTCAGGGCGACACCCGGCGCCCCGGCCTCAAAGCCCGACCCCAAGGACAAGGGCCCCGCCCCCAAGGCCGAGGACGAGGAAAAGCCCTCGCCCGACGCGGCCGCCGCGGCGGTCAAGGGCGACCAGCCGCCGGGCGTGAAGCCCCGGGTCGAACCCGTCCGCATCGTCTTCGAGGGCATCCGCGAGCGGGCCACATTCATCCCGCTCGGCGCCTCCGCCGAGGGCCCGGTGATCAGCCCCGACGGCAAGACCCTGGTCTACCGCGCAAACCAGAACCTGTTCGCCTACGACCTCGACGAGCTGGCCCGCGAACCCGCCGCGCCGCAACAGCTGTCAGGCGGCCGCCGGCCCAAGCGCGACCACGCCTTCACCCCGGATTCCAAGCAGGTCTACTACCTGGATGGCGGCCGGGTGACCGTGACCCCCGTCGAAAGCCCCAAGCCCAAGACCGTCGAGGTCGCCGCCGACATGGTCACCCGTTTCGACGCCGAGAAGCAGGTGGTGTTCGACCAGGCCTGGGCCATCCTCGATCGCGCCTTCTACGACCCTGCCTTCCACGGCCAGGACTGGAAAGCGCTGCGGGCCAGGTTCGAACCGTTCGCCCAGGGCGCGAAGACCCCGGACGAACTGCGCCGGGTGATCAACCTGATGATCGGCGAACTCGACGCCTCGCACTCCGGCATCAACCGCCCCGCCGACGGCTTCGGCGCGGCGCCGGCGTCACGGGTCGGCGACCTCGGCCTGCGCTTTGACCGCGAGGCCTATGAGGCCGGCCGCGGGCTGGTGGTGCGCGAGGTGATCGACCTTGGCCCCGCCGCCGTGGAAGGCACGATCCGTCCCGGCGACACCCTCGCCGCCATTGATGGCAGGCGTCTGGGCCCCGGAGTCAGCCTTGACGCCCTGATGCTGGACCGGGCCGGACGGCGCACGGTCCTGACGGTGGCGGCCCCCGGCGGCGCGACGCGCGAGGCGGTGGTGCGACCCGTCGCCCCCGGCGTGGCGGCGGGTCTGCTCTACCGCCACTGGGTCAGCGACCGGCGCGCCTATGTCGAGAAGGCCAGCGGCGGGCGGCTGGGCTATGTCCACATCTTCGACATGAGCTCGGACAGCCTGAACCAGCTCTACATCGACCTCGACGCACAGAATCAGGGTCGCGAGGGCGTTGTCATCGACGTGCGCAACAACAACGGCGGCTTCGTGAACGGCTACGTCCTCGATGTCTTTACCCGCCGCAATTTCCTGACCATGACCCCGCGCGGGCTGTTCGGCGTGCCCAGCCGTCAGAACCTCGGTCAGCGGGCTCTGGGCCTGCCAACAATCCTGCTCACCAACGAGTCCTCGCTCTCCGACGCCGAGGACTTCACCGAGGGCTACCGCGCGCTGGCCGTCGGCAAGGTGGTCGGCGTGCCGACAGCGGGGTGGATCATCTATACGGGCGGTCAGGCGCTGATCGACGGGTCGGTCCTGCGTGTGCCGTTCATCCGCATCGACGGGGCCGACGGGAAGAACATGGAACGCAATCCCCGGCCAGTCGACGTGACTGTCGAGCGCGCCCTGGGCGAGACCCTGGCCGGCCGCGACACCCAGCTCGATGCCGCGGTGGCCGAACTGTTGAAAGGGCTGGGCCCGAAGCGCTAGACGCCCAGGGGCCGCGCGCCCAGCCGCTCCAGGGTCCTCAAGTGCGAGCCGACAGCAGCCATGAAGGTCGGGTGCTCGTTGTAGGCGAAGCCGTGCTCGTAGGCGGTGGTCTTCACGATGCGGCTGATCGCCGGGTAGTGCACGCTGCAGATCCGCGGGAACAGGTGGTGCTCGATCTGGAAATTCAGCCCGCCGACGAACCAGCTCAACGCGCCATTGGCGCAGTCGAAGTTCGAAGTCGTCTCCATCTGCCGGACCATCCATTCGGCGCCGCCCGAAATCGGAGTGGTCGGATGCTCGGTCTCCTCGACCACATGGGCCAGCTGGAACACAACGCCCAGGATCGCGCCCGCGGTCAGATGCATGACCAGCCAGCCGATCGCGAACTGCCACCAGGCCAGGTCGAGCACCAGATAGGGAATGACGATCGACCAGAGGTAATAGAGCCCCTTCAGTCCGAACATCGCCGCCCATTCCCCTGGCTTGTGCTTCAGGTTGCGGTAGGGGCCGAGATCGCGCTGGGCGAAATACTTGTAATCCTTGGCCAGGACCCAGAAGAGCGTCGACAGCGAATATGCGAACAGCGCGTAGATGTGCTGGAACCGGTGGATCGGCTGCCAGGCCGCGTGGGGCGACAGTCGCAGGAGCGGTGAAACCGTCAGGTCCTCGTCCAGCCCATGCACATTGGTGTGGGTGTGGTGGATGGCGTTGTGGGTGATCTTCCACATGTAGCCGTTGGCGCCGCAGAGGTCGAACGTGTAGCCCAGCAGCCGGTTGATCCGGTGATCCTCGCTGTAGGCGCCGTGCAGGGCGTCGTGGGCCACGCAGAAGCCGATGCCGGCGATCCCCACGCCGATCACCGCAGCGAGCAGCAGCATGCCCCAGAGACCAAAGATCCCGCTCAGCAGCAGCCCGTAGGCGCCCACCGTGACGCCCAGCATCACCGCCGTCTTGGCGACCATGGCTCTGCTGGCGTTCCGGGACAGGTCGCGGCCGGTGAAGTAGGCGCCAACGCGGTCCTTCACATCGTTGACGAAACGCACGGCGTCGCGCTCGGTCGATGCCGCTGCCAACATGTCCACTGCCGATGTTCTCCCGGGGACCGACGTCCTGCAGCAAGCCTTGCACGCCGGGATCTGGAAAGGCCATCCCCATGCGCGGGCAAATGGACGCGGACGCAGGACTGCCCGGTCAGGCGGCACAGGCGGGGGCCCTGTCCTGCGGATCACAAGCACCGACTTCACGCGCGGAAGAGGGAATCTTCCTGCAATGCCGTCGTATCTCAGCCTGTCTCGCCCGATCCGGTGAGGGTTGGAACGTAAGTATTTTTACTTACACGCATTCCATCGGACCATGATTGACTTCCCATCAGCGAAATTTCCGCTCGATATTCAGACTATCGATGCCGCAATTACCCACTTTGGGTGAATTTATAGCTCTTGATTGAAGTCAATACTCGAATTCCAAACTCGCTTACCCTCGAACGCATCGTAGTGACCCAGATCGGGTCAAGCGCATGCCACCCACAACTGACGCGCTTGCACAGGCATCCTTTCGTTGCATTCCGCCCCGCAAAGGTCGATCCGGACGGCAAGGCTGTTCATGGCCAGCGCCCAGGTCATGCTGCCGGTGATCGCCGCCGTCGCCCTGGTCGTCCTGGCGGCGGCCAACAGTTTCGCGTCCTACGCCAGTGATCGGACGCTCGACCGGCTCACCGGCGAGGGCCGCGAGAGGATTGCGAAAGCCGATGGCGTCGCCACCGCCCTCGCAGACCTTGAGCGGCCTCCGGGCGCCGCGGAACAGTCCGGCGCCGCAGCTGACGTGGTGAAGAGGCGCGCCGCGCTGCAGCTGGCCGTCCGCCGGCTCGACGATCTGGCGTCTCCGGCCGGCCTTTCCACCGCAGAGTCGGGTCGGCTTGCCGCCATCCGGAAAAGCCTGGTCGGGATCGATCCCCTGAGCCCTGACCCCCTCAAGCTTGCAGGGCTGCGCGATGAGCTTGGCGCCTACAGGAGCGCCAAGCGCACCGACATCAGCGTTTTGCGGACAGAGGGCGAGCGGGGCCGTCTCATCCGCTTCTACCGGTCGCTGGCGGCCATTCTCCTGGCCTTCGTCGGCGGCGGCGCGGCCATGTTCGGCCTGGCCAGAGCCCGCCGCCGGGCGGAATCCGCCCTGGCCCGGGCGACCCGGGAACTGGCCGAGGCCGAGAGGGCGGGCCGCCGGGCGCGCTCGTTCATGGAGCAGGTCGGTCAGGCCGCCACCGTGATGATCTACGCCCGCGACCAGGATCTGAACCTGGCCTACGCCAACCCGGCCGCACTGGCCGCGGTGGGCCGGACCTGGGAGGAAATCGCCGGTCGCCGAGGCGAAGACCTCGCCTATGGCCGGGAGTCTGTCCGGGAGCATGAAATCAGCGACCGCCAGGTGCTGGAGACCGGCGAGGCGATGACCTTCACGCGGGTTACCCAGTTCGCTGGCCGACGGCGTCGAACGCTTCCTGCGCTATACCAAGTTCCCGCTTCGTGACGGTCAGGGCGCAGTGATCGGAATGGCCGGAGTGGGCGTGGACGTGACCGAGGCGGTGGTGGCCCGGCGTCTGCTCGGTGCCTCGGAGGCCAAGTTCCGGTCCATCGCCAACGCCATGCCAGCCTACGTCTGGTCGATGACTCCCGATGGCGAGTACGACTTCTTCAATGACCGCTGGTACGACTACACGGGCTTTCCGCGCGCGCCCATCGGCCATGAGGTCTGGCGGCGGGCGATACACCCCGAAGACTACGACGCCGTAGAGGCCTACAGCCTGGCCGCCATCGCCGCCGAGACCGATTTCGAAGCCGAATACCGCCTCCGGCGACACGACGGGGAATACCGGTGGGTGGTCTGCCGCTCGGTCGTGGTCCGCGATCCCTCGGGCGCCATAGAGCGCTGGATGGGCACCTGCACTGACGTTCAGGAACTCCACGAAAGCCGGGAGGCGACCCAGGCCCGCGAGGCCCACCTGCAGTCGATCCTGGATTCCGTCCCCGACGCGATGGTCGTGATCGACGAGAAGGCGGTCATCCAGTCCTTCAGCGCCGCCGCCGAGCAGCAGTTCGGCTGGAGGTCGGCGGAGGTGATCGGGTGCAACGTCAGGCGCCTGATGCCCGAAAGCTACCGCACCGGTCACGACAACTATGTCGAGCGCTATCTGGACACCGGAGAGCGAAAGGTGATCGGCATCGGCCGCGTGGTGACGGGCGAGCGCAAGGACGGCTCGACGTTCCCGATGGAACTGTCCATCGGCGAGGCGCGGTCCGGCGACCGGCGCTTCTTCACCGGCTTTGTCCGCGACCTGACCGAACGCCAGGCGACCCAGCGCCGGTTCCAGGAAGTGCAGTCCGAGCTGGCCCATGTCTCCCGGCTCAGCGCCATGGGCGAGATGGCCTCGGCGCTGGCGCATGAACTCAACCAGCCGCTCGCCGCTACCGCCAACTATCTCCAGGGCTCGGTGCGTCTTCTTGACCAGGACTCCTTCGACCTGGACCAGGTTCGCGAGGCGCTGCAGTTGGCCAGCGACCAGACCGTTCGCGCCGGGGCCATCATCCGACGCCTCCGGGACTTCGTGACCAAGGGCGAGACGGTCCATTGCGACGAGGACCTGCCCCGCCTGATCGAGGAGGCCGGAGCCCTGGCCATGGTGGGCGCTCGGGACCTGGGCGTGCGTCTGACCTACGACATCGCCGCCCGGACCCGCGAGGTGAAGGTCGACAAGGTGCAGATCCAGCAGGTGATCCTCAACCTGATGCGCAACGCCATCGAGGCGATGGCCGACGGCGAGCCGCGCGACCTCATCGTCTCGGCGGATGATGCCCCGGACGGCATGGTCCTGGTGTCGGTCCGCGATACTGGCTCGGGGCTGAGCGACGAGATCGCCAGCCACCTGTTCGAGCCGTTCCACACCACCAAGCGCGAGGGCATGGGCGTCGGCCTGTCGATATCGCGGACGATCATCCAGTCCCACGGCGGCCGCATCTGGGCCGAGCCGAACCGGCCCCGGGGGACCGTCTTCCACTTTACCCTTCGCGCTGTGCGCGACCAGTCCGAGGAGCGCCAGGATGGCTGAAGTCTACGTCATTGACGACGATGAGGCCGTACGGAAGTCCCTGACCTTCATGCTGCGGTCGGCCGGGATGCTGGTGCGCACCTACGAGGGCGCCGAGGAATTCCTGCGCGAGGCGGAGTATCTGGCGCCCGGCTGCGTGATTACCGACATGCGGATGCCGGAGATGGACGGCCTGGAGCTCATGCGGCGGCTCAAGGTCGCCAACCTTCCCCTGCCGACCATCATGATGACCGGGCACGGCGACGTCGCCATGGCCGTCGAGGCGATGAAGTTGGGGGCCGTCGACTTCATCGAGAAGCCCTTCCGCGAGGAGGACCTCTTCAAGTCCATCGCCCAGGCCCAGGTCGCCGATGCGTCGCCGCGCGCCACCCCCGCGACCCCGCAGGACAATGACGTCTTCGCCGTGCTCACCGCCCGCGAGCGCGAGGTGCTGAAGTGCGTTGTGGCTGGCCTGACCAACAAGGAGATCGCCCGCGAGTTCGACATCAGCCCGCGCACGGTCGAAGCCCACCGCGCCCATGTGATGAGCAAGGTGGGCGCGGCGTCCCTTTCCGAGCTGGTGCGCATGGCTATCCAGGCGGGTCTCTGAAGCCCGCCCGGACGGGCAGACGAGATGTTGCCCGAAATGAGCCGCGCCGGTCGCATACGCTTGCGCCGCATATGGAACGGCACCACCTTTCCGGGTGTCTGCAATCCGTGGGTGAATCGAAGTGTCGAACGCACGCGGCCATGTACTGATCATCGAGGACGAGCCGGTGATCGCCCTGGAGCTGGAAGCGCTCCTCGGCGACCTCGGCTACGCCAGCTTCGACTTCGCCGACTGCCCGCAGCAGGCGCTGGATCGCGCGCGCGCCACACGGCCGGTCCTGATCACCGCCGACTTCCGCCTGCACACGGGGACGGGCGTCCAGGCCGTGGAGCTGATCTCGGCCGAGATGGGCGCGATCCCGGTGATCTATGTGACCGGAAATCCCGACCTGCTGCCCGCCCATCTGCCCGGCTGCATCATCGACAAGCCCATCTCGGCCAGAGCGCTGGCGGATGCCTGCGTTTCGGTCACGGCCGGGCGCGCCGCCCAGGGCTGAGACGGACGGCTGGCGCCGGACGGATGATGCGCTACGACTGGACGTCCGCTTTCGAGAGTTCCCCATGATCCGCCCCATCGCCGCCGCCCTGGCGCTCGCCCTCGTCTCCGGCGCGGCCCACGGCCAGACGCTCAGCCCCTACGCCTCGGCCGGCGAGCAGCAGGCGGCGATGACCGATGGCCGGGTGACCTCGGAACAGCTGGTCCGCGCCTATCTCGACCGGATCGAGCGGATCGACCGCGCGGGTCCGAAGCTGAACGCGGTCATCGCGCTCAACAGCCACGCCCTGGCCGACGCCCGCCGGCTGGACGCCGAACGCCGCGCCGGCAAGGTGCGCGGGCCGCTGCACGGCGTGACGGTCCTGCTGAAGGACAACATCGAGTCCGCCGATGGAACCGCCACCACCGCCGGCTCCCTGGCGCTGGCCGCCAACGTGACCGGGCGCGACGCCCCGATCGTGAAGCGGCTGACCGACGCCGGCGCGGTGATCCTTGGCAAGACCAACCTGTCGGAGTGGGCCAACTTCCGCTCGACCCGTTCGATCAGCGGCTGGAGCGCCGTGGGCGGTCTGGTGCGCAATCCCTATTCGCTTGACCGTACCGCCTGCGGCTCCTCGGCCGGGTCCGGGGCGGCGGCCGCGGCGGGCCTGGCGGCCCTGACCCTCGGCACCGAGACCGACGGCTCGGTAACCTGCCCCGCGTCGATGACCGGCATCGTCGGGCTGAAGCCCACGGTGGGGCTGGTCTCGCGCACCTATATCGTGCCGATTTCCGCTGAGCAGGACACCGCAGGGCCGATGACCCGCACCGTCGCCGACGCCGCGGCCCTGCTGAACGTCATCGCCGGGACCGACCCCCTGGACGCCGCCACCGCCGAGGCCGACGCGCGCAAGACCAACTACCTGACGGCCCTGAACCCGGCTGCGCTCAAGGGTGCGAGGATCGGCGTCTGGATGCCCAACCGGGGTCGCTCTCCGCAGACCGATGCGGCCTTCGAGGTGGCCCTGAAGGCTCTGGAGGCGCAGGGCGCCATCCTGGTCCAGGTCAAGGCGCCCGAGACTTCCGTGCTGGCGAGGATCGGCGCGCTGGCGGGGGAATGCCTGCGCATCGAGTTCAAGGCCGCGCTCGACGCCTACCTCGCCAGCACCCCGGCGGCGGTGACGTCCCGCTCGCTGGAGGCCCTCATCGCCTTCAACAGGGCCGAACCCCGCGAGATGCCGATGTTCGCGCAGGAGATCTTCGAGGCCGCCGCCGCAAAGCCCCCGATCACCGATCCGGCCTACCTGCAGAAGCGCGCCGAGGCCCGCATGCTCGCCCGCGCGGCGCTGGACGGCATGCTGGCCAACGACCGGCTGGACGCGATCGTCTCGCCCAGCAACGGCCCGGCCTCGATCGTCGACCCGGTGAACGGCGGCAGTTTCTTCGGCTCGCCTTCCACCCCGCCGGCCGTTTCCGGCTATCCGCACCTGACCGTGCCCTCCGGCGATATCAGTGGCATTCCGCTGGGCATCTCGTTCCTCGGTCCGGCGTGGTCCGAAGCGAAGCTGCTCGCCCTCGGGTTTGCATTCGAGCAGGCCACCCATGCCCGGCGCGAGCCGGCCTTCCTTCCCAACGTCGGCGCGCGGCCCGAGATCGGTCGGGCCTACGATCCCCGCTGAGCCATCGGGCGGCCTTGAAACCGCCCTCCTCAGCGCTGACATGGCGAAGGCGGCCGGACTGGCCGCGGGCGCTTCTGTCACAGGGAGATCGGGCCGCGTGTTCGAACCCACCGCACCCCGGCGCGACGACCAGATCCGCCTCGACGCCGCGGCGCGGGCGCAGGTCGTCGAACCGCACCGATCGGGCTTCCACCTCGTCGACGCCACCATGATGTACGCGCCCCGATCGGGCGGGGTGAAGCGCTACCTGGAGGCCAAGCGCGGCTGGCTGGCGCGCCGCCGCCCTGACCTGCGCCATACCCTTGTGGTCCCCGGCGCGCGCACGGCGGCGTACACCGACGGGATGGTGAGCGTCGCCGCCACCCGGCTTCCATTCGGCAACGGCTACCGTATGCCGGCCAGCCTTACCAAATGGGAGACCGTGCTGCGCCTGCTGGCGCCGGACGTTATCGAGGCCGGCGACGTGTTCGTGCCCGGCCATGCGGCGCTGAACGCCGGCGAAGCGCTGGGCGCGCCCGTGATCGGCTTCTGCCACACCGACGCCGCGGCCCTGGCCGCGCTGCACTTCGGCGACTGGGCCGAGGGGCCCGCGTTCAGTTTCTGGGCCCAGGCCTACCAGCGCTTCGACCACGTGGTGGCCCCCAGCCGCCACATGGCCGCTCGGCTGGCCGACGCTGGAGTGCAGCGCCTTTCGATCCATCAACTAGGCGTGGACACCACCCTGTTCGATCCGGCTCGCGGCGACCGGGCCCGGCTGCTGAAGCGGCTGGACCTGCCGGTCGACACCCGGCTTCTCGTCTTCGCCGGGCGGCCGGCGCGCGAGAAGAACATCGACGCCATGGTCGCCGCGGTCGAACGGCTGGGCGGACCTTACCGCCTGCTGCTGATCGGCGCCGGCAAGGACGTCTCCTGGTCGCCCCGGGTGGTCAGCCTCGACTTCGAGCGCGACCCTGCGCGGCTGGCCGCCCTGCTGGCCTCCTGCGACGCCGCCCTGCACGCCAACGAGAACGAGATCTTCGGCCTGTTCGTGCTGGAAGCCATGGCCGCGGGCCTGCCCGTGGTGGGCTCACGCCGCGGCGGGGTGGGCGAGTTGATCGACACCGCCGTGGGCCAGCCGGCCGACAGCGTCGAGCCGTCAGGGCTCGCCGAGGCCATCGAGGCCCTGTTCGCCCGCGAGCTGGCGGCGGTCTCCCAGTCGGCAAGACGGCGGGCTGAAACCCGCCACGGCTGGGACGCCACCTTCGAGGCCCTGACCCGGCTCTACGGGCGGCTCGTCACCGGAACCGCCCGCGCCCCGCTCCCGCTGTCGGCCTAGCGGCCCGTCGGGGCGTCCTTGAACGGGATGTCCTTGTCCACCCGGATGTCGCCGGGAAGGCCCAGGACGCGTTCGGCGATGATGTTGCGCAGGATCTCGTCTGTGCCGCCCGCGATCCGCAGGCCGGGCGCCGACATGACCGAGGCGTGGAACGCACCCTTCAGCGGGGCGAGCGCGGGATCGCTGATGATCCCGAACTGGTCCAGCATCTCCAGGGCCTCGTTGCCGAGGTCCTGCATCAGGGTGGCGGCGACCACCTTGCCGATCGAGCTCTCCGGTCCCGGCGTCTGGCCGCGGCTCAGCGCCGTCATGGTGCGGTTCCGGGTGTGCTTCAGGCCCTCGGACTGGACGTACCAGTCAGCCAGCTTCTCGCGCAGGGCCTGGTCCTTCAGGGCCGGACGACCGTCCAGCCCCGGAATGCTGCGGGCCGCCTCCATGAACTCGCTCCAGCCCGCGCCGGTAGCGCCGCCCACGGCGAGACGCTCGTTCATCAGCGTCACCAGGCTGACCTTCCAGCCGTCATTGACCGCGCCCAGACGCTGGCTGTCCTTCACCCGCACGCCGGTGAAGAACACCTCGTTGAAGCCCGAGCCGCCCGACATCTGGTGGATTGGCCGCACCTCGATGCCCGGATCGCTCATGTCGACCCAGAACATGGTCATGCCCTTGTGCTTGGGCGCGTCCGGGTCGGTCCGGGTGATGACGATGCCGAAACTCGAGAACTGGGCGCCCGTCGTCCACACCTTCTGGCCGTCGATGATCCAGTCGCCGGAGCCGTCCGGCGCGCGCACCGCCCGCGTCCGCGCGGCGGCCACGTCTGAGCCGCCCGAAGGCTCGGAGAACAGCTGGCACCAGATCTCCTCGCCGCGCAGGGCGGGGCCGACGAAGCGGGCCTTGGTCTCGGCGTCGGCGAAGGTGGCGACCGTCGGCACGCACATGCCGAGCCCGATCTGGAACGGGTTCGGCGGGATGGGATACTTCGCCTCTTCCTGGTTGAAGATCACCTGCTGGATCGGGTTGCCGCCCTGTCCGCCCCACTCCTTGGGCCAGGTGATGCAGGCATAGCCGGCCGCAGCCTTCTTGGCCTGCCAGGCCTTGGAGGCGGGCATGTAGTCGGTGTCAGCGCCTTCCACGTCGCCGCCGACGGCGCGCCTGGGCGCGTTTGCCTCGAGCCAGGTGCGGACCTGGGCGCGGTAGGCGGCTTCTTCGGGGGTGTCGTTGAAATCCATCTGTCCGCTCCTTAGGCCGCGTTACGACGTTCGAGGTGGCTGATCAGCCGTTCCTTCCAGACCCGCGGCGCACCGGCCACGAGGCTGAGCTGGCGAGAACGCCGGTAGTAGAGGTGGGCGTCGATTTCCCAGGTGAAGCCGATGCCGCCATGGGTCTGGATGTTTTCCTTGGAGGCGAACCAGAAGGCCTCAGAGGCCGCGATCCGCGCCGCGCTGGCGGCCACCGGCAGTTCCGGGGCGTTGGTGTTGAGCGCCCACGCACCGTAGTAGGCGTTGGAGCGGGCCACCTCGTTCTTGATGTAGATGTCGGCCAGCTTGTGTTTGATCGCCTGGTAGGAGGCGATGACACGCCCGAAAGCATAGCGCTCCAACGCATAGGCCTTGGCCATCTCCAGGCAGCGGTCGGCCCCGCCCAGCTGTTCGAAGCCCAGCAGCACGGCGGCGCGGTCGGTGACCTGTTCCAGCAGCGCGAAGCCCTCGCCCGCCGCGCCGAGGCGCTCGACGGCGACGCCGGAGAAGGTGAGCTTTGCCGCATCGCGGGTGGGATCCAGGGTCTGCAGCGCCTCGCGAGTGACGCCGGACGACAGGTCCGCCAGGAACAGGCCGGCCTGACCGTTCTCCTTGGCGATGACCAGGGCGTGGGTGGCTATGTCGCCGTCGGTGACCGGCAGCTTGGTTCCGCTCAGCTTGCCACCGGAGACGCTGGCCTGCAGGGCCGAGGCCTGAAGGACGCCGGGACCCTCGGAGGTGGCGACGCAGCCAATCACCTCGCCGGCGGCGATCTTCGGCAACAGGGCGGCCTTCTGGTCGTCCGTGCCGGCCAGCATCACCGCCTCGGCCAGGAAATAGACCGTGGAGGCGAACGGGATCGGCGCCACGGCGCGGCCGAGTTCCTCGGCGATCACGCAGAGTTCCAGGTGCCCCAGGCCGAGGCCGCCATGTTCTTCCGGGATCGCCGCGCCCAGCCAGCCCTGCCCGGCCACGGCCTTCCAGAGGGCGGCGTCATAGGCGACCTTGTCGTCGTCCAGCACCTTCCGCACCTTGGCGGCCGAAGCGTTGGCATCGAGGAACTTGCGCGCCTCGTTCTTCAGGAACTTCTGGTCGTCTGAGAAATCGAAATTCATCTGGGGCCTCTCGGGCAGCCGGTCATTGACCGCCGGCTGGCGTTTCGCTCGGCGCCACCATCGCGCCATGGGCCCGACAAGAAAAGTATGACCTCGCGTCAGGCCGCCTGCCTTGGCGCCGCCCGACTCAGCGGACTAGATGGCTTCATGCGCACCGACACGCCCCAGCCGATCCGGCTCACCGAATACCGCCCGCCCGCCTATCTGATCGACGAGGTCTTCCTGACCTTCGATCTGCAGCCCAGCGCCACGCGGGTGAAGGCCCTGCTGTCCGTGCGCCGCAATGGTGAGGATATGGCCCCGCTGGTATTCAACGGCGAGCGGCTGAAGCCCATCTCCGTCGCCATCGACGGGCGCGCGCTCGGCCCGGACGAGCATTCGATCGACGCCGAGTTCCTGACCATCCATAGCCCGCCCGCCGCCTTCACCCTGGAGACCGAGGTCGAGATCGACCCCGCGAACAACAAGGCGCTTGAGGGGCTCTACATGTCCGGCGGCCGCTTCTGCACCCAGTGCGAGTCGGAAGGCTTCCGGAAGATCACCTTCTGGCCCGATAGGCCGGATGTGCTGTCGAAGTTCACGGTGCGCATCGAGGCGGACCGGAAATTCCACCACCTGCTGTGCAACGGCAACCTGCTGGAGCGCGGCGACCTGCCCGGCGGCCGCCACTTCACGGTCTGGAACGACCCGTTTCCCAAGCCCAGCTACCTGTTCGCCCTGGTCGGCGGTGCGCTCGACGTGCTGGAGGACCAGCTGGTCACCATGTCGGGCCGCACCGTGGACCTGCGCATCTATGTCGATCCGGGCATGGCGCCGCGCGCCGCCTACGCCATGGATTCGCTCAAGCGCTCGATGAAGTGGGACGAGGAGGCCTATGGCCGCGAGTACGACCTCGACCTGTTCATGATCGTCGCCGTCCGCGACTTCAATTTCGGGGCGATGGAGAACAAGGGGCTGAACGTCTTCAACTCCTCACTGCTGCTGGCCGACCCGGCGACCGCGACCGACGCCGACTATGAGCGGATCGAGGCCGTCGTCGCCCACGAGTACTTCCACAACTGGACAGGCAACCGGATCACCTGCCGCGACTGGTTCCAGCTGTGCCTCAAAGAGGGCCTGACCGTTTTCCGCGAGCAGGGCTTCTGCATGGACATGCGCGGCCACGCCGTGGGGCGCATCAAGGCCGTGAAAGCGCTGCGCATGCGCCAGTTCGCCGAGGACCAGGGCCCGCTGGCCCATCCCGTGCGGCCGTCGGCCTACATGAAGATCGAGAACTTCTACACCGCCACCATCTACGAGAAGGGCTCGGAGGTCATCGGCATGCTGAAGACCCTGATCGGGCCAGAGGCGTTCCGTGCCGGCATGGACCTCTATTTCGACCGCTGGGACGGTCACGCGACCACCGTCGAGGCCTTCATCCAGTGCTTCGCCGAGACCTCCGGCCGCGACCTGTCGGACTTCTTCGCCTGGTACGAACAGGCCGGCACGCCCCGCGTGAGCCTCGCCGCCCGCTATGACGAGGCGGCCCGATCGCTGGAACTGACCCTGACCCAGAATACCCCGCCGACCACCGGCCAGGCCGAAAAGCGCGCTGTGCCGATCCCGATCACCGTCGGCCTGCTGGACCACGATGGCCGCACGCTCGCCTTCGAGCGCGACGGAAAGGCGGTGGACCAGACGGTGGTGGTGCTGGACCAGGGCGAGGCGAGGATCACCCTTACCGGCGTCGACAGCATGCCGGTGGTCTCGGCCCTGCGCGGATTCTCGGCGCCGGTGGTGCTGACCAGCGACGCCGAGCCGAAGGAACGCTACGTCCAGCTGGCCTCCGACCCCGACCTGTTCAACCGCTGGGAGGCCGGCCAGGATCTGGCCAGCGCCCTGATCCTGGCCCGCGCCGGGGACAAGCCGGACGAGGTCGGCGAGGAGCGCTACGCCGAGGCTGTCGGCCGGGCCCTGGGCGACCAGGCCTCCGACTGGGCGTTCAAGGCCCTGCTGCTGACCCTGCCGGCCGAGAGCGACCTGGCGCTCATGCGCAGTCCGGTCGACCCCGCAGCGATCCACGAGGCCCGCGACGCGCTTCGCCAGAGGCTGGCCCTGCATCTGGCTGACGAGCTTCGCCGGCTGCACACCGGTCTGCAGGACCTGGGCGAATTCTCGCCGGACGCCGCAGGGGCGGGACGCCGGGCGCTGCGCAACGCTGCGCTGGACCTGATGGCCGCCAACCCGCGCCACGACATCGCCGATATCGCCAGCGGCCACTATCAGGCGGCCGCCAACATGACCGACGCGATGGGCGGCCTGAACGCCCTGATGCAGATCGGGGGGCCGGCCTACGAGGCCGCGCTGACCGACTTCTACGACCGCTGGCAATCCGAGCCGCTGGTCATCGACAAGTGGTTCGCCGTGCAGGCGCGCGATACCTCGGCAGAAGCGCTGGGCCGCATCCTGGCGCTCACCGCCCACCCCGCCTTCGACGCCGGCAATCCCAACCGCCTGCGGGCGCTGGTCTCCAGCTTCGCCAACTTCAACGCCGCACGGTTCCACGACCCCAGCGGCGCGGGATACCGCTTCCTGGCGGACCAGATCATCGCGGTCGACCGGTTCAACCCGATGACGGCGGCACGTCTGGTCGATCCCCTCGGCGGCTGGCGGCGACTGAAACCCGAATTGGGTAATCTCATGCGCGCGGAACTGGAACGGATCGTCGGGATCGAGGGACTCTCGAAGAACGTTTACGAATTGGCCACCCGAGCGCTCACGTAGTGTCTCATTAACCCACGATGACCGTGGGCGACGGATCAGCGTAGACTTGCGCCGCGGTTCGGCCCTGTCCGGATCTGCGAACTTGGAGGAGCGCCGGCCTTGGCCGAACGCGCGGGGCAGAATCTGGCAGGCATCACGCCGGAACGGCGCGCCCGACCGCGCACGTCGGCGCTGCGTCGCGCTGTGCGTCCGGCGATCATGGCCGGTCTCGTCCTGCTGTCCGTGTTCACGATCCTGGCGCTCGTGCGCCTGGCGGATCCGTCGCTGTCCTATGCCGAGCAAGCAGCCTGGTTCCTGGCCCCGGTCCTGAACGTCTTCGGCCTCGGCTACCTGCTGATCCGCGAGACCCAGCGTGGCGATCGCATCCAGGCCGCGCGCAGCGATTCCGAGACCCGGTTCCGCATGGCTGTCGAGGCCGCCCGCTGCGGCATCTGGGAGTGGGACCTGGCCGCCGACAAGATCTTCATGTCCGACGTCACCGCCTCCCTGTTCGGCTGGCGCTCCGGCGAGGTAGACGGCCAACAGGTTCTGGACCGCGTGGCCGCCGGCCATCGGGACGACATGCGCGAGGCCCTGGCGACCGCGGCCATCTACGGCGACTTCGACGTCTCCTTCCGGGTGCCGCCCCTGGCCGGGGCGCGGCCGGTCTGGATCGACTTCCGAGGCCGGGGCTTCGGCGAAAGTCCGGAGGGCGGCTTCGCCCGGATCATCGGCGTGGCTCTGGACGTCACCGAGGAACGCCTGGCCCAGGCCCGCGCCCAGTCCGCCGAGGGCCGTCTGCGCGACGCCATCGAAAGCACGTCCGAGGCCTTCGTCCTGTGGGATCGACACGGCCGGCTGGTGATGTGCAACACCAATTTCCGCAGCTACTTCCAGCTCACGCCGGAACTGCTCAAGGCCGGGGTGGGCCGCGAGGCGGTCGAGCGCGCCGCCCGCACGGCCATCCGCCAGGAGTATCCGGCGCCGGGTGGCCGCCGCGGTGTGCGCGAGGCCGAGCTTTCAGACGGCCGCTGGGTGCAGATCTCCGAACGGCCGACCGCCGAAGGCGGGCTGGTCGTCACCGCCGCCGACATCACCGTGCTCAAGACCCAGGAAGAAGCCCGCCGCATCAAGGAGGAAGAGCTCCGCCGCGCGGTCATCAACCTGGAACAAAGCCAGGAGCAGCTCTCCGAACTGGCCCGCAAGTACGAGGCCGAGAAGATCCGCGCCGAGGCGGCCAGCCAGGCCAAGAGCGAGTTCCTGGCCAACATGAGCCACGAGCTGCGCACTCCGCTGAACGCCATCAACGGCTTCTCCGAGATCATGGCCGGCGAGATGTACGGGCCGGTGGGCGATCCCCGCTACCGTGACTATGCCCGCGACATCCTCAGCTCCGGTCAGCACCTGCTGGCCCTGATCAACGACATTCTCGACATGTCCAAGATCGAGGCGGGCAAGCTCAACATGCGCTTCGAGCCGGTGTGCCTGGAAGAGATCGCCGAGGAAGCGCTGCGGCTGGTGCGCAATCGCGCGGAAGGCGCCGGCCTGCACCTGGTGCTGGACTTCGTCGACCTGCCGGACGTGGAGGCCGACTATCGGGCGGTGAAGCAGGTGCTGCTGAACCTGTTGTCCAACGCCATCAAGTTCACGCCCCGCGGCGGCCGGATCACCGTGCGCGGCGAGCGGCGCCAGGACCAGCTGGGCGAGCGGGTCCGGATCAGTATCCAGGACACCGGAATCGGCATCTCCCCGCAGGATCTGGAGCGGCTCGCGCGGCCGTTCGAACAGGTCGAGAGCCAGCATTCCAAGACCACACAGGGCACCGGCCTCGGCCTGGCCCTGACCAAGTCGCTGGTCGAGATGCACGGCGGCCTGCTGGACCTCAAAAGCGCCCCCGGTCAGGGCACCGTGGCCAGCTTCTCGCTTCCCGTCCGCCAGAGCCTCCCGGCGATCGCCGGCGCCGCGGCGGCCTAGGGCCTCTCCCGCCGGTCGCGCGGCTGTGCGCGCTGCGGCCTGGGACTGGCCAGCGCCTCTCCGAACCGGGCGCGTTCTTCCGGCGACAGGGTGGCGGCGAAGTCCACGAGCCGTCGGTCCATTTCCAGCCGTCCTTCGCTTTCAAGCGCGCGGGCCCGCGCCAGATCGGCGCGGGCGGCCGCAGGGTCGAACGGCTCACGACCAAAGCCGCGCATGGTGTCGCGGGCGAGGCGGCGGGCCTCGCGCACCCTTGGGCCATAGGTGGCGGCGAACTCCGGCATCTGCCGTCGCCATGCAGCCTGCGCCTCAGGCGACAGTTCGCGGACCGCGGCGCCGACCGGATTACGGACGCGAAGCTCCTGGTCTGCGGCGGCAGCAGGCGGACTCAACCGCGCTCCGGTGAGGCGCGCACCCACCAACGCACCGACCACGAAGACGTTGAGCGACAGCGAGACAAAGAGTGCGATCCACAGCCCGTAACGCCTCATCCCGCCGCATCCTCCAGATCCAGCCCGAAGTCATCATCGCCCGCGACGGAAACCACGGCATCGCCATCGTTGGCCGGAAGGGAACCTGTGAAAAGGTGAGCGCCCGCCATTACGCCCGCCGCGCAGGCGGCGGCCAGACCGGCCCCCATGCCGGCCGGCAGCAGCCACGTGATCCACCGCCGGCCGCGAGCCTCCGGCGCGCCCGCGACAATGCGCTCGGCCAGTCCCGCTGCGCCGCGCACCGGTGCGAAGGCCGCCAGGGCGGCGTCCAGGTCGCCCGCCCGTGACAGGACTTCCAGCGCCCAGCCGGCATCGGCGGACATCAGCGCCGCCGCAGCGTCCCGCTCGTCGGTGGGCCAGCGGGACACGTCGCCGCCGTAAGCCTCGGCCAGGATCTCGAAGCGCTCGCGGTTCATGCGGTCATCCCTTCAGGTCCGCCAGCGCCGTGCGAAGCGCGCGGCGACCGCGACCGAGCAGGCTTTCCAGGGCCTCCACGCTGACGCCCATGATCTTCGCGGCCTCGATGTTGCCGAGATCCTGATAGTGGCAGAGCACGATGGCCTCGCGCTGCCGGTCCGGAAGCGCCTGCAGGGCGGCGGAGACGCGGCGACCGGTCTCCAGCGCGAGCAGTCCGCGATCCGGACCCGGCCCCTCGTCTATCTGGTCCGGCGGTTCCGCATGGGCCACCTCGCGCCGTCGGCGGAGCCGGTCGTAGCAGAGATTCAGCGCCACCCGGTGCAGCCAGGTGTCGAAGCGCGCGGCGCCCGGCCGCCAGCGAGGCGCCTGCTTCCAGACCCGCAGGAAGGCCTCCTGCGCCACATCCTCGGCGGCGGACGCGTCGCCCAGCATCCGCCCGGCCAGCGACAACAGCCGGGGGAGTTTGCGCGCGACGAGGGCGCGCACGGCCGCCGGGTCGCCCGCCGCCACCCGCGTCAGGAGCGCCTCGTCCGGATCTCCCAAGCCTAGCGCTCCCCAGGAGGCGCTTATTCGGAGCCTGGTCCACGCATCCTCTGCTGCATCATGAGTAACTCGCCCTTGGAGAGCCAGCCGTCCTTGTTGGTGTCGGCCATGTCGAACCTTTGCTGGGTCATCGCGCCCATCTCGGCCAGGGTGACCGCGCCGTCCTTGTTGACGTCGAGCCGCATCAGCCCGCCGCCTGGCCCACGACGAGGACCATCCCCGCGCGGCTGGCCGCCGGACGCTTCGGCGCGCGCGGTGACGGCATCGACTTCGGCCTGGGTGACCTTGCCATCCTTGTTGGAATCCATCCGCGAGAACATCCGGCCCTGGCGTTCGCCCTGCGCGGCCTTGAACTCGGCGAGCGTGACCTTGCCGTCCCGGTCGGCGTCCGGATTCGGCGGTGAGCCGCCGGGCCCCGGCTGAGCCTGGGCGACGGTTGCGAGCAGGGTCGCGACAGCGGCGATAGCGAAAAACTTCATGGGTCCTCGGCAGTTCATGGACACGCCCCTTGTCCCTTCAACGAAGCCCAGCGGTCTTTCCGTCGCCGGGCTGGAGACCTGACCGGCCTTAGGACGTCACCAGCGCCAGATAGGCCGCCCGCGCCGCAGCCTGGGCCTTCGTCAGGCGGGTCTGCAGCGATCTGAAAGTCCTCGCCTCGCCGGCTCGCGCCAGCAGGGCCTGGAACGCCTTTGGTTCCTGGCCCGGATCCGGATTGTCGCCCAGCGCCACCTTGAGCAGCTGGGTGAGGTCCTGCTGCAGGCGCCAGGCCTCGGCCAGGGCAGCCAGGGGCGCCGGATCGGCAAGGGCCGCCTCGCCCATCGCCGCGAGCGCCTCGGCGGTGTTCGGCCTGAGCGGCCCGCCGGCATCGGCATGGACAAGCTGCAGGAACTGGGCGGCGAACTCGATGTCCACCATGCCACCGGGACCGAGCTTCAGGTCCCAGGGCCCCTTCGGCGGGCGCTCGCGCTCAAGCAGGTCGCGCATCTCGCGGACGTCATGGGCCGTGCGCGCCAGGTCGCGGGGACGGCGTAGCGCTGCTTCGATGGCGCCCTGCGCATCGACGGCAAATTCCGCCGTGGTCGCCCAGACCACCCGGGCGCGGGTCAGGGCCAGCAGTTCCCAGGTCTCCGCCTCGCCCTGGTAGTAGTCACCGAAGGCCGCGAAGCTCACCGCCACTGGCCCCTTGGTGCCCGAGGGGCGCAGCTGCATGTCCACCTCGTAGAGTTGCCCCTCGGCGGTCGGACTGGACAGGGCGGCGATCAGCCGCTGGGTGAAGCGGCCGAAGAAGGTGGAGGCGTCCCAGCCCTTCAGCGCCGAGGTCGCCACCGGATCGTGCGCCCGGTAGACCGTCATCAGGTCCAGGTCGGAACTGGCGCTCATCTCGCGCGAGCCGCACTTTCCCAGCGCCACCACGGCCACGTCGCCCGGAAAGTCTCCCCCCAGGCGGACCGCTTCGGCCAGGGCGGCAGGCGCCAGGGTCTCGATACAGAGGTCGGCGAGGTCGGCGAAGGCGCGCCCGGCGCATTCGGCGGTCGCGGTCCCGCTCATCACCTGCACCCCCACCCGGAAGGCCTGTTCGCGGTGTAGCCGGCGGACCACGTCCATGGCCGCCTCGAAGCCGCCGGCGCGGCCGACAGCGCGCTGCATGTCGGCCCGCTCGGCGGTGATCTCGATTTCGGAAAAGAAGTCCGGATCGACCATGGCGTCGATGGCGGCCGGCCGCCGGGCGAGCGTGTTGGCCAGCTTCGGGGCGAAGGCCAGCACCTGGACCACCAGTTCGAACAGCCGCGGCTGGGCCAGGAACAGCGACTGGAGCTGCACGCCCGTGGAAAGCCCGCCGAAGAAGTCACAGAACCGGTTGAAGGCGGTGTCAGGCGCGCCGGTGGCCTGGGCTGCCTCCAGCAGGCGCGGGGCCAGGCGTGTGAACAGCTCCCGGCCCCGCTCGGTCCGGGTCGCGGGCGAATGACCGTGGTGCCAGGCGCGGATGGTCTGTGAGACCCGCGGCGGGTCGGAAAAGCCCATACGCCTGATGGTGGCCAGGGTCTCCGGGTCGTCATCCACGCCGGTGAATACCAGGCTGCCGAAGCGCGAGGACAACGCCTCCTCTTCGGCGAACAGTTCGCCGTAGCGGGCGTTCACCGCCTTCAGGGTGCGGGTGACCGTGGCGTCGAAGCTGCGAAGCTGTTCGAAGCCGGCCAGGGCGGCGACCCGACGCCGTTCGCCATCCGACTCCGGGAGCCGGTGGGTCTGCTCGTCGGCGATCATCTGGATACGGTGCTCGACCGCGCGCAGCCACACATAGGCGTCCGTCAACTCGGTCCCCGTGGCCGGGGCAACATGGCCGGCGGCGACCAGGGCGCGGAGCGCGTCCAGGGTGCGGTTGCTGCGCAGCTCCGGATGGCGGCCGCCCAGGATCAGCTGCTGGGTCTGGACGTAGAATTCGATCTCCCGGATCCCGCCCCGGCCAAGCTTCAGGTCCACCCCGGCGGCGGTCACGCGTTCGTCCACCTTGAAGGTGTGGATCTGGCGCTTGATCGAATGGATGTCGGCGATCGAGGCGAAGTCCAGGTTCTTGCGCCAGATGTAGGGGATCAGTTCGCCCAGGAACGCCGCCGCGGCCAGGCGGTCGCCGGCGCAGGCGCGAGCCTTGATGAAGGCCGCCCGCTCCCAGTTCTGGCCGACCGTCTCGTAGTATTCCAGCGCCGCCGGCACCGGCATCGCCGGCGGCGTCGAGGACGGATCGGGCCTTAGCCGCAGGTCCATCCGGAAGACATAGCCGTCGCCGGTCTTCGCCTGCATCAGGTCGGAGACCCGCTGGGTGAGCCGTACGGCGAAGGCGAGCGTCTCGACGCCGGACGCCAGGACCTCGGCCACGGCCTCGGGCTCGAAGAAAACCGAGACATCGATGTCGCTGGAATAGTTCAGCTCGAAGGCGCCCTGCTTGCCCATGGCGATGCAGAACCAGCCCGGGACGGGACCTTGGTCACCCTCGCCCAGCCGCAGCAGCCGCCCGGCCGCGAGCTCAGTGCGGGCCGCCGCGCAGAGCGCCGCCGCCACCGCCGCGTCGGCGAAGCGGGTCAGGGCCCCGGTGACCTGGTCGAGGTCCCAGACACCGCCCAGGTCCGCCAGCGCCGTCAGCAGGTGCAGTTCCTGCTTGAGACGCCGAAGCGGCGTCATCGCCGCATCAGCCTCAAGCTCCGACACCGCAGCGGTGCGCGCCAGAATGTCCTCAAGCCGCGCATCGGGGTCGGACTTGATCAGGTCGGCCAGCCGGGCGGGATCACGCCGCGCCAGTCCCGTGAGATAGGGCGAGGCAGCGAACACCGGGGCCAGGGCGGGCCAGGCGGCCTCGATCGGCGTGGCGGACGCGGTGTCGGCCAGAACCCCACGGATACGCTCCGCCGCCTTAGTGTCTATCACCGGTCCGCAGGGCTTCAGGTCCATGGCTCGGTCCTAGGCCCTCGGCAGGATGAACGCCACGCGCAGGCCGGGGCCCATCTCGCCCACCTTGCCCGGCCCTTCGGACAGTTCCACCCGCCCGCCGTGCGCCTCGGCTACCGCGGCGACCAGCGACAGGCCCAGCCCGGCCCCCGGCTGGTTGCGGCTATTCTCCAGTCTCACGAAGCGCTGGATCACCCGTTCGCGATCCTCGTCGGGCACGCCTGGGCCGGTGTCGGTCACCGAGAACTCCACCTCGCCCGACGAACGCCGGCGGACACGCAGCATGATCGCCCCGCCCGGGGGTGTGTACTTCACGGCGTTGTCCAGCAGGTTGGCCAGGGCCTGGGCCAGGAACTCGCGGTTGCCCCGGACCTTCAGGTCGCGGGCCACCTCGGAGGCGTACTCCAGGTTTTTCTCCTCGCAGAACGGCTCATAGAGCTCGGAGATGTCGGCCGCGATCTCGCCCGGATCGAAGACCGCCTGGTTCGGCGCCTGGCCGGCCGCCTGAAGGCGGGCGATGGAGAGGACCGCGCCGAAGGTCTTCAGCACCCCGTCAGTATCTTCCAGCGCCTGGGCCAGGGCCTCTTCGGCGTTGCCCTTGCCGGCCTCTACGTCGATGTAGGCCGCCTCCAGCCTTGCCCGGAGGCGGGTCAGCGGCGAGCGCAGGTCATGGGCGATGGCGTCGCCGGCATGCTTGTGGCCGGCCATGGACCGTTCGAGACGATCCAGCATGTCGTTCACGCCCTGGGCCAGATCGTCGAACTCGTCGCGGGCGCCGCGGACGTGGGCGCGCACCCCGGTCTCGCCATTGCGGACCCGCTCGACCACGTCGATCAGGCTGACCATGCTGCGCGAGACGTTGCGGCTGACCAGGACACCGCCTGCCAGGCCCAGGAGCACCACCAGCAGGCCCGCCGCCTGGAGCGCGCCGACAATCTTCGCGATGTAGGCCTCGTCCTCGCCGGCGTCGGCGCCGACGAACAGGATCTCGCCGCCGCCCAGCTTCTCCTGCAGGCCGCGGGCGGGATGCTTGATCGGTCGGCCCTGCGGATCGGCGTCGGTGACCTGGAAACTCGCCCACTCCGGTTCTCCGTGGAACCCCTCCACCGGCGACTGCTCGATCGATCCGGAGATACGGCGGCCGTCTTTGGTGAGCAGCAGGTAGAGGAACGGTTTTTCGCTGGCCGCGCGCTCGATCAGCGACTGGTTGACCGCGTTGATCCCGGCCCGGTCGTAGACGTCGGACAGCGAACGCATCTCGCGGCGGATCTCGCGGTCGGTGCGGCGCGTCGCCTCGCCGGCGGTCGCGACATAGATGTAGGCCAGGAACGCGGACGCCGCGCTGGCGAACAGCGCGAGGAATAGCAGCGTCAGCCGGAACGGCGTGGTCCGGAAGATGCGGGGCAGTCGCACGGCCATGCCTTGGCGCTACGCGTCGAGCCGGTAGCCCGCGCCGCGCACGGTCTGCAGCATCGGCCGGTCGAAGCCCTTGTCGATCTTGGAACGCAGCCGGGAGATGTGCACGTCGATGACGTTGGTCTGGGGGTCGAAGTGGTAGTGCCAGACTTTCTCCAGCAGCATGGTGCGGGTCACCGACTGACCGGCGTGGCGCATCATGAATTCCAGCAGCTGGAACTCACGCGGCTGCAGGTCGATCTCCTTGCCAGAGCGGTGCACCGTGCGGGCGATCAGGTCCATTTCCAGCTCGCCCACCTTTAGCAGGGTGTGGACCGAACCGGTATCGCGCCGGCGCGCCAGCGCCTCGATGCGGGCGATCAGTTCGGGAAAGGCATAGGGCTTGACCAGATAGTCGTCGCCGCCGGCCTGCAGGCCGTCGACCCGGTCGCCCACCTCGCCCAGGGCCGAGAGGAACAGCACCGGCGTGCGGTCGCCCTCGCGGCGCAGGGTCTCCACCAGCTGGATGCCGTCCATCTTCGGCATCATCCGGTCGACGACCATGACGTCGAACTCGCCATCGCGGGCCGCGGTGAGACCGGCCTCGCCGTCATGACCGCGGGTGCAGTCATGACCCGCTTCCGTCAGGCCGCGGGCCATGGCTTCGGCCGCTTCCAGGTCGTCCTCGACGATCAGGATCCGCATGTGATTCCCGTCCCTTGTCCGGGCGGGAGCCTAGCCTGAAATCTTGATCGGCAGGAAGGCGGTGCGGCCACTGCGCAGGACGCCGACCAGAACGCTGGTGCGACCGGCTTTCCTGGCGGCGTCGACCGCCGCCGCGAGGTCGGCCGGACTGGCCACCGCGCGGTCGTTGGCGCGGGTGATCACATCGCCCCGCCGCAGGCCCTTGGCGCCGGCGTCGGAGTCCTGGTCCACCGTTTCCACCAGAGCCCCGCGGACGTCAGCCGGCAGGTTCAGCCGGGTGCGCGCCGCATCGTCCAGCGCGCCGACCGTCATGCCGAGCACGGGAGGAGCCTTGGCGAGCGCGCCCGCGCCGGGAGCGGCCCGGCCGCCAGGACCGCCGGGGCTGTTGTCGTTCGACGCCAGCTCCTTCTCGGACGGCCGGACGCCGGAGCGGATGTCGACGACGCGCTTCTTGCCTTCGCGGATCACGTCGAGGCGCAGCACCTCGCCGGCGCGGACGCGGGCCACCTGACGGGTCAGCTCGGACGAGCTCTTCACCAGGGCGCCATTGACCGAAACCACCACATCGCCGACCTGCAGACCGGCCCGGGCGGACGGACCGCCGGGCGAGAGATCGGCGACGATCGCGCCCTTCTGGTCGCCCAGGCCCTGGGCCTCAGCCATCTCGGGCGTGAAGTTCTGGATCGTCGCGCCGATGTAGCCGCGCTCGATCTTGCCGCCGTTGATCAGTTGCTTGGTCACCGTCTCGGCGACCTCGGAGGGGATGGCGAAGCCGATGCCGACCGAGCCGCCCGACGGCGAGAAGATCGCCGTGTTCACACCGATCACCCGACCGTAGACGTCGAAGGTCGGGCCGCCCGAGTTGCCGCGGTTGATGGGCGCATCGATCTGGATGTAGTCGACGAAGGTCTCGCCGATGTCGCGACCGTAGGCCGAGACAATGCCGGCCGTGGCCGTGCCGCCGAGGCCGAAGGGGTTGCCGACCGTGATCACCCAGTCGCCGACCCGCGGCTTGCCGGCGTTCTCGAAGTTGACGAACGGGAACGGCCCGCGGCCGCCCTTCACCTTGAGCACGGCGAGGTCGGTGGCCTCGTCGCGGCCCACGACCTCGGCCTCGAGCTCGCTCTCGTCCTTGAGCACCACCTTGATGGTCTCGGCGTTTTCGACGACGTGGTTGTTGGTGACGATGTAGCCGTCCGCCGAGATGAAGAAGCCTGAGCCCGAGGACTGCTGGGTCGGCAGGCGGGGCTGGCCGCGCTCGGCGCGGCCGCCGGGTTCGCCGGGGCCGTCATCCTCGCCCTGGGGCCCGCGCGGAACACCGGGGAAGGGCAGGCCGCCGAAGCCAGGGATCTGGCGGAGCGCAGCCGGATCGACGCGGCTGGTCACGTTGATCGACACCACGGCGGGCGAAACCCGGTCGAAGATATCGGCGAAGGACATCGGCGCGCCCGGCGGCGGCGCGAAGATCGGCGCCGTCGAGGCCTTGATCAGTCCGCCCTGGGGCATTCCGGCATGCGCCGAAGGCAGCTGCACGCCGGCCCCGGCCACCGCGGCGGCCATGACGCCGGCGCCGGCGATCGCACCCAGCAGATATCCAGTCTTCTTGGTCGTCATCAGTCTTCGTTTCCCTCGGCGCGTCCATGGGGAGGCGGACTCGCCTGAACAACCTAGGTCGGCTGCACCGAAGTGCAACGCCCCTCAAACTACCTTTAGGTCACCGATGGCCCCGCATCACGTCCAATCTTGGGCGCAATCGTGTCAGGGTGTTTCGTCCTCGCCGAGGTGCTGCAACCGTTGCGTTTCAGCCGGGGTCAGCTCGGTCTCAGGCGGGCGCCGGCGCAGCCGCGCGAACAGCAGCGCCGCCCCCAGCAGAACCACCAGGAAGGGGCCTCCCCAAAGGGCCAGATTGCCGGCCGAGAAGCTGGGTGTCAGCAGCACGAACTCGCCGTAGCGGTCGGTGAGGAAGCGCTTGATCTCGGCCTCGCCCTTGCCGGCCTTCACCTGCTCGCGGACGATCTGGCGCAGGTCCTGGGCCAGTTCAGCCTCACTGTCGTCGATCGACTCGTTCTGGCAGACCAGGCAGCGAACATCGCGGAAGATGGCCCGGGCCTGAGCCTCCTGGGCGGGGTCGGGCAGCCGCTCCGCCGGATCCGAGGCCGCAGCGATGCAAGCCACCCCCGCCAGGGCCGCGAACAGGGCGCGCAGCCTCATGCCGCGCGCTCCCGACGACGGCCGACGCCCAGGCGCAGGCGCCGGTCGGACAGTGAGACCAGCCCGCCCAGGGCCATGATGACGGGGCCGAGGAAGATCAGGCTCGCCCAGGGGTTCCAGTAGGCGCGCACCAGCCAGGCCGGCTTCGATCCCCCTTCCCGGCGCTCGCCGAGGACGAGGTAGAGGTGCGAGGCGCCCCGATAGCAGAGGCCGACTTCCGACGTGGTCTGGCCACCAGCCGTGTACAGCCGGCGTTCCGGCAGCACCTGGCAGATCGGCCGGCCCTTGCGGGTGACGGTGACCATCCCCTGGTCGGCTTCGTAGTTGGGGCCCACGACCGGCCGGACGCTGTCCAGGCTGACGTGATAGGCGCCGACGTCCAGGCCGCCGCCCACCGGCAGGGCCTCGGCCGCCTCGATCTTCCACGAGGTCTCGAACACCGCGCCCATGACGAAGACGCCAAGGCCCAGGTGCGCCAGGGTCATGCCCCAGGCGCCGCGCGGCAATCCGGTGAGCCTGCGCCAGGTCTCGCCGAACGGGACGCGGAACGCCCGCGTGCGCTCGGCCAGCTCCGCCAGGGCGCCGGCGATCAGCCAGCCGCCCAGCGCCACGCCCAGGGCGCCGAACGCCTTTTTCGGGCTGACCAGGGCGATGGCAAGCACGCCGCAGCCGCCTGCCAGCAGCATCGCCACCCACAGCCGCTCCACCACGCCGCGCGCGTCGCCACGCTTCCAGGCCAGAAGCGGGCCCGCAGGCAGCAGAATCAGCAGCGCCGCCATCAGCGGCGTGAAGGTCAGGTTGAAATAGGGTGGCCCCACCGAGATGGAGTCGCCGGTCATCGCCTCGCGGATCAGCGGATAGAGCGTGCCCAGGAGGACCGTGGCCGTGGCCGCGGCGAGCAGGATGTTGTTGAGCACCAGGGCGCTCTCCCGGCTGATCGGGGCGAACATCCCGCCCTGCCCCAGCTTCGGCGCGCGCCAGGCGAACAGGGTGAAGCCCAGGCCCGAGGTCACGCCCAGGATGATCAGCAGCAGCACGCCCCGGGTCGGGTCCACCGCGAATGCATGCACCGAGGTCAGCACGCCGGAGCGCACCAGGAAGGCGCCAAGCATCGAGAAGCTGAACGACGCCAGTGACAGGAACAGGGTCCAGCCGGCGATCGCACCGCGCTTTTCGGTGACGATGGCCGAGTGCAGCAGCGCCGTGGCCACCAGCCAGGGCATGAAGCTGGCGTTCTCCACCGGGTCCCAGAACCACCAGCCGCCCCAGCCAAGCTCGTAGTAGGCCCAGAAGGCGCCCAGCGTGATGCCGATGGTCAGCAGGCTCCAGGCGGCCAGGGCCCAGGGGCGGACCCACTTCGACCAGGCCGCGTCTATCCGGCCCTCGACCAGGGCGCCGATCGCCAGCGAAAACACCACCGACATGCCGACATAGCCCGCGTAGAGGAACGGCGGGTGGACGGCGAGCGCCGGGTCCTGCAGCAGCGGATTGAGCGAGCGGCCCTCGACCGGCGGCTGGGCCAGGCGCACCAGCGGGTTGGAGGCGAAGACGGTATAGGCCAGGAACACGGCGCCCAGCACGCCCTGCGCCGCCACGGTGGAGGCGCGAAGCCCGCGAGGCAGGCTGCTCCCCAGGCCGGCGGCGGCGGCCCCGAACCCGGTCAGGGCCAGGCACCAGAGCAGCATCGAGCCCTCATGGCTGCCCCAGGTCCCGGCCACCCGGTAGAGCAGCGGCTTCTCCGAGTGGGAGTTGGCGGCGACATTGGCCACCGAGAAGTCCGACACCACGAAGGCGTGCATCAGCGCCGCGAACGCCAGGGCCACCGCAACGAAGGCGGCCAGGGCCGCGCCCTCACCGGCTCCGGCCAGGATCGGCGAGCGCCGCAGGCGGCCGGCGACCGACAGGGCCACCTGTGCGACCGACAGCGCCAGCGCAAGGATCAGCGCAAAGGCGCCGGCTTCTGCGATCATGTGGGGCCGCCGGCGGACTTCGCCGGGGCATAGGCCGGCGGTGGGGCGCCGTCGCCGCGCCATTCGCCCTGCTCCTTGAGCGCGTCGGCCACTTCCTTGGGCATGTATTTCTCATCGTGCTTGGCCAGCACGCGGCTGGCCTGGAACACGCCGTCCTGGCGATAGGCGCCCTCGGCGACGATGCCCTGGCCCTCGCGGAAGAGGTCAGGAAGGTCGCCCTGGTAAACCACGCGGTCGGCCGAGATCTTGTCCTCGACCGTGAACTCCACCCGGCCGTCGGGGTGCTTCACCACCGACCCCATCGCCACCAGGCCGCCCAGCTGAATGGCCCGGCCCGGCTCCGGCTTGGCCGCATCGGCCTGGGAGGGCGTGTAGAAGAACGAGATCGAGTCCCGCATCCCCCACAGGGTCAGGCCCGCGGCCAGGGCTACGACGGGCGCAATGATCGACAGCAGCAGCAGGCGCGTACGCGCCTTGCGGGATTTCGGCAGGAAACTCATTGCATGGGCTCCGCTTTGGCGGCCTCGTCCAGTTGTTGCAGCACGGGCGGCGCCTTGGCGTAGCGCGCTCGCGCCGTGGCCAGGGCGGCATCCCGCTGGGTGGTTTCGCCCAGCACGGCATAGGCCCGCACGAGCCGCACCCAGCCTTCGGGATTGTCGGGATCGGCTTTCAGCTTCGCCGCGAGGCCCGCGACCATGCCGCGGATCATCTCCAGCTGCGGCGCGGCCGGCGCGGCGGCCACGACAGCGGCGCCCTCCAGGCTGGCGATCCGCGCCTGGACCTCCTCGCGGCCCTCGGCGCCCGGCGGCATGTCGGCCAGCAACGCCTTCAGGTCGGTCGCCGCCGCGGCCGGATCGCCCTCATCAGCCTTGGCCAGGGCGAGGAAGAACCGGGCCGCCGGATCGCCCGGCTCCAGTGTCAGCAACTTGCTGAAGGCCGCCTGGGCGTCGCTGTCCACCTTGCCCCCAGCCGCGGCGAAGGACGCCTGTCCCAGCATCCGCCAGATATCGGCGCGCTCAGGCGCCAGCTGTGCGGCGCGGCGCAGGGCGCGCACGGCGGCCACCGGGTTCTGCGAGGCATCCTCGGCCAGGCCCAGAAGCCGGAAGCCTTCCGCCTCGTTCGGACGCTCGGCGGTGGCCTGCCGCAGAACAGCGGCGATCTCGGCGGGATTGAGCGTCGACAGGTCCGAGCGCCGCCAGTTCTCGAGCCGCGCCGCATAGGGCTGATCCGGAACGCCCGGCGCGCCGATCTTCAGATACAGCCCCAGCGCCAGGGCCGGCGCGGCGACCGCGGCCAGCAACACCAGGCCCCGGGCCCGGGGATCGGCCTGCCACGACTCGGTCGGCGCCTCGGCGGCGGCCAGCAGCCGGCGGGCCGCCTCGGCATGCGCGCTCCGGCGCTCGGCCTCGCCCATCAGGCCACGATCGACCAGATCGTCGATCTCGGAAAGCTGGCGGCGATAGAGGACCTGCGTCGGGTCCGCCGCACCGGTGGCCGCGACGGCGCCGGAGGCGCGGAACAGGATGAGACCCGCCGCAGCGGCGGCAAGGAACCCGGCCACAACCCAGAAAAGGAACATACCAGCGCGTGTAGCCGAAAGCTCAAGCCTGCGCGAGTGAGACTCTTAGCCGTAGGTCTCGCTGTGGCTGTCGGGATGCAGAGCCGCCTGTGTCCGGCGACGCACCAGCTCGCCGGCCTTCTCGCCTGACACCAGCTGGCTGAACTCGGCGGCAATCTCGAGGAAGGTCGCGACCGCTTCGCGATCCTCGACTTCGCCGGCCCGCAGCATATCCAGGACGTCCTCGACATAGTGGCCGAGGAATTCGCCGAGTTTCTCGACCAGCTTGGCCCGGGCGGACGAGAACCCCCCGTAGTTGGCCGTGGCGCGCAGTTCGTCGGAGAACGCCAGCAGGGTCAGCGCGCGACCGACCAGCCGCTCGTCCGGCGGCACGCCGAGGCGAGGCACGGGCCGGCGAACCCTCTGCTGGCGGGGCGTGTGCAGGGGCAGGGCCTCGAGGGCGGCCTTTTCGGCCTCTCGCAGTCGGCCCTCGACCACGTTCGCCAGGCTCATCCGCTGCTTGTGGATCCGCTGGCCCCAGCCGTGGTCCTTCTGCAGGTCGACGCTCGATTCGATCTCGACGATCTGGTGGATGACCAGTTCGACCCGCTTGGCCGCGGCGCGCCCCTGCGTCGGGCCGGTCTCGGGGTCGAGGGCGGCGACGGCGGCCAGGGTGCTGTCGATGTCGTTCAGCACCGCCTCGCCGAATCCGGCCAGTTCGGAATCCGCCAGGTATCGTTCGGTCGGCTTCTCCATCACCGCGGAGATGATCCGCAGCACCATCCAGGGCTCGGCGAGCTGGGCGGCCAGCATCTCGAAGAAGCGGTAGCCCGCGTCCTCGTCGATCTCCACTGCGTCCCTGTAGGCCAGGCGCGCCGCGGCCGCGGTGTCACCGCTGCCAGGGTGTGCAATCCATTCCGGAAGTTTCTGGATCGCATGACGGACCACGGGGGCGATCGCCAGGCAGTTCGCCAGCAGCGCCGCGCCGTCCGGCCGGGCCAGGTCGCAGACCTCCGCAGCAGCCCGATAGTCGTCGCCGGCCCGCGCCCGCAGGCCGGCGGCGGCGCACTGCACCAGATGATCGTAGGTCGCCATCAGGACGTGGCCCGCGGCGGAATCATCCTCCGCCAGGCGAAGATGATCCAGAGCCTCCGGCTCGTCTTGGCGAAGCGCCCGCCAGATCAGGGCCAGCGCCTTCGTCGGAAATGTCAGGGCGTGGCTGTCGTCGCCGCCGCCCACGAACATCGGGGCGACCGGCTGGAAGACCATGTTGCGCAGGGTCCGGTCGAAGACCTCGGCCTCCACCAGCTTGCGGACGCCTCCGAGCGCGCTCTCGTCCGAGGTGTCGGCCAGGGCCTGCCGCAGGTTGCCGACCACCCGGTCGGGCGCCGTTTCGACCAGGATGCGGACGATCTTCATTTTGCGCTCGGTCAGCGCGGCCATGGGTCTTCGGCTCCGAGGGAAAGCCTCGTGAGGGACAACATGGTGGCGACAGGGTTAAGGCTTTACGAAGCCTCGACTTTTCAGGCTTCGGCCCGCGGCAGGTCGACCGTGACGGCCAGGCCGCCGAGGGGCGAATCGCCGAGCGTCAGCACGCCGCGATAAGCTCTCGCCAGCTCGTCGAGGATCGAAAGACCCAGGCCGGATCCGGGTGCGTTCTCGTCCAGGCGGGCGCCGCGACGGATCACGTCTTCCCGTCGGTCAGGAGGCAGTCCGGGGCCATCGTCCTCCACGGTCAGGCGCAGGCGTTCAGGACCGGTCGCCACCGCCCGCACCCGCACCCGCCGCCTGCCCCACTTGCCGGCGTTCTCCATGGCGTTGCCGGCGATCTCCAGCAGATCCTGCCGTTCGCCCGAGAACCAAAGATCCTCGGCGGCGTCCCAGTCGATCGTCAGGCCCTTGTCGCGGAAGATGCGTTCCAGTGTCCGCGAAAGCTCGTCCAGCACCTCGGCCACCGAGGTCCGTTCGCCCGGCCCCTGGGCGCGGGCGGCGGCCCGGGCGCGGCGCAGATGGTGGTCGACCTGCTGGCGCATCACCTCGGCCTGGCGGGTCACCACGTCGGCCAGCGGACCGGGGCGCTGGGCGGCCTCGGTGATCATCACCGAGATCGGGGTCTTCAGGGCGTGGGCCAGGTTGCCGACATGGGTTCGCTGGCGCTCGACGGTCTCCTGGTTGTGCAGGACCAGGGCGTTCAGTTCCTGCGCCAGCGGTTCGAGCTCCGTGGGATAGGCCTCCTGCACACGGTCGGCCTTGCCCCGCCGCACGGCGGCCACCTCGTTCTGCAGCCGGAACAGAGGCTGGAGACCCACTCTCACCTGGGCCACCACCGCGGCGATCAGCCCGCCGCCCAGCACCACGAACGCCAGGGCGGTGGCGGCGATGAAGTTGCGCACGTCCCGGTCAATGGGCGCGCGGTCCTCCGCCGCAAGGAACACCGCCTCATGGCCGTCGATGGTGGCGATCCGCGCCACGCCGCGCAGCCGTTCGCCGGGCTGCGGCCCGGCGGCGTCGAAGGCGATGGGCCGGCGTGGATCGGCGCGCAGGCGTTCCAGCAGATCGGCGGGCGGATGCAGCTCTGAATCCCAGAGAGACCGCGACCGCGACGGGACCGCGGTCTTGAGTCGACCGTCAGAAGTGGGTTCCGCGATGGTCCAGTAGAGGCCGGAATAGACCCGCAGCGCCCGGGCGTCGGTGAAGGCCGGGGCGACCATCTCGCCCGCCTCCAGCGTCGAGCCGGTGATCAGGTTGTCGACCAGCACGCCAAGGGTCTGTTCGAACCGCCGCAGGGCGGCCTGCTGGAACAGCAGCGCCAGGACCACCGCGGTGATCACCAGGGCCGCAAAGCTCCAGCCGACGGCCAGCAGCACCAGCCGTCGCGCCAGGGAAGGTCGGGTCAGGACCCCCGGCGTCACGTCCCGGCGGCTTCCGCGTCCGCCTCGCCGGGCAGCGCGATCAGACGGTAGCCCAGGCCGCGGACGGTCTCGATCCGGTCAGGGCCGATCTTCTTGCGGACCCGGCCGATGAACACCTCGATGGTGTTGGAGTCGCGGTCGAAGTCCTGATCGTAGAGGTGCTCGACCAGCTCTGTCCGGCTGATGACCCGGCCCTGGTGCATGATCATGTAGTGCAGCAGCCGGTACTCCAGCGAGGTCAGTCGCAGGGGCTCGCCGTTGACGCTGGCGCGCGCAGCACGGGGATCCAGCCGCAGTCCGCCGATCGACAGGCTGGGGGTCGCGTGGCCGGCCGAGCGGCGCAGCAGGGCGCGCAGGCGGGCCAGCAGTTCCTCGGTGTGGAACGGCTTGGTGAGGTAGTCGTCAGCGCCGGCGTCGAAGCCTGCCACCTTCTCGCTCCAGGCGCCGCGTGCGGTGAGGATCAGCACCGGCGTGGCCATGCCTTCGCGCCGCCAGCGCTCCAGCACCGACACCCCGTCGACCTTGGGCAGGCCGAGATCGAGGATCACCGCGTCATAGGGCTCGGTCTCGCCGAGGAACTGGGCTTCCTCGCCGTCCGGCGCATGGTCGACCGCATAGCCGGCGTCGGCGAGCGCCAGCTTCAGTTGGCGCGACAGGTCCGGATCGTCTTCGACAAGCAGGATGCGCAACAGCGTCCCTTTCCTGGATTGATCTTGCGTACTCAGCCGCCCTGACGGCCGATCACCTGGCCGGACTCGGCGTCCACGATGAACACAACCACCCGGCCGTTCTCCATCTGCCACTGGACATAGTAGGCGGCCCGTCCGCCGGCATCGCCCATCGAGGTGTTCAGATGACGACCGGGAAAACGTGACCGCAGCATGTCCAGAACGCGCGACAAGGGGACCTGGCGTCCGGACCGCACGCCTTCGCGCGCCTGGTCCTGGTCGCCCCGGCCGGCGCCGAACACCGGGCGGCTGTCCTGGGCCACGGCCGCGGGCGGCGTCGCGAGCGACGCCAGCAGCACGGCAAGGGCGAAGAAGTGCTTCATGACAAACCCGTCCTAGGCCGACCGGACTGAACCCCGGCTGAACGCCGAGCTTGAGGGACGACGTGGTCTAGCCTAGCTGCGCCGCTTCGGCGAATAGGGCCTTTCCTTGCGCTGCTGCTCGGCGAACGCCTCCAGCGCCGGGTCGGGCGATTCCGGCAGGGTCACGACGAGACGGGCGAAGAGGTCTCCGCGCTTGCCCTGGGCGTCGGACAGGCCCCGGCCCTTCAGCCGCAGCCGGGTTCCGGTGTTGGCGGCCCTGGGGACCGTCAGGGTGACCGCGCCGTCGGGCGTCGGCGCCTCGACCTTGCCCCCCAGCACAGCGTCGTAGAATGCGACCGGCAGGTCCATCACCAGGTCGTCGCCCTCGCGGCGATAGATCAGGTGCGGCTGGATCGAAATCTCGATGAAGGCGTCGCCTGGACCGGATCGGCCGGGCGAGCCCTGGCCCTTCAGGCGCAGGGTCTGGCCGTCCTGGGCGCCCTTGGGAATGCTGACGTCGATCGTTCGGCCATCGGAGAAGGCGATCCGGCGCTTGCCGCCACGGATGGCGTCCACCAGATCGACCTCGAGCCGGGCGCGCACATCGGCGCCCCGCTGGGAAAAGCCGCCGAATCCGCCGCCGGCGCCGCCCGCGCCGCCCGGACGGCCGCCGCGGCCGCCCCCGAACATCTCGCCCAGGATATCGCCCAGGTCGGCGCCCTCGAAGGTCTCGGTGCGGAACCCGCCGCGCCCGCCCGGGCCGCCCGGCTGCCCGCCCCACGGGCCGCCGCCGCCGAAGCCGCCCGCCGTCTCGCGCCCGTCGGCGTCGATCAGGCCGGCGTCGAACTTCTTGCGCTTCTCGGCGTCGCCCACGATGTCGAAGGCCGCGCTCACCTTCTTGAAGCGCTCCTCAGCCGCGGCATTGCCGGGATTTGTGTCGGGGTGGTTTTCCTTCGCGAGCTTTCGGAACGCCTTGCGCACCTCGTCCGAGGTCGCCGTCCGGGATACGCCCAGCTCCTGGTAGGGGTCGCGCGCCAAGCTCTTCTGAATCCTCGAAAGACCTAGTTGGGAGTGTGTCTTCTAGATTGGGTGGCCGGCCGCGTCACGCAAGTGCGACTGTGGCCAATTTGTCACTCATCGCCCCGCTCGGCCATGAGGTCCCAGGCGGCGAAGTCCAGGGCGTCCTCGGGGTCAGCCAGGACCTCCTCGCTGATTGTCTGGCCGCGCACGGAAATGCCGGCCCGATGAGGGCTTTCAGGATCGCCGGTGATCAGCGGATGCCACTCGGCCAGGTCGCGGCCCTCATGGAGACGGCGATAGGCGCAGCTCAGCGGCATCCACTCCAGCGCCTCGATGTTATGCGGCGTCAGCTTGATGCAGTCGGGCACATGCCGGTGGCGATCGGCATAGTTCGAGCAGCGGCAGGCGTCGGAATCGAACAGCTTGCAGTGGACCCGCGTCGGGATCACCTGCCCGGACGCCTCGTCCTCGAAACGCACCAGGCAGCACAGGCCGCAGCCGTCGCAAAGGCTTTCCCACTCCGCGACGGTCATCTGCGCCAGCGCCTTCCGGCGCCAGAAAGGTTCTCCACTCATGCCGCGCATGTAAGCCGCCGGCGTCGGCGGCAGAAGCGCGAACTTGCGTAGTCCCCGCGACACTGTATGCCCCCCGCCGATGAGAGCCCCCATCCTCGCCCTGAAAGACGTCCGTCTCGCCGACGGTCCCAACATGCTGTTCGACGGCGTGGACCTGGCGCTGGATGCGCGCAACCGCGCCTGCCTCGTCGGCCGCAACGGCGCCGGCAAGTCCACCCTGCTGCGGATTCTCATCGGCCAGATCGAGGCCGACGCCGGCGAGCGGACGGTCTCGCCCGGCACCACCATCGCCTATGTGCCTCAGGAACCCGACATCACCGGGGCGACCGTGCTGGAGCACGCGACGTCCGGCGGCGCGCCGTCCTACCTGGCAGAGGCGGCCCTGACAGCGTTCGGCATGGACCCGGAGAAGGGCACCCAGGGGCTGTCGGGCGGCGAGATCCGTCGCGCGGCGCTGTCGAAGGCCTTCGCCGAGGACCCCGACGTCATCCTGCTGGACGAGCCCACCAACCACCTCGACATCCTCGCCATCGAGGTCCTCGAGGGCCAGATCGGCGCCAGCCGCGCCGCGGCCCTGATCGTCAGTCACGACCGGGCCTTCCTTGAACGCGTGACCCAGCGATGCTTCTGGCTCGAACACCGCCAGGTCCGCCGGCTGGACGCGGGCTTCGCCGGCTTCGAGGAATGGGTCGAGAAGATCGAGGCCCAGCAGGCCGAGGAAGGCCGCCGCCTCGACAAGATGCTGGAGCGCGAGCAGCACTGGATGGAGCGCGGCGTCACCGCCCGTCGCGCCCGCAACGAGGGACGCCGCCGCCGGCTCATCGCGCTTCGGGAAGCCAAGAGCGAGCGGAACCGGGAAAACCGCGGCACGATGACTATGGGCCTGGAGAGCTCTGGCCTGTCCGGCAAGCGGGTCGCCGAGGCCAAGGGACTGTCCAAGGCCTTCGGCGAGCGGGTGATCCTCAAGGACTTCTCCACCCGCATCCTGCGCGGCGACCGGGTGGCCATCGTCGGTCCGAACGGCGCCGGCAAGACCACCATGGTCAAGCTGCTGCTGGGCGAGCTTGAGCCCGACGCCGGGTCGGTGAAGCTCGGGACGAACCTCTCGGTCACCTACATCGACCAGTCTCGCGCGGCGCTTTCGCCCGACATGATGCTGCGCGACGTGCTGACGCCGCTGGGCGGCGACCAGGTTCTGGTGCGCGGCCAGCCGAAGCATGTGAACGCCTACGCCAAGGACTTCCTGTTCAAGGAAAGCCAGCTGCGCCAGCCGGTGAAGAGCCTGTCCGGCGGCGAGCGCAACCGCCTGCTGCTGGCCCGCGCCCTAGCCAACACCGCCAACGTCATGGTGCTGGACGAGCCGACCAATGACCTCGACATGGACACCCTCGACCTGCTCGAGGACCTGCTGGCCGACTATGAGGGGACGCTGATCCTGGTCAGCCACGACCGCGACTTCATCGACCGGCTGGCCACCTCGACCATCGGCCTGGACGGGACCGGACGCGCCGTCGAGACGCCGGGCGGCTGGCAGGACTTCATCGCCCAGAACCCCGGCTTCTTCGCCTTCGTGACCAAGGCGGAGGCCGCGAAGGCGGCCAAGGCCGTCGCCGCCCAGGCGCCGCCACCCAAGCCGGCGGGCAAGCTCACCTACAAGGACCAGCGGCGCCTCGCCGAACTGGAAGCCCTGATCGCCGAAGGGCCCGGCAAGATCGCCGCTCTGGAGGCCGCCCTGGCCGATCCGGGCCTCTACGGTCGCGATCCCGCCGGGTTCGACCGGCTGACTAGAGCGCTGTCCGCCAAGCAGGCCGAGGTCGCCGCCGCCGAAGAGGAATGGCTGGCGCTGGAAGAGCGCCGCGAGGCCCTGGAATCCGGCCGCTGAGGCGGCGCTCAGGAATCCTGTGGATGGCGGGTTCCGATTGATCCTGTTGCGGGATCCGCCCTCGGTCCACCGGTTTCCCACCGGTTGTGAACCGCTGTCGCACAGCCCGGCCGGTGGCCCCGCTTGCAGGCCCATTTCTTAAGGCGCACCGTCTCCTTGCCGACAGGAACTGCGGCGCGGGCGGACGGAGACACCGGCAACGGCAGACCCGGAAACCAGGCGGGCGGAGTGTCCGATCCAAGGCCAGGAACCGGGGCGACCCGGGCTCAGCCGAAGGGTTTGACATCGACGGTCAGGGATAACCACGGGGCGACCCGGAACCGAACTGACAGTTGGCCTTGAGGCGCAGGTCCCCCAACGGATCTGTATGAGAGGGCGGGGCTACGGGAAACCGAAGCTCCGCCCTCTTGCTATCTGGGCCTTGGATCGCAGCGCGCCGCGCCCTAACTTCCCAGCTCAAGCTGAGGGGTCTCGATGAAAGCCTTGCGTACCGTGGTCCTGGTCGTGGCCGCGATGTTGGCCGCCTGCTCTCCGGGCAAGAAGGACGAAGCCGCTCCGGCGGCCAATGCCCCGGTTACGATCCGCTTCGCCACCGACTGGCGGGCCCAGGCCGAACACGGCGGCTTCTATCAGGCGCTGGCGTCTGGCGAGTACGCGAAGCGCGGCCTGAAGGTCGAGATCGTCCAGGGCGGCCCGGGCGTCAACGTGCCGCAGCTGCTGGCGTCCAACGCCGTTGAGCTGGGCATGGGCTCCAACAGCTTCATCGTCATGAACCTGGCCCAGGAGGGCGTACCGGTGAAGGCGGTCGCAGCCTTCATGCAGAAGGACCCCCAGGTGCTGATCGCCCACCCGGACGCCGGCGTGGAGAAGATCGCCGACCTCAAGGGCCACCCGATTCTCCTGTCCGACGCCTCGGTCACCGCCTTCTGGGTGTGGCTTAAGGCCAAGTACGGCTTCACCGACGATCAGGTGCGCAAGTACACCTTCAACCCTGCCCCGTTCCTGGCCGACAGGCGCGCCGCCCAGCAGGGCTATGTGACCAGCGAGCCCTACACCATCGAGAAGCAGGCCGGGCTGAAGCCCAAAGTCTTCCTTCTCGCCGACGAGGGTTACCCCGGCTACGCCACCATGGTGCTGGCCACCGACGGGATGATCGCGAAGAACCCGGCCGCCGTGCAGGCGTTCGTCGAGGCTTCCGCAAAGGGCTGGCAGGACTATCTGACGGGTGACCCGAAAGCGGCCGACGCCCTGATCCGCAAGGACAATCCGGAGATGACCCAGGACATCCTCGACCAGGCCCGCGAAAAGATGCGCAGCTACAGGATCGTCGGCGGCAGCGAGGGCGCGCCGGTCGGCGCCATGACCGACGCCCGCTGGAAGGCCTTCGCCGACATGGCCGCCGCCCAGGGCGTCTATCCGAAGACCCTGGACCCGAAGAAGGCCTACACCCTGCAGTTCGCCCCCAAGTGACGAGCGTCGCGGCCCTGAATAACGTCGAGGTCGACTACGACCGAGGCCTTGCCCTTGGCCCTGTCTCGCTGAGCATCGCGCCGGGCGAGACCGTGGCGCTCGTTGGGCCCTCCGGCTGCGGAAAGTCCACAGCGCTGCGACTGCTGGCCGGTCTCGAACAGCCCACGCGCGGCCAGGTCTCCCGCGCCGCGGGGCGCGGCGAGACCGCGGTGGTGTTCCAGGCGCCGACGCTTGCGCCCTGGCTGTCGGCGCGGGCCAACGTCGCCCTGCCGCTGGAGCTGGCCGGAACGCCGCGCGCCGAGGCCTGCCGCCGCGCGGACGAGGCCCTCGCACGGGTCGGCCTGGCCGGCGCCGAGGCCGCGCGGCCGGTCCAGCTATCCGGCGGCATGGCCATGCGGGTGTCCCTGGCCCGCGCCATGGTGACCGCGCCGAAGCTCCTGCTGCTGGACGAGCCCTTCGCCGCCCTCGACGAGATCACCCGCCGCACGCTGGCCGACGACGTGCTGGACCTGTGGGCCGCCACCCGGCCCGCCATCGTCTTCGTGACCCACAATGTCGAGGAGGCGGTCTACATGGCCTCGCGCGTGGTGGTTCTGGGACGGGGACCCGGCCGCATCGTCGGTGACTTCGCGGTCGAGGGCCCCCTGCCCCGCCCGCCGCAGTTCCGCACCCAGGCCGCGTTCCGCACCACCGCCGAAGCGGTCTCGTCCGCCCTGGCCGAAGGGGTCGCGTCATGATCCGGCTCGCCCCGCTGATCCTGCTCGCCCTGTTGCTGGCGGGCTGGGAGATCGCCTGCCGCGCGCTTGGTATCGCGCCCTATCTGCTGCCCGCGCCCTCGGCGGTGGCGGTGGCGCTGAAGGAGCATTACCCGACCCTGGTCTTGGCTGCCTGGCGCACCCTTTCCGTCGCCCTGGTCTCCCTGCTGATCGCCAGCCTCATCGCCCAGGTGCTGGCCTTCATCACCGCGCTGAGCCCGTTGCTGGACCGGGCGATCCGGCCCCTGGCCTCGGTGGTGCAGGTGACGCCGGTGGTGGCGCTGGCGCCGCTGGTGCTGATCTGGTCCGGCCTCGACCATCCGCAGACCGCTCTGGTGATCCTTGCCGTGCTGGTCGCCTTCTTCCCGATCTTCTCCGGCGCGTCGGCGGGCCTGCGGTCGGCCGATCCCGACCTGGAGCGGCTGTTCACCCTCTACGGCGCCGGGCGCTGGCACAGGGTCACCCGGCTTCGCCTGCCCTCTGCCGTGCCATTCCTGCTGGAAGGCCACAAGGTCGGCGCGGGCCTGGCCCTTATCGGCGCTGTGGTAGCCGAATTCGGCGCCGGTTCCGGCAAGGTCCAGGGGCTGGCGTGGCAGATTCTCGACGCCGGCAACAAGCTACAGACCGCCCGCATGATCGCCGCCCTCGTCGTGCTGGGCGCCATGGGCGTGGCGCTTCACGCCCTGCTGGAGGCACTGGAGCGAGCCGGCCTGAAATGGTGGCGCGGCCGGTAGGCTACTTGGTGGCCTGACCCACGGGCTTCAGGGCGAACCGCACCGGCACCCGCACCTTGGCGCCCACCGTCGGCATGCCTTCGGCGCTCATCAGGTCGACCCGGAACCCGGGCGCCGTCGCCAGGATCGCCGCGCCGAAACCCTGGCCCGCCGGCTCCTCCCGGTCCACCGCGCAATCCGAAAGCACGCCGCCAGCCTGGACGTCGCAGACAAGGGTGACCCGGACGTCGTTGGGGCCGCCTTCCGTCTTGGGGACGGCCGCCTGCAGGTCGGCAACGCTGGGAATCGCAGACCAGCGCGGTGTCTTCACGGTCAGCGGCGCGCTCCGCGCCAGCTCCGGCGGGAAGGTCATCGGAACGCGGATCTCGGCGCCCCGGATGACGCCCGTCGCCGTCAGCTGGCCCGCGAGCCTGCGGGCCGCGGGGCCGAAGCCATAGCCGCGCGGCGTTTCACCCAGCACGGCGCAGTCGGTCATCGCGCCGCTGCGGGCCGCGGTGCAGGTCAGCTCCACCGCCCCGCCCACGCCCTCCGCGCGCGCCTTTGCAGGATAAGCCGCGGCCATTTCGGCGGCGGTAGGGGCCGAGGTCCAGGCGGTCTGGGCCACGGCGGGCGTCGCCGCGACCAGCAGGGTGGAAAGGGAAAGGATGCGCAGCATGGGGGAGCCTCCTGCCACGAGGATGCGCCGGAACCCCGGCGACGCAAGGCCGATCAGGGCTTCGGCGCGCCCCGCATCGCTTCATCCATGTCGAACCGCAGCGGCACGCGCACGGATCCGCCCACTGTGGGCAGGCCCTCCTCGGTCCAGACCGCCAGGCGGAAGGCCGTCGACAGGCTGAGCGCCGCCTCGGCATAGCCCAGGCCCGCGGGCTCCTCGGACTGGGCCTTGCAGGCTTCGAGGCCGCCGCCCGCGCCGACCGTGCAGAGCATCACCACGCGGGCCCTGTAGACCTGGGCCTTCCGCGCCGCGGCGGGCAAGACGGCCGTGAAGTCGCTCATGGACGGCAGGGCGGTCCATTCCGGATGACCGATCGCCAGCGCCGCCGACTCCAGGCTGGCGGCCGCGAAGCCGATCCGCAGGTGAACATGGTCGCCCGCCATGGACGCGCCCTGGCTATTGACCATCGGCCCCTCAAAGCGGTCGCTCAGAGAGCGGGCTGCCTGGCCGAAGCCGAAATGCTCGGGCTGTTCCTTCAAGGTGCGGCAGGCCGAAATCCCGCCGTCCTTGTCGATCCGGCAGTCCAGCACCGCGGTCCCGTCGATCTTCTCCGCCCGGGCCTTGGCCGGGTAGGCGGCCAGCACCTCGGCGGCGGTGGGCGCCTTGATCCAGGGCAGCCGTGTATAGACCCGATGGCGCACCACATCGTCTGCGTCCGTAACGGGCTTCAGGTGCGAACCCGTCATCCGGTCGGGGCGAGGAAAGCCGATCGGGATCCTGACCGGCGCCTCGACGGCGACGCCGCCCTTGAGCGCCGGCTTCATCAGGAACTGCGACGAGAGCGCCAGCGCCGCGCTGCCGAACCCGCTACCGGCGGGCGATTCGGACTCCATGCGGCAGGCTCGCAGGGTGCCCAGGACCGTGACCGTGCAGGCGATGATCGCCTTGCCGCCCTCGCCCTTCTTGAGCATCGCCGTCGGCCACACCGCCGCCAGGTCGCGGGCGGTCGGCATCTTCAGCCAGTCGGGCGCGCGATCCTGAGCCAGCGCCGGAAAGGCCATGGCCGCCACGGCGGCCAGGACCAAGAGTTGTGTTATGCGCATGCGCCCCCCTGACGGGAGCTAAGCAGGTTCGGCGCGACGCGGAAAGGGGGTGTCAGCCCTGCTGGGCGCCCCGCCTGTCGCGCAGGCGTTCCATGGCGTCGGTCACCAGCACGCTGGCCGAACGCAGGCCATGCTCACCGAACACATCCAGCGCGGCGTCCAGCGCCATCATCGCCGCCGCGCGTTCGCCGCGGTCGACGCCGGTCATGTCGATCCGGGCCTCGTAAAGCCGGGCGAGGTGCAGCTGGGCCAGCGCCCAGCCGACAGGATCGCGGCGCGGCGAGAGCTGGGTCAGCTCCATCTTCATTGCGGCCTCGGCCACGTCCAGTACGGCGCGGTCGCCGGTGAGCTCGGCTACCCGGGCCAGGCACACAGCGCGCGAGCCCGCGGCAAGGCCGCGCAGCGGCAGGGTCGGTGTCTCCTTGAGCACCAATCCGGCGCGGTCGTAGCAGCTGACCGCGTGCTCAAAGGCGCGGGCGTCGCTGGCGGCCTCTCCCAGCGCCTGCAGCGCCTGGGCAAGCGCGACCTGGGTGCGGGCCCAGTCGAGCGGGCTGTGGTCACGGGTCAGGTTGTCTAGGGCCAGCGCAAGCGCCCCGGCGCCGGCAGCCAGGGCGTCCACGTCGCCCGTCGCCTCGCCACGCAGGGCCAGGGCCTGGCCGTGGGCGGTCTTGGCGCGGACCCAGGTGAGCGGCTCATAGGCGCTGTCGAGGCGTTCGGCGGCGTCGGCGGCCTCGCGGGCGGCCTTGTCCAGCAGGTCACCGTCACGCAGGCGGGCGCCCCAGCCGGCCAGCAGGTCGGCGCGGATCAGGCGGGCCTCGGCGGCCAGCGCCCGCGCCGCGGGCACGCGCTTTGCGATGCCGTCCAGCGCCGCGATCGGGGAGTTCAGGCGGAGCGACCAGGCGAGAGCCTCGTCCGCGCCGCTCTTGTCGAACAGGCGACGGCCCTCGATGGCCAGCAGGCCGATGTCGGCCAGCGGCGCGGCAAGGCCGCCCTTCACCGTGGTGCGGGCCTCGCGGAAGGCGACTTCCGCCGCCGCCTCAAGGCCAGGGTCGCCGAAGATTTCCGCCCCCAACAGGGCGCAGAAGGCCTGCTCACAGCGGGCGCGGGCCCAGCCGTCGCGGCGATGGGCGCCGTCGAAGCCGGCAGCCGCGGTCTCGGCTCCGGCGGCGGCCTTGCGCAGGGCGACGGCGTCGCCGGTCCGTCGCGCGACCTCGCGCCAGACGATGGCGGCCTCAAGCCGGCGGCGCGGTTTGTCCTTGGCGCCCATGCGGCCGGCGGCGATGTCGGAGGCCTTGGCCTCCTGCGCCAGCAGGTTGGAATCCAGCAGTTCCAGAAGCGAGGAGTCGCCCGCCGTCAGCCCGTCTGCTGGCGTCTTCGTCCGCTCCGTGGCGAAGAAACGCTTCAGTTCGCGGCCTAGTTCGAACATCGAACGGCTCCGAACCCGGCTACGTCCCACCTTGGAACGCACAACACGGGCATTGCTGGAGCACAGCAAAGCCGGAGCCGCAGACTTTAACAAGTGGTTAACTTACGCCGCATGGTTAACGCAGTGCTTTATCCACAACAGTAAATTTCAATGAAATCACAGGAACGGCCCCGCGAAATCCTTAACGAAACCCTCAGGCGAAGATCGCGGCCTGCTCATCGAGCGACAGCTGGCGCCAGGCGCCGGGTTCCATTTCGGGAGGAAGGGCCAGGCCGCCGATGCGGTCGCGATGCAGGGCGACCACATGGTTGCCGACGGCGGCGAACATGCGCCTCACCTGATGATAGCGGCCCTCGGTGATGGTCAGCCGGGCCTCCTTCGGCCCCAGCACCTCCAGTTCGGCAGGCGCCAGCGGCATGGTTTCTCCGTCCAGCATCAGCGTTCCGGCGGAGAAGAGGGCGGCCTCCCCGCCCTCCAGCGGACGGTCCAGCGTGGCCAAATATCGCTTGGGCACATGGTGCTTCGGCGAAATCACCCGGTGCAGGAACGGACCATCGTCGGTGATCAGCAACAGGCCCGAGGTGTCCTTGTCGAGGCGCCCGATGGTCGACAGCGCCGGCATCCGCGCCTGCCAGCGCCTAGGCAGCAGCTCGTAGACGCTGCGACCGGCCTCACGGTGCGAGCAGACGACGCCCAGCGGCTTGTGCATCAGGATTGTCAGCGGCGCCGGCGGGTCGAGCGGCTGGCCGACCACGGTCATCCGCGCCGACAGGTCGGGCGTGAGCGCGATACGGGCGCCGGCGTCGCGCAGGGCTGCGCCATCCAGCTCCACCTGCCGGTGCATGACCAGCGCCGCCACCTCGCGGCGCGATCCGTAGCCCAGGTTGGCGAGCAGGCGGTCGAGCCGAACCTGCGGCGCCTTCGTTGGAGCCTTGCCGGTCACTTTCGGGCCTCGATGACCTTGTAGCCGCCGGCATCGGCGCGCACATCGAAGCTCTCGAAGCTGGACGACAGGGCCGCCTCGTAGGGCAGGTGGCGGTTTGCGACCAGCCAGCAGACGCCGCCCTTGCGCAGGGCCCGTGAGGCGGCCTGGATGAAGGCCACGCCCAGGTCACGATCCTCGGTCCCGCCATCGTGGAACGGCGGGTTCATCACCACGAAATCGAGGCGGGCGGGCTCGTCGTCCAGCCGGCGAACGTCGGCCCAGCGGACAGTGACGCGCGGGTCGCCCAGATTGTGCCGGGCGCAGTCGACGGCGCGGCGGTCGATGTCGACGCAGGCCAGCGAGGACACGCGCGGCGAAGCCAGCACCCGCAGCGCCAGCAGACCCACGCCACAGCCCAGGTCCGCGCCGTCACCAGCCATCGGCGGCATCAGTTCCATGAGGCGGGCGCTGCCGGGGTCCAGCCGGTCCCAGCTGAACACGCCCGGCTGGGTCCAGACGCCAAGGTCAGGCGACAGGCGCGGCGCGCCGGCGGCGATGGCCTCGCCGATCCCGACGGGCGACTCGGGGCGGATCACCGCGCAGAAGCGGTGGTGGCGCCGCGCATCCTCGCTGACCTCACAGCCGAACCGCTCCAGCACCTTCTTCAGGCGCGAGCCGCCCTTGTCCTTGGGGGCAAAGGCCATGAGCCGACCGCCGGGCTTCAGCGCGCGCAGCGCCTGGGCCAGCACATGGTCACGCTCAAGGGTCCCACCCGGGGCGAGGACGAGCGCCGCGTCGGCGCTCGCATCAGGAACAGCGGCAAGGTCGCTCGAGCCTGGGACCAGCGGGGAGACCTGGGTCGCGCCGGCGGGAATGTCGACGAGGCCGGGGACCGGCAGACCATAGAGGAGCGTGCTCATGGCCTCACATCCCCCCGCGAAGCGGCGGGAGGTAGGGGCGACGCCTCCACTAGGCCCGTTCCTTTGACCGTTCGAAACGGACCTTCGGATAGCGGTCGGTGGCATAGCCGACGTCCCAGCTGCTCTTTGCCAGGTACACCGGCTGCTCGTCGATGTCGGTCCCCATGGCGCTACGGTGCTTGGAGATGAAGTCCTCGATGTCGGCCTTCTCGCCCAGAATCCAGCGGGCCTCGCCGAACGGGCTGGGCTCGAAGATCACGTCGAGCTGGTATTCCTCGCGCAGGCGATCGGCCATGACCTCGAACTGAAGCTGCCCCACGGCGCCGACGATGAAGTCCGCGCCCAGGTCCGGGCGGAACAGCTGGGTCACCCCCTCCTCGGCCAGGCTCTCCAGCGCCTTCTTCAGGTGCTTGGCCTTCAGCGGATCCTTCACCCGCACCCGTTGCAGGATTTCCGGGGCGAAGTTGGGCAGGCCGGCGAAGCGCAGGGTCCCGCTCTCGGAGAGGCTGTCGCCCACCCGCAGCACGCCGTGGTTGGGGATGCCGATCACGTCGCCGGCGAAGGCGTCCTCGGCCAGTTCGCGGTCCGAGGCGAAGAACATCATCGGCGCGTTCACGGAGAGCTGCTTGCCGGTGTTCTGCACCTTCAGCTTCATCCCCCGCGTGAACCGCCCGGAGCACAGCTTCAGGAAGGCGATCCGGTCGCGGTGATTGGGGTCCATGTTGGCCTGGACCTTGAAGACGAAGCCGGTGACCTCGCGGTCGCCGGGCGCCACGTGCATATCCTCGCTGTTCTTGCGCGCCTTCACCGCCTTGGGCGGCGGGGCATAGGCGCCCAGACCCTCAAGCAGCTGGTCGACGCCGAAGTGGCGCAGCGCTGAGCCGAAGAACACCGGGGTCATGTGGCCCTCGAGAAACGACTGAGGGGCGAACGGCTTGCCGGCGCCAAGCACCAGCTCGGCGTTTTCGCTCAGCTCTTCCCGCTCGTCGGGATCGAGATATCGGTCCACCGCATTGCCACGGAACGGGATCGCGCCCGGATGGCCGTCCTCGTCGCCGGGGGCGCCGCCGCCCTTCTTCATGAACGGCAGGAACTGGTCGCGACGCAGATCCAGCATGCCCTTGAACCGCCCGCCAGAACCGGCGGGCCAGTAGAGCGGCGCCGGGTCCAGGGCCAGCTTGGACGATACCTCGTCCAGCAGTTCGAACGGGTCCTGCGCCTCGCGGTCCATCTTGTTGATGAAGGTGACGATGGGGATGTCGCGCATCCGGCAGACTTCGAACAGCTTCAGCGTCTGCGGCTCGATACCCTTGGCGGCGTCCAGCACCATGACCGCGGCGTCAGCGGCCGTAAGGGTCCGGTAGGTGTCTTCCGAGAAGTCCTCGTGCCCAGGGGTGTCGAGCAGGTTGAACATCAGCCCGTCGTGGTCGAACGTCATCACCGAGGCCGAGACCGAAATCCCGCGCTCGCGCTCGATCTTCATCCAGTCGGAACGCGTGCGGCGGTTCTCGCCGCGCGCACGCACCTGGCCCGCCGCCCGGATCGCCCCGCCGGCCAGCAGCAGGTTCTCGGTGAGCGTGGTCTTGCCGGCGTCAGGGTGGGAGATGATCGCGAAGGTGCGCCGGCGGGCAGCCTCGGCGGCAGGAGAGCTGGACATGCCGCGCGCCTATCACGCAAGGGCGCCCCACGGAAGCGTCGGGCGTCATGAGAGGCGCCGTGGCATGGCCCGAGGACCCGGCCAGGCCGGCGTTCCCGCCTCAGCCCTTCTCGACCGGCTCGACCAGGAAGTGGCGGCCGTCGCGGTCCTCGATCTCGACCACCCAGACGTCGGGGTCCACGCGGGCGGCGCGCTCGATGTAGCGGTCGAGGTCCGCCTCCGTTCGGGAGGCTACGGGCTCCATCCAGATGCGGTCGCCGTCGCCCTTCGTGGCCTCGGACAGCAGCCGGCAGGTGCGGTCGGAGCGATTGACCACCTTGACCAGCACGGCGCCGGCGCGCGGGTCGCCCTTGCGCACGACCATGGCGAAGCCGCCGCCGATCTCGACGCGGCGGATCAGGGCGCCGACCCAGATATCAGTGGAGAGCAGCATGGACGGGACCATGCGCTGAACCGGGGGCCGAGCGTCAACCTTGGTTCAACACTGTTCGGGTAGAGCTTCTACCTGACGGCCCGTGAATGGCCGCACATGAGAGAAGACGCATGACGAGCACGCGCAGAAGCGCGAAGCCGGCGTCTCGGTGGATGGGGTTGCTGGGTCTGGCCCTCGTGGCCGCTCCCGGTCTGGCGTTTGGCCAGGCGGCGGACCTGTTTGTCGAGCGAACGGCCACCGGGGTCGCAGGCGAACGCTGCGGCCTTTTCACGCCCGAACTCACCTCGGCACTGGCGGCGGCCACACTTCAGGCCCGCGGCGCAGCTCTGCGCGCGGGGATGGACGCCAAGGCCCTCGACGCCCTCGACCGCGACGCCCGCTACCGCGCGGCGCAACTGGACTGCCGCAATCCCCGGGTGATCGCCGCCGCCGAACGCGTGCGCACGGCGTTCTCGGCCTATTCGAAAACCGCGCGGATGACCTATCCCGGAGAAGCGGCCGACTGGCGCGCCGACCGTGGCTCCGGACGGGCCGCCCGCTGGCGGCTGGCGCAGGACAGCCGCTTCGGCGCCGACCGGATGACCTTCGGCCTGGCCGGCTGGCAGGGCGCCAGCGGCCTGCTGGCTGTGGCCAGCTTCGCCGACGGCGGCAGCCCCTATGCCGCGCGGCTGGTCCTGCGCGACGGGACGAAGACCCTGGGCCCCTACCTGGTGGCGGGCGGCAAGGCCGCGCCGCTGGCCCGCAAGCTCCCGCCGCGCTCGGCCACGCGCGGCTACATGGCCGAGGCCCGCAGCGCCGCGGGACCGGACCTGCTGCCGCGGACCGTCGAGACCGGCTGGGCCTTCCGCTTCCCCGCCACGGCAGCCCGCGCACTGGCCGCCCTCGACCCGCGCGAGGCCGTGGCGGTGGAGTTCCTGTTCCCCGGCGAACAGGTGCGCACGGCCTATGTCGAGGTGGGCGACTTCGCCGCCGGCCAGGCCTTCCTGCAGATGGCGGCGCGCTGACGCGCCAGGGTTCAGAGCCGCTGACGGATGGGTTCGGCCGCTTCCAGGGTAACCACAGGCAGGCGGACGGTGACGGCCGTGCCTTCGCCCATGGCGCTTTCAACACTCATGTCGCCGCCGTGCAGGCGGGCGAAGGCGCGGACAAGGGAAAGGCCGAGGCCTGACCCGGCGGCGCGCTGCTCGGCGTCACCGGCCTGTTCGAACGGGCGGCCCAGACGCTCCAGGTCGTCGCGGGCGATGCCGACGCCGGTATCTGCGACCACCAGTTCCAGCACATCGCCATCGGCCTGCAGTGTGACGGTCACCGCGCCGCCGCGCGGGGTGAACTTCAGAGCGTTGGAGATCAGGTTCAGGGCGATCTGCTTCAGCGCCCGACGGTCGGCGTCGGCGTAGAGCGGCATGGCCGGCAGGGCCGCGCGCAGGTGCACACCCGCCCGGTCGGCCTGGCCGCGCATCAGCCGCAGCACCGCCTCGACGGCGTCGCCGGCGTCGAAGGTCTCGATCGACAGCTCGAAGCGCTCGGCCTCGATCTTCGACATGTCGAGCACGTCGTTGATCAGCTCCAGCAGGTGGCTCCCGGACTCGTGGATCAGCTCGGCATACTCGGCGTAGCGGTCGGCCATCGGGCCGAACAGCCGCTGCCGCATGATGTCGGAGAAGCCCATGATGGCGTTGAGCGGCGTCCGCAGTTCGTGGCTCATGTTGGCCAGGAAGCGGGACTTGCCGGCGTTCTGCTGCTCAGCCGCGAGGCGCGCGGCCTCCTGGCGGCGTTCGCGCGCGAACTGCTCTCGGGCGTCGCGGACGGCCGCGACCAGCTGGCCGTCTTCGCCGGCGCGCAGGCTTATCTCCAGCCAGCCGTCGGCATCGATGGGGGTGGTGACGTAGCAGCCGCCGACGCCGGTCCGGGCCGCGTCGTGCAGGGCGGCAGCCAGGGTCGGCAGGTCGGCTTCGGCGACCAGATGGCCCAGGCTGCGGCCCTCCAGGTCGGCGGGCGCGAATCCGGCCATGGATGCGCCGGCCGCGTTGAGAATCCGGCCGGTGCGGTCGAGCACGGCCAGCAGCAGGGGTTGTCGGGCCAGCAGCGCCAGCGCCCGGTCCGCGCGTTCACCGCGGCGGGCGTCGCGCTTCACCGCGCCCTGGAATCCCACCAGTCCGGCGGCGAAGCCCAGGGTCAGCGTGCCGAGCGCGGTGAGACTGAGCCAGGGGACAAGCGCCGTGGCGGCCCCCGGCAGCGCGAAGAGGGCGGTGTCCAGCGCGGTGACGGCGGCGGAAGCCAGGGCCGCGGCGGCGCCGAGGGCCAGCAGCTCACGCCGGTGAAACGCGGCGGCCGCCGCCGCGGGGGCCAGGCACCAGACCGCGAGCGGCCCGGCGATCCCGCCGGTGAGGTGGCTCGCGCCCGTGCCGGCGATGGCCCAAGTGAGGACCGCCACCGTCCGCCCGACAGAGCCGGCCTGCGACAGCACCGCACCCAGCAGCGCCGCGGCGCCGACCGAGGCCAGGGCCGCCAGTTCCGGGCCTTCCGCCAGCCGGCCCCCGGCGGCTAGGAATCCGGTGACGGCTGCGATGGCGACAGCCCAGCCCGCATGCCACAGGCCAGCGAACGCCGCATCGCTGCGTCGCTGCGCCTTCGGCCGAGTGTGGCGGGCCCTGGCCATCACGAATCCCGTCGCCCGTTCGCGGGGCGTCCGCAACCTACCCCGGCAGAGCTTGCGCGGCGAGACGCCGCCCCGAAAGACTTTCGTAAGCGGGATGCGCCACCCTGTGGGTCCCGATCGTCGAGGCAAATCGCCGTCGCATGGCTCATCAGGCCAAACTCCAGTCCGGCGCAACCGATCGCGCCCCTGCCCGCGACACAGCGGAGATGGACGAGCAGAAACGCTCGTTCCTGCGAATGGCCAGCCATGAGCTGCGCACGCCGCTCAACTCCATTCTCGGCTTCTCCGAAATTCTCGCTACGGAACTGTATGGCCCCTTGGGCTCCCCCCAGTACAAGGAATATGCCGAGATCATCCACGGCAGCGGCCGCAAGCTGCTGCGGCTGGTGAACCAGGTGCTGGAAATTGCCCGGCTGGATGGCCGCGCGACGGACTTCGTCACCCGCGCCGAGCCGCTCGGCCCCGCCTTCGACAATGTGCTGGAAACCCTGGCTCCTGACCTGGCGGCGCGCGGCGTGACCGTCGAGATCGCCCGGCGCGCGGGCCTGCCCACCGTGGTCGCCGATTCCCGCGGCCTGCGGACGGTGCTCCTGAACCTGCTGCAGAACGCCATCGCCTTTTCGCCCCAGGGCGGGGTGGTTCGGGTCGAGACGCGGACCGCCGGCGCGGACGTGGAGATCCGCATCCACGACGACGGCGAGGGCGTCGATCCCGACGAAATCCCGCGCCTGATGGCTCCCTTCGAGCAGGGTGAGAACGCCCTGACCCGTCGCTCGGAAGGCGCCGGCCTGGGCCTGCCGATCAGCGACATGACCTGCAGGGCGATGGGCGGCCGCCTGTGGCTGGACTCGCGCCCCGACGCGGGCCTGACCGCGACGGTGCGGCTGCCCGCCGCCTGACACACGGGTTGCTACGGAGCCCGCGCCTCCTTAAGTCGCCGCCATGGCCGACATCGAAAGTGCGCTGACCGAACTCGCTGACGAGTTCGAACTCCTGGGCGACTGGGAAGAGCGCTACCGCTACGTGATCGAACTGGGCAAGGACCTGGCCCCGCTGAGCGACGCCGAGCGAAATGACGCCAACAAGGTCCGCGGGTGCGCCAGCCAGGTCTGGATGGTGACCGAGCCGCAGGCCGGCGGAACCCTGGCCTTCCGCGGCGACTCCGACGCCCACATCGTGCGTGGTCTGATCGCCATCCTGCTGCGGCTGTACTCGGGCCATTCTCCGGCGCAGATCCTGGCCTTCGACGCCAGGGCGGCCTTCGATCGGCTGGGCCTTTCAGGGGCGTTGTCATCTCAGAGGTCGAACGGCCTGGCTTCGATGGTGGAACGCGTGCGGCGCGACGCCGGGGCCGTCAGCTAGCGACCTTTACCTTGCAGTCCGTTGCTGACAGCCTCGCGGTTCACGCTTGGGGGCGAGCATGGTTCGGGGGCGTTTGATCGGCCTGGCTGCGGCAGGGCTGTTCGTGGGGCTGGCGGCGCAGGCGGCGACCCGCCCGTCAACTTCGCTGGAGGGCCTCTGGAACGGCGCCTCTTTCACCGAGCTGGAGCGGCCCGACGAGTTCAAGACGCTGGTCATCACCGAGGCGCAGGCCCGCGCCCGGGAGAAGAAACTGGGGCCCACCGGCGGCGTGGACGTGGGCAAGGATGAGCTGGGCCAGGGAACGTCGGAGTTCCCGGAGTCCGGAACCGGCATGTTGCGGGTGGGCGGCCAGGTCCGGTCATCCGTGATCGTGGACCCGTCCGACGGCAAGCTGCCGCTCAGCAAGGCGGCCAGGGCGCAGCTGGGGATCGAGCCGAAGCGCCGGCGCGGATACGACAACGTGGAGGCCCGCCCCCAGGACGAACGCTGCCTGACCGCCGACCCGGCGGGCGCGCCGACCCTGCCAAGCGCCGACGCCAATGTGGTCCAGATCGTGGAAGCGCCGGGCTACGTGGTGCTGGTGGCGGAGCGCTACCACGATGCCAGGATCATTCCGCTCGACCGCCCCCGCGATCCACACGCGCCGCCATCCTGGGCGGGCGATTCCGTCGGCCATTGGGAGGGCGGCGTCCTCGTGGTCGAAACCGCGAATTTCCGTCCCGGACTGACCAAGCGCCAGGACAATTTCTACGTTTCGCCCCGGACCCGGGTGGTGGAACGGTTCCGCCGGATCGCGTCGGACCGCATCCACTACGAGTTCAGCGTCACCGACCCTGACCTGTTCACCCAGACCTGGCGCGGCGAGTACGAGTTCGCTCCGGCGTCCGCGATCTTTGAGTACGCCTGTCACGAGGGAAACTATTCGCTCGTCAGCATCCTCGAGGCGGCGCGTCTGGGCCGGCAGGACGAGCCGCCGCCCGAACCCCCGCCAGCGGCCACGCCCTAGGCCGCCACGGCCGCGGCCGGGCGGATGCCGGTGGCAAGGCTGTTCGAGCCGATGACCGCGTCATAGCCCAGGATCATGTCCACGTCGGAGCCTCCGCGCGAGATCGGCAGGCGGATCCAGACGATCGACAGGTGCGAGGCGCCCCGCCAGCCGAGATTATGGATGCCCACGCCGGGTCGGGCCTCGCGGACCACCCGGCTGAGCTCGGTGCGCCAGTAGTCTCCGGCCGAGGAGTTGTAGACCTCGCCCAGCCGCCGGCCCGTGATCTCCCGGCCATAGACACTGTAGAGGCCGGTGCCGGCGAGGCGGATGCGGAAGTCGAGTTCCTCGCCCGGGATCACGTCGATCAGGCTCACCGTGGGCAGCAGGCGCTTCATGTCGCCCGGATCCAGCCGGCGGCGGATCGGCAGGGGCGCGCCCGCTTTCAGCGAGCTCCAATAGGCATAGAGCTCCTCATGGGCCCGAATGGCCGCGGCGGGGGCTCCGATCTGCGCCGCCATCTCTGGAGTTCCTAATAACGGCTTGGATTCATGACGAATCACATATCGCCTGAGCCGCGAATCGGCGGCAAGCCGAAAGTCCCGGCGAACGGCGGTTTTGATCGGATGCCCAAAAATGCAGAACGCCCGCCGGAGGTCCGACGGGCGTTCGTGCGTTCGTTGGCGAGGCGGCTCAGCGCTTCTTGCGCGGCGCCTGACGGCCGCCTTGGCCCAGGCCCATCTGCTTGGCCAGGTCCGAGCGCGCCTTGGCGTAGTTCGGCGCGACCATCGGGTAGTCCTTCGGCAGACCCCACTTGGCCCGGTATTCCTCGGGGCTCATGTTGTACTTGGTGCGCAGGTGGCGCTTCAGCGACTTGAACTTGCGGCCATCCTCAAGGCAGACGAGGTGGTCGGGCGTGATCGAGCGGCGGACCGGAACCGCGGGTTCCTTGGGCGCGACTTCGACCGTCTCGGTTCCGGAAGAAACACCGGCAAGGGCGCGATGGACACTCTGGATCAGCCCCGGCAGGTCAGCCGCGGCGACAGAGTTATTGCCCACATAGGCGGAAACAATGTCCGCCGTCATCTCGATGACTTCCGACTTTTCGTCCATTTCTCTTGTTCCGAGTGGATCAGCGTTGAGGGCGTTGTTGCCCGATTCACTAGATCGGTGAGCCGTCATTATCTGGATCGACGCAGCCACACAACAGGGAAACAGAGCAACGCCAAGCCGATTGTTGGCGCAACAAAAGACCAGCGTCACGCAAACAATGCGACATGACGTCACCCAGTAAGCAGCGTCGCTGTTCCTTGGGACTTTGTGTGCGGCGCAGCAAGGAAGACCAACCCCAAACGAAACAGCGCCCCGCGAGGGGGCGCTGCCGATCGTTTATTTCAAGAATTCAGTCTAGCTGAAGGTTGGAGCCTTCCACTGGGGCCAGATGTCCGGCAGGTCGCTGGAGACCTTGTCGGGGTAGTTCGGCAGGCGCTTCTCGAGGAACGATGTCACCCCCTCACGGGCATCGGCGGCGCGGCCGCGGGCCTGGATGCCGCGACTGTCTGCCTTGTGGGCTTCCATCGGATGATCCGCACCAGCCATGCGGTAGAGCAGCTGGCGGGTGATGGCCACCGAGACCGGGGCGGTGTTGTCGGCGATCTCCCGGGCGATCGCCCGGGCGGCGGGCAGCAGGTCTTCCGGCGCGTGAACCGAGCGGACGAGGCCGCGGTCCAGAGCTTCCTGGGCCGGGAAGATGCGGCCGCTGAAGCACCACTCCAGCGCCGTCTGCAGGCCGACCAGTCGGGGCAGGAACCAGGACGAGCAGGCCTCCGGGTTGATCCCGCGCCGGGCGAAGACGAAGCCGTAGCGCGCCGTGTCGGACGCCAGACGGATGTCCATGGCCAGCTGCATGGTCACGCCAATGCCCACCGCCGCGCCGTTACAGGCCGAGATCACCGGCTTCAGCGAATCGAAGATGCGCAGGGTGACGAGACCGCCGCCGTCGCGGTGGACGCCTTCCTCCTGGCGGGCCATCCGGTCCTCGCCGCCGCGCTGGTCGTAGTCGAAGGTGGCGGCGCCCGCCGACAGGTCGGCCCCGGCGCAGAACGCCCGGCCCGCGCCGGTGACGATCACGGCGCGGACATTGTCGTCGGCGTCGGTCTCGTCGAAGGCGGCGATCAGCTCCTTCATCATCGTGGTGTTGAAGGCGTTGAGCTTGTCCGGCCGGTTCAGCGTGATCGTCGCGACGCCGTCCTCGACGTCATACAGCAGGGTCTCGAAGGTGGGCATGGGGATTCCTCTTGTTTGTGGCCTCATTCCCGCCCGCTTGACGGACCGTAGGTCAAGGCCCGCAATTCGGGTTGAGAAACGACGGCCGGAGGCAGTCCGGCTGCTGGGAGTAGATATCCATGCATCCGACCACCCACGCCAAGACCCATCCGGAACGCGCCGCCTACATCATGGCCGGCAGCGGCGAGGTCGTGACCTATCGGCAGCTCGACGAACGGTCGAACCAGGGGGCGCACCTGTTCCGGTCGCTGGGTCTGAAGACCGGCGACGTGATCGCGATCTTCATGGACAACAGTCCGCGGTACTTCGAGATCGCCTGGGCCGCCCAGCGCGCGGGCCTCTACTACACCTGCATCTCGTCCAAGCTGACGGCGGGCGAGGTCGAATACATCGTCGGCGACTGCGCCGCCCAGGTGCTGATCACCTCGCCAGGCGTCGGCCCGGTCGCCGACGAGCTGCCCGGCGTGCTCAAGGGCGTGAAGCTCTACATGGTCGACCAGGTGCGCGCGCCCTATGAGGACTTCGAGGCGGCCCGGGCGGCCATGCCGACCACGCCGATCGCCGACGAGACCGCCGGGTCGGACATGCTCTATTCCTCGGGCACCACCGGCCGGCCCAAGGGCGTGAAGCCGGAGCTGACCGGCGGCCCGATCGACGCGCCGACCGCGCTGGCGGTCATGTCGCGCGACATGTTCGGCTTCCCTGAGGCCTGCACCTACATTTCGCCGGCGCCGCTCTATCACGCCGCTCCGCTGCGCTGGACCATGGGCGTGCAACGCCTGGGCGGCACCGTGGTGGTTATGGAGAAGTTCGACCCCGAGCAGATGCTGGCGGCGATCGAGAAGTACAAGGTCGACTGCGGCCAGTTCGTGCCCACGCACTTCGTGCGCCTGCTGAAGCTGCCGGAAGAGGTGCGCACCCGCTACGATGTCTCGTCGCTGCGCTCGGCGGTGCACGCCGCCGCTCCCTGCCCGATTCCGGTCAAGGAGCAGATGATCGCCTGGTGGGGCCCGATCATCCACGAGTACTACGCCGGCACCGAGGGCAACGGCTTCTGCTACATCTCCTCGGCCGAATGGCTGACCCACAAGGGTTCGGTGGGCCGCGGCCTGACCGCCGAGGTGAAGATCTGCGACGAGAACGGCGAGCCCCTGCCGCCGCGCAGCGAGGGCGGGGTCTACTTCTCCGGCGGCGCGCCGCTGAGCTATCACAACGCGCCCGAGAAGGTGAAAGAGGGCACCAACCAGCACGGCTGGACCACCCTCGGCGACGTGGGCTGGGTGGACGAGGAGGGCTATCTCTACCTCACCGACCGCAAGAGCTTCATGATCATCTCCGGCGGGGTGAACATCTATCCGCAGGAGCTGGAGAACGTGCTGATCGGCCACCCCAAGGTGGCCGACGCCGCCGTGGTCGGCGGGCCGCACGAGGAGATGGGCGAACAGGTCATCGCCGTGATCCAACCCATGGACTGGGCCGATGCGGGTGAACCCCTGCGCGCCGAACTGATGGCCTATGCCCGCCAGCACCTCAGCCACGTGAAGTCGCCCCGCGTGATCGACTTCATGGCCGAACTGCCCCGCCACCCCACCGGCAAGCTCTACAAGCGCCTGATCCGCGACGCCTACTGGGGCAAGGAGGGCTCGAAAATCGTCTGAGGACGCCCTTCACCCGACCCTCTTCCCTCTCGGCTCCGCCCGGGGGGAGAGGCGACGCCACCAGCGCCTTGCCCCGATCCGAACAGATGTTAGAGCGTAGGCCGAGTTTCAAAGCACCAAGGGAGCAATCGATGAACCCCGTCGAAATCAAGGATCTGCCCGGCATGATCGGCCAGGAAGTTGGCGTCTCGGACTGGGTCCTGATCGACCAGGACCGCGTCAACAAGTTCGCCGAGGCCACCGGCGATCACCAGTGGATCCACGTGGACGTCGAGCGCGCCACCCGCGAGATGGGCGGCCCGATCGCTCATGGCTATCTGACCCTGTCGCTTATCCCGATGCTGGGCGCCGGCATGCTGCCGGTGAAGGGCGTGACCCGCGGCATCAACTACGGCTCCGACAAGGTCCGCTTCATCAACATGGTCCGCGTCGGCAAGCGCGTGCGCATGCGCCAGAAGCTGATCGGCGCCGAGCCCAAGGCCGGCGGCATGCAGCTGAAGAACGAGTGCACCATCGAGATCGAGGGCGAGGACAAGCCCGCCTGCATCGCCGAGACGATGTCGATC
>CAUJHW010000002.1 GCA_963205005.1 Pseudomonadota bacterium
GGAGAGGTAATGATACTCTGCACGAACCGGTCAATATCGGCGCGTAGGTAGCGAGTGGATGCGCCAAGGCGGACGGGGTCAATATCCAGTGTGTGCTGCTTCCCGTGGCGGCGCTTGAAACGCTGCTGGCGAACCCAACTGAGGGAAAAGCCCAGAAGCGCGGCGACCTGTTTGTCGTTGTAGAGCTGTGAATTGAATTCGCTCATGATCGACGTCCTTGGCGCTTGGTTGCCAAAGTATCTGATGACGATTTTATGCGAACTGACCAATTGTAGCTATGAATTGATCCTGTCCCCGCACCCAAGAATTCAGCAGCCCCGCAGACATGCGGGGCTGTTTTCGTATGGGACGCGCCCGAGCGGTGAAGCTCAGCGTCAGACGCCGCCCATCGCGAGCGGCGTCGGCATTTGGATTCTGTGTGGCCGCAGTAAACAGCCTTCCGAATACTCTAAGTGACCTGAACGACCCGTAGGGAGTTGGTCCCGCCGGAACGTCCGAAGGGCACACCGGCGATCACCACGATCTCTTCCCGGCGCTTGGCGAAGCCGCCCTTCAGCGCCAGGCTCGCGGCCTGGGCGACGGTCTCGGTCATGGTGTGCGTAGGCTCGGACGTGAGAGCGTGGACGCCCCAGACCAGGGCCAGACGCCGTGCGATGGCCAGGCTGGGCGTCAGGCCCAGGATCGGACAGTCCGGCCTTTCACGCGAGATCCGCAGGGCCGAACGTCCGGTCAATGTGAAGGCTGCGATCGCCTTGGCGTCTATGGTTTCGGCGACCTGCCGCGCGGCCGTGGAAATGGCGTCGGCGGAGGACTTCTCCGGCCGGGGACGCATCGCCGCGCGCGACTCGCGCAGGTAGTCGTCGTCCTCGGTCCGCGCGATGATCCGGTCCATCATCCGCACGGTTTCCACCGGGTATTTCCCGGTGGCGCTTTCGGCCGAAAGCATGACAGCGTCCGCGCCATCGAACACGGCGGTGGCGACGTCGGAGGCTTCGGCCCTGGTCGGCGTCGGCGCCTCGATCATACTTTCCATCATCTGGGTGGCGACCACGACCGGCTTGCCGAAGCGATGGCAGGCGCGGATCAGGCGCTTCTGGATCATCGGCACGTCCTCGGCCGGCATCTCGACGCCCAGATCGCCGCGGGCGACCATGATGGCGTCGGAAAGCCGCAGGACTTCCTCGATGGACTGCAGGGCGCCCGGCTTCTCGATCTTCGAGAGGATGAAGGCCCGGTCGCCCACGAGCTCTCGGGCCTCGGACACATCTTCAGGCCGCTGGACGAAGGACAGCCCGATGTAGTCGGCGCCGTGGTCCAGCGCGAAGGCCAGGTCCGAGCGGTCCTTCTTGGTCAGGGCCGGGATCGGCAGGGTCAGACCCGGCAGGTTGACGCCCTTGTTGTCGGAAAGCCGGCCGCCGACGATCACCCGGGTGTCCAGGTACTCCGGTGTCTGGCGGGTCACCTCTAGGCGGATCCGGCCATCGTCGAGCAGCAGCACCGAGCCGGGCGTCGCCGCGGCCATGATCTCGGGATGCGGCAGCTGCACGCGCTGGCCATCGCCGGGGGTGGCCTGCAGGTCGAGCCTGAGGGTGCGCCCCCACTGCAGGACCACGTGCCCGGAGGCGAAGCGACCGACGCGAAGCTTGGGACCCTGGAGGTCAGCGAGGATGCCGATAGGGCGCCCGACCTTCTTCTCGACCCGCCGAATGCTGTCGATCACCTCGGCGTGGCCATCCTGGGTGCCGTGGCTGAAATTCACGCGGAACACGTCGGCGCCGGTGCGGAACAGCTCTTCCAGCCTGTCAGGGGCGGAAGTGGCCGGGCCAATGGTGGCGACGATCTTCACACGCCGACGACGGCGTATCGCTTCGGCCACGCATGGTCTCCTTTGTCGCCCGAATCCAAGGCGCCAAAGTGGCCCTCCGAAAGGGGGGCGGCAAGCGAAGGCGCACAAATCTTGGCGCCCCCTGTCGAAAATCGGCCGGCTTATGCGTTCCTTGAGGGCGTCAACCCCAAGGAGATCGTGATGCCCTACGTCGATGGTTTCGTTCTGGCCGTGCCGAAGGCCAGTCTGGAGGCGTACAAGGCCGTTGCCGCCCGGGCCGGCAGGATGTGGATGGCGTATGGCGCGCTGTCGTACGTGGAATGCCTGGGCGAGGACGTGCCCTACGGCGAACTCACATCATTCCCCCGCGCGGTACAGGCCACCGACGACGAGGTCGTGATCTTTTCCTGGATCACCTACAGGGATCGGGCGTCCCGGGACGAGATCATGGCCGATGAAAGCATGAAGTCCGAGGAGATGCCGTTCGACGGCAAGCGCATGATCTTTGGCGGCTTTGAGACGTTCGTCGACCTGTAGCGACGGGCCTCCGAGTGCCGAGATTACCGCGAATTATCTTGGCCCCCAGGGCGACGCGGGACACATAGCGGCCAGTCGGACTCGCTTGAGGGAGCGCGGTCCAGGGAGTCCTGAACCTTGATCGCCCTTGCTGCTGCGCTTTCGATCTCCGCCCAGGGGCTGGAGGTTCCGCGCCTTCCGCCCATCCAGCGGGATCCCCAGATCACCTACGTCGACCGCAGCGGCGCGCTGATCGGCGTGCGCGGTGGCCGTTTTGCCCCGCCCGTGGATGTGGCGCGATTGCCGGCGTACGTCCCGGCCGCGTTCGTCGCCATCGAGGACCGGCGCTTCTACGAGCATGCCGGGTTCGATCCGCGCGGTATCGCCCGGGCCATCGTCACGGGCCTCAGCGAGGGGCGGGCGAGCGAAGGCGCTTCGACCATAACCCAGCAACTGGCCCGGAACCTGTTCCTCAGCCAGGAGCGCACGATCGAGCGAAAGGCGACCGAGATCGCCTATGCGATGCAGATCGAGAAGACCTACTCCAAGCCACAGATCCTCGGGCTCTACCTCAGCCGGGTCTATTTCGGATCCGGAGCCTACGGGCTGGAGGCCGCCGCACAGCGCTTCTTCAACAAGCCGGCGGCGAAGCTTTCCCTCAAGGAAGCGGCCATGCTGGCCGGCGTGCTGAAGTCGCCCACCGGCTACAATCCGGTCGAACAGCCGGAGCGGTGCCTCGAGCGGGCGCGTCTGGTGCTGGACGCGATGGTCGAGACCGGGGCCATCACGCCGGCCCAGCGCGACAAAGCCGCCGGCCAGAAGCCCCGGGTCTGGAAGACCCCGGCCACCGGCGCCTCGCAGTATTTCGTGGACTGGGTGGATGCCCAGGTCCGGCAGATGGTCCCCAAGCCGACCCGCGACCTGACCGTCGATACGACGCTGGATCAGCCCATGGAACTGGCCGCCGGGACGGCCGCCCGGACCGCTGTCAGCCGTTTCAAGGATCAGACCTCCCAGCAGGCGGCGCTGGTGGCGATCGACGGCCAGGGGCGCGTGCGCGCCCTTGTGGGCGGGACCGACCATTCCGCGGCGCCCTACAACCGTGCGGTCAGCGCCCGTCGTCAGGCCGGCTCGGCGTGGAAGCCCTTTGTCTATCTGGCGGCTCTGGAGGCGGGGCGCACGCCCGATACCCCGGTGATCGACGAACCGGTCACGATCGCCAACTGGTCACCCCAGAACTACGAGCCCGGCTTCCTCGGCCCGATCACACTGGAGACCGCCCTGGCGCGCTCGGTGAACACCGTGGCGGCGCGGCTTGCCGACGAGGTCGGGCGACCGGCCGTGGCGGCCACCGCACGCCGGGTGGGGATCGTCTCGACCGTCAACACCGACCCGGCCATGGCGCTGGGGACGACCCTTGTGTCGCCGCTGGAAATGACCCAGGCCTATGCCGCCTTCGCCAACGGCGGCAATCGGGTCAGCGCCTACGGTATCGAGCGGATCCGAGCCGGCCGGCAGGTGATCTATCAGCGCAGCGCGCCGAAGCCGGCGCCCGCCATCGCCAACCCGCCACTGGGTGATCTGAACCGGATGCTGCGGACAGTCATGGTATCGGGCACCGGGACCCGCGCGGCGATCCCGGGCTATGACCTGGCGGGCAAGACGGGTACGACCTCGGACTACAAGGACGCCTGGTTCTGCGGTTTCACCGGCGGGCTGGCCAGCTGCGCCTGGCTGGGGCGTGACGATGCCCGATCGATGGGACGCGTCAGCGGAGCGACCATTCCCGCGGAGATGTGGAAGAGCTTCATGGTCACCGCCCTGAAGCGCGCGCCCCGACAGCCGATACCGCCCGGGCCGCTGCCGCCTGTCGCCCTTCCGGCGGAAGAGCCGGAGGTTCCGGCCACCCTGCCTCCGACGCAGGCGCCGGCGAACTGACCCGCTCGCGCGCCGCTCCGACCCGCACTATACCTCGCTGACCGCCCGCTTCGGGCGCGAGGAGCAATGAGACAGCGATGGCCCGGGACCGGCTGCACACCCTCAGCGCGATGATCGGCCAGGGCGTGATCCCGGTCTTCTATCACCCGGATGTGGACGTCTGTATCAGCGTGATCCAGGCCTGCGCCGACGGCGGCGCCAAGTGCATTGAGTTCACCAACCGTGGGGACTTCGCTGATGAGGTCTTCCTGGAGGTCAGCCGCCATTTCGCGAAGACTGATCCCAGCGTGATCCTCGGCGTGGGATCGATCGTGGATGCGCCGACCGCGGCGATCTACCTGGCCAACGGCGCCAAGTTCGTGGTGGGGCCCATGGGCAACCCGGAGGTGGCCCGGCTCTGCAACCGGCGAATGGTTCCTTACAGCCCCGGCTGCGGCACGGTGGGTGAGATCAGCCAGGCCCAGGAATGGGGCTGCGAAATCGTCAAGATGTTCCCCGGCGCCTCGGTCGGCGGTCCGGACTTCGTCAAGGCTGTGCTGGGTCCGATGCCCTGGACCAAGATCATGCCTACCGGCGGAGTCGAACCCGACGAGGCCTCGCTGAAGGCCTGGTTCGGCGCGGGGATCGTCGCCTGCGGCATGGGCTCGGGTCTTATCACCAGGGCGCTGCTGGAGGCCCGTGACTACCCGGGGATCGCGGCGCGGGTCCGGGACACGGTCCAGCTCATCCAGCACGTACGGGGAGCCTGAGCGTGAGGCCTGGGTTGCTGCTCGCCCTGCTGTTCGCCTTCACCGCCAGCGGCGCGGCGGCGGAAGACCTCGCCACCAAGATGATCATGGCCCTGGACGTCAATCCCGGCGCCGTGGCGTTCTGGGCGGCGGGCAACGATCCGCCTGAGACCGAAAGCCCTTACGCCGCTGACGCCCGCTGGGCCGCGGCCGTGCAGGGCGCCCGAGTGATGCAGGACAAGGGGCGGCTGTTGCAGTCGGCGGGAATCCGGCGCGATGGCCCCTGGGCGGGCTTCGCGGAGATGATGGTGCGCATCAGCCAGGAAGGCGAGGCCGCCGCCAGGGCCCGGGACCCGGAGAAATCCTTCGAGATCGGCGGGCGGCTCTATGACGCCTGCAATGGCTGTCACAAGACCTACGTCCCGCGGGTTGCCGCCGACTGACGCGGCCGGCGCCACAAGGCCGCCGCGAAGCTGAGCGAACGGAACCTCATGCGCATCCTTGTCCTTGCCGCTCTCGCCCTGGCTCCGGCCGCTGTCGCTCATGCCGATCCCGCGCAGGACGCGCGTTCGGCGACGGCGGCCTGCCTCTCGGCGATCATCGACGGCGCTCCGGTGGGAGACATCGACGACGGGCCGATCTCGATCCGCCGCGCCACGGATCCGGTGAGCTGCACAGTCAGCGTCTCCGACGGCGCGCCCGTGGTGGTGCGCGATGCGGTCCTTACGGCGATCACCCGACGGGCAGAGCTGTTCCGGCCGACCGTGACGCGCTGGGACCCCCAGGGTTTCGCCTCGCGAGAGGCCTTCTGCAACCTGTCGCTTCGCCGGAACCTGAATGTCGTGGTCTCGACCGGCAAGCCTGACGCCCAGCCGGTGCTGGTGGCCACGGTGTTCGAGGCCGCCAGTCGCGACGGTCGCTGCGACCGGGACGAGGGCGTGCAGACCCTTGCCGACACGGCGGCGGCCACGCCGAACCCGGACGTCGCGGAAGTGGCGGCAAAGCCTGCCAAGGCGAAGCGGCGACTGATCCCCCGGCTGCCTGGCTTCGGGCGTCACAAGGACTGAGCCGCCGCCCTGGCTTCGGGGCTATCCCGCAGCCGACACCCGCCCCATGATGCCGTCATAAGAATGGGAGGGATCGGTCCGTGGACAGGCTTTTGGATCATCCGTGGCAATGGGTGCGTGTCGCGCGGCGCGAGGACGTGGTCGAGGTGGCGCTCGCCCGGCCGGAGGCCCGCAACGCGCTGAACGGCGAGCTCATGGAGGAACTCACCGAGGTCGCCCGCCTGCTGCGGCTGCGAACCGACGTCCGCGCGGTGATCCTGACCGGGACCGACAGCTACTTCTCGGCCGGCGCCGATCTCTCGGCGAGCGAGGCCCGGCTGGCTCAGCCCAGCCTGATCGAGTCGCGCCGCGCGATCATGGCGGGGCCGGACCTCTGCCGCGCCTGGGAGGAGATCGAGGCGGTCACCATCGCGGCCATCGAAGGCTACTGCATCGGCGGCGGCGCGGCGCTCGTGGTAGCCTGCGACTTCCGGGTGATGGGCGAAGGGGCCTACCTGCGCCTGCCGGAGGTGCCGCTCGGCATGAACATGAGCTGGCGCAGCATCCCGCGGATCGCGGCGCTGGTCGGCCCGTCACGCGCCAAGCAGTTCGTGATGTTCGGCGAGGCCGCCGACGCCCGCCTCTGCCTTGATTGGGGCATGGCCGACGAGGCGGTGGCGAAGGGCGAGGCGCTTACCGCCGCGCGCCGCTGGGCGGCCAAGGTCGCCGCGCTTCCGCCGATCCCGATCCGGATGACCAAGGAGGCGGTCAACGCCGTGACCGCGGCCACGGCCCAGGCTTCCATCTACATGGACCGCGACCAGTATCTGCTTGCGACCTCGACGAATGATTTCCGCGAAGGGGTCCGGGCCTTTCGCGAGAAGCGCCCGGGGAAGTTCACCGGATCCTGAGCGGAACCAATCTTTGTCGGCGGCCCGACGGGCGCGCGTTCAGGGCGTGACCTCGGTTTTCGCCGTATCGCGCTCGGCCTGCCGGCCGCCGGCGAGAATGCCGGTGAGCGCGTAGTTTCCCTCGTGGCAGGCGAACTCGTACATGGGGGCCTGGGTCGCGCGATAAAGCATCTCACCCCGCCAGACCTGGGTGTAGGCGCCCGGGTCCTCGACGGCATAGCTGTAGCGGATCTCGCCCTGGCCGGTGCGCCGGAAGCGCTCGGTGATCTTCGCGTTTGCCGTCAGCCGTATCCAGTCGCCGGCATTCCAGCGCCAGGCGTCGTTGGGGTTCAGGTTGGTGGTCTCGATGACCAAGGTGTCGCCTTCCCACCAGCCGACGGGGTCGCCCATCCATGGACGGATGGAGTCTGGCAGGTGCCGGCGGGTTCCCATCCGCACGATCCGAGCCTCATGGTTCTGCTCACCGTACAGCACGACATGATCTCGGGTCTGGACGATGCGCAGCAGGTCCCGGTTCATGATTGGCGGCGCGACCCCTCCGCCGCCGCCCAGCAGACAGCGCTCGTCAAACGGGCGGCCTTCGGGGTGGTCGTAGATTTCCTCGTCCTTCAGCGCCTTCTCGGCTGCGGCGCGCGCGGCATCGATGTAGGGCAGGCGGCCATCGGCCGGGTCGGTGATCTGGGAACTGCGGATCTCGCCGTCGATACGCATGAGGCCGCGGGGTGGCTCGAACCGGTCGTCGTCGGTCACCTTGCCGTCACTGGGCGCAGGCTCGTCCGGATGCACCGGCGCAATCACCTTGGCGTAGCGTCCGAAGCCCTTGGCCTCAAAAGCCGCCGCCTCATAGGGCGTGGCGGCCAGCCCCTTGAAGTCCTTTGGGCGCTGCAGACGGGTCATGGAATCGTTGTCCCAGACCCCTTGCAGGTCCGGCGCGCCAAAGGATGTTCGGGGCGTGCGATAGACCTGCGCCGCCGCCGGGATTCCCGACAGCAATGCGAGCGCCATCGCAATAGTGGTGTTCCGTGCCCCCATGGCCTAGGCGTTGCGCGCCATCAGCCCTCCGTCAACCGGGATTACCGTTCCCGTTATGAAGGACGCCGCCGGCAGGCAGAGGCTCAGCGTCATGTGGGCGACCTCTTCCGGGCGTCCATAACGTCGCAGCGCGGTGCGACGGCGGGCATAGGTTTCCTTGTCCTTGTCGGGGATTGCGTCAGTCATGCCGGTCAGGATCGGGCCCGGGCAGATGCAGTTGACGGTGATGCCTTCCGGACCCAGTTCCACCGCCAGCGCCCGGGTCAGGCCGGTGACCGCCGACTTCGCCGCCGCGTAGGGGCTGTCGCGGCTGGTCGCGCCCAGGGCCTCGGTTGAGGCGATGTTGACGATGCGGGGCGCCGCGGACTTCCGCAGATGGGGCAGGGCGGCGCGGATCAGCCGCTGCTGGGCGGTGATCAGCACGCCGAACGAGCGGGCCCAGACGGCCTCGTAGTTGTCGGCGTCGATGGCGGCGAAGCCCGAGATTCCGGCGTTGTTGACCAGTATGTCGATGCCGCCGAACCGTGCCGCCACGCCTGCGGTGACGAGATCGATCGCCGCGGGGTCCGAGACGTCCAGTGTCCAGGCCTCGGCGCTTAGCCCCCGGTGCGCCAGGTGATCGGCAACTTCGCGTACGCTCTCCGCGGCAATGTCGGTGCAGGCGACATGTGCGCCCTCGGCGGCGAACACTTCGGCGGTGGCGCGACCCATGCCGCTGGCGGCGCCGGTGATGAGGACGACTGAGCCCCGTACGGATCGACTGTTCACAGCGAGAGGCCTCCATCGACGATCAGGGTCTGGCCGACCACATAGCCCGCCAGGGGAGATGCCAGCAGCAGGGCAGCGCCCGCCATGTCGGCCGGGGTGCCCATGCGTCCAAGGGGGATGGCGCGGAGCGACGCTTCCAGGCGCTGGGGATTTTCCGTGGTGACCTTGGTGAGCTTGGTGTCGACAAGGCCCGGGGCCAGGCCCACGACCCGGATGCCTTCCGGCGCCCAGGCCTCTCCCAGGGTCTTGGTCAGGCTCACGGCGCCGGCCTTGGATGCGGCGTAGGCCGGGTTGCCCCGGTTGGAGGTGTAGCCCGACACCGAACTGACGATAATGATCACGCCCTTACGCTCGGCGAGGGTGCTGCGGAACTTCCGGGCGCAGTCCATAAGGCTGTCGAGGTTGACGGCCATGACCCGGTCCCAGCCTTCTGGCTCGAACTCGGCCCGGCGGTACTGCACCGTGCCCTGGCACAGCACCAGGACGTCGAGGGGCGCGATGGTCTCCGCAGCCGCGATCTCTTCGCGCACGCCCACATCCACCTTGGCGTAGCCCAGTCCCTCGAGGTCGGACCCATCCATGCCGTCGTAGTCGGCGGCGGACGCGCGAGTGCCCCAGACATGAACCCTGGCCCCCCGTTCCCGGAAACCGTGGGCGACGCCGTTGCCGATGCCGCTTGAGCCGCCCACCACCAGGACGGTCTTGCCGCTGAAATCGAGATCCATCCGTCAGTTTCCCTGGAACGTAGGCTGGCGCTTCTCGAGGAAGCTCGCGACGCCTTCCCTGTGGTCGGCCGTCTGCATGAGCAGGCGGATCTTCTCGATGGCCCAGGCCCCGATCTCGCGCGGATCGCCGTATGCGAAGCGGTTGAGGCCGGCCTTCAGATGACGCACGGCCAGCGGTGGGTTGGCGGCGATCCGGCCGGCAAGCCCGCGGGCCCGATCCATCAACGCCTCATGCGGCGTCACCTCGGTGACCAGTCCGATCCGCAGGGCCTCGGCGGCGTCGATGATGTCGCCGGTGAACAGCAGTTCGGCGGCCTTGGCCGGGCCTACGATGGCCGGTAGGCGGTAGAAGCCACCCACGTCGCAGACGAGGCCGCGCTTCACGAACAGCTCTCCGAACTTCGCCTTCTCGGAGGCGAGGCGGATGTCGGCGAACAGCGCCAGCTCCATGCCCCAGCCGACCGCCGCGCCGTTGATCGCCGCGATGATCGGCTTGTCGCACTCAAGGGCGGCGATGGCCGCCGGGGTGGCGGTAAAGGTCACCGGCATCGGCGCGCGCGAGACCGGCTTCGGGCCCGCCATGATCTCTCCCACGTCGTCCCCGGAACAGAACGCCGGGTCCGCGCCCGTGAGAATCACGCAGCGGACCTCCGGATCGCTGGCCGCCAGGCGGAGGCTCTGCTCCAGCTCGTCGTAAGCCGGATAGTTCAGCGCGTTTCGCCGATGTGGACGGTTCAGGGTGACAGTGGCGACGTGGTCATCGAGCGTCACCAGGGTGTGCTCGAAGCCGGCGCTCTTCTCGATCAGTGAGACCATGGGCGCTCCTCCTTGCGCCGACTGTTCGCGCCGGGGCTGGCGAGGTCAACGGTGACGCGGGGGCAGGGTGTTTGAGCCCAGCAGGATCAGGGGTAGGCTGTCGCAGCTTCCAGGCAAGGATCCCGGGCTGATGAAGTCTCCGCCGTGGCTGCCCCTGGTGATCTGCATCTGTGCGACGGCGGTCGCCGCGCAGGAGGCGCCCCCGCCCGCGCCACCGCCGGTTCCACCCCCCAGCAGCTACATGGGGGCTGGGCCACAGGATCCGGGGTCTTCGCGCTTCCGGATCGAGGACACGCGGCGGGCCTGCTTCAATGGTCGCTCCATAGTCGGCAGCAACCGTGAAGGCGCGCGCATCCTCTATGTTCAACCCCGTGCAGGGGGCGCCTACCGCCTGGAGCTCAGGGAGGCCTGCGAAGGCCTGAATGCCGCCGAGAAGCTCAGGGTTCGGGCTGACCGGGATGACGTTGTCTGCGACGGTCAAAGCGCGACCTTGGTGCTTGAGACAGCGCGCGGGCCGATGCAGTGCGCGGTCCGCGAGGTGCGTCGGCTGAGCCGGAAGGAAATGGCCCTTCTGGCGGGATCTCCCCGACCCTGAGCCGCAAGGTCTCCGGGTTCATCCCTGCCCTAGGGACAGTCTTGCCAGCCCGTTGACGGCGGTTGAAGCATGGCGCCAACCAAGTCTCGGGGGCGAAGGATGCCGGAATTCCAGATGATCGACACAGGCCGCGCGAAGCTGCGCGCGGCGGTCCAGGGCGATGGGCCGCTGGTGATCATGGTCCACGGCTTTCCGGAGAGCTGGTACTCGTGGCGTCACCAGATCGGACCTGTCGCCGAAGCCGGATACCGGGTCGCCGCGCTGGACGTCCGGGGCTACGGCGGCTCGGACCGGCCGGAGCCTGTCGAAGCCTATTCCATGGAAGCGCTGACCGGCGACGTGGCCGGGGTGGCCGAGGCCCTGGCGCCCGGCGACAAGGCGATCCTGATCGGACACGACTGGGGTGCGCCGATTGTCTGGAACACAGCACTGACCCGGCCGGACGTGATCTCGGCCGTGGCGGGCCTTTCGGTGCCCTACACCGGTGTGCCCAACCGGCCGTTCACCGAGATCTTCACCGAGGCTTTCACCTCCAAGGGCATCTTCTTCTACCAGGCCTGGTTCCAGAACGTGGGGCCGCCCGAGGCCGAGGCGGAAGCCGACGTGCGGGGCTTCCTGCGCAAATTCTACTACGGCATCTGCGGCGACGCCCCGCCCGGGACCTGGCCGATGAAGGCGCATGGGGCCAGCCTGCTCGAGGGTATGGTCGATCCCGACCCGTTCCCCGCCTGGCTGTCGCCGGAAGACCTCGATTACTACGTGGCCGAGTTCGAGGGCTCGGGCTTCCGCGGGCCGATCAGCCGCTACCGCAATCACGAGCGCGACTTCGCCTGGCTGCAGGGGTTCAAGGACCGAAAGATCGAGCAGCCGTCGCTGCTGATCGGCGGCGACCGCGACCCGGCGTTCAATGGCTTCGGCCGCATTCCCGATCCCGCGGCGCTGATGCGTGATCATGTGACGGACCTGCGCAGCTCGCACGTGCTGCCGGGCTGCGGACACTGGACCCAGCAGGAGCGGCCCGCAGAGGTGACCGCCATCCTGCTCGACTGGCTGAAAGGACTCTAGGACATGGCCGATCTGGAACTGCGCCAGGAGGGCGAGGTCGTCTGGGCGACCATGAACCGGCCGGAGCGGCTGAATGCGCTGAGCCGCAATCTGGTGACCGAGCTGCGCGAATTCTTCGTGGGGCTCTACTGGCGCCGCGATGTCCGCGTGGTGGTGCTGCAGGGCGCCGGCGCCGCCTTCTGCGCGGGCCTGGATCTGAAGGAGCGCGGCGACCCGCAGGCCTCCCGCTCCATCGGCGCGGGGCTGACACGTCAGCGGGAGATCAGCGAGATCGTCATCGCCATGCGCCGCTGCCCGCAGCCGATCATCGCCTGCATCGACGGCGCGGCGGCCGGCGGCGGGTTCGCCCTGGCGCTCGCGTCCGACGTTCGGATCGCCACGCCCCGGGTACGCATGAACGCCGCCTTCATCCGGATCGGCCTTTCGGCCTGTGACATCGGGGTCAGCTACTTCCTCCCCCGCATGGTGGGCTCGTCCGTGGCGGCTGAGTACATGCTGACCGGCCGGTTCATCGACGCCGAGCGGGCTTATCAGCTCGGCCTCGTCAGCCGTGTGGTGGCGAAGGAGCAGCTGGAGGCCGAGGCGCAGGGCTTCGTCGACGACATGCTGCACGCCACCCCCCTGGGCCTGCGCCTGACCAAGGAAGCGCTGAACCATGCCATCGACGCCCAGGGGCTGGAGGCGGCGATCGCCATGGAGGACCGCAACCAGATCCTCGCCAGCTCCGACGGCGATTTCCAGGAAGGCGTCCAGGCCTTCCTCGAGAAGCGCAAACCCCAGTACGCGAAGCGGGACAGCTGAGCATGATCGAGCTCTGGCACTGCCCCGACGCCCGGTCCTTCCGCCCGCTCTGGGCGCTGGAGGAGATGGGGCTGCCCTACGAACTCCACCTGATGCCGTTTCCACCTAGGGTGCGGCAGCCGGAATACCTGGAGGTCAACCCGCTCGGCACCATCCCGGCGCTTAAGGACGGGTCGACGTTCATGACCGAGTCAGCGGCCATCGTGCAGTACCTGGTGACCCGCCACGGGCCGAGCGACCTGGCGTTGGGGGTAGATGATCCGGAGTACGGCGCCTGGCTGAACTGGCTCCACTTCGGCGAGGCGACGCTGACCTTTCCGCAGACGCTTGTGCTGCGCTACCGGCAGCTTGAGCCTGGGCGCGCCGAGCATGTCGCCGACGACTACGCCAAGTGGTTCATGAGCCGGCTCCGGCACGTCGACCGGGCGCTCGCGAACGGCGACTATCTGGTCGGAGGGCGGTTCACGGCCGCTGATATTTCCGTGGGTTACGCGCTTCTCCTCGCCGTGCAACTCAAGCTGGATGAACGCTTCAGTCCCGCCATCCGGGCCTACTGGGAACGGCTGAAGGCGCGCCCGGCGTTCAAGGCGGCCAAGGTCGCGCAGAAGCAGGATCTTTCGGAGGCGCTGTCGTCATGATCACGCTCTATGACCATCCGCTCTCGCCCTACGCCCAGAAGGTCAAGATCTCGCTGCGCGAGAAGGGCCTGGCTTTCGAGACCGTCGCCCCAGGCGGACTGGGAGCCGGCGGCGCCCAGGGCGACTTCGTCGAGGCCAGCCCGCGCGCCGAGGTGCCGGCGCTGGTGGACGGCGATGTTCGTATCTTCGATTCCACGATCATCCTGGAGTACCTCGACGACGCCTATCCAGAGCCCGCCATGCGTCCCGCGGCCGCCGCGGACCGCGCTCGCGTGCGAATGCTGGAAGAGGTGATGGACACCCACTTCGAAGCCATCAACTGGGGCCTGTCGGAAATCCGCTGGTTCCGGCGCGCCGAAGGCGAGGCGGCCGAGGCCCTGTTCGCCCAGGCCCGACGCCAGACGGCCGGGTTCTACGCCTGGCTGGAGACGCAGCTTGGCGGTCGCGACTGGTTCAACGGCGACGACTTCGGCTGGGGCGACCTGTCGGTGGTTCCCTACCTGAACGGCGCGGTCGGACACGGAAACCCGCCGGCCAACGGCTCAAAGCTGGCCCAGTGGCTGTCCCGCGCCAACGCCCGGCCGTCCGTGGCCGCCACGACGGCGGAAGCCGCAGAATCCGGCCGCGCCTCGACCATGCCCAACGTCGCCGAAATGGTGGAGAAGGGACTGTTCAAGCGGGAGTATCGGGATCATCGCCTCGAATGGATGATCAAGTCCGGCGGGATCGAGGTGGTGCTGAAGGGGCTGGAGCGCGGCAACATCCGCTTCGCGCCCGACTTCGGCTAGGAGTTCAGCGCCTTCGCCACCAGTTCCGGGTGCGACGCGTGCAGCAGGCGGCCCGCGTCAGGGACATGGATCACCTGATGGCCTGGCAGGGCTGACGCCCACAGCCGGTCGGCGTCGCCGGCGCGGTAGAGCACGTCCTGGCCACCGATCAGCCGGACCCAGGGCCGTCCGTCCGCCAGTTCCGGGGGCCGCCATGTCAGGTAGGCCTTCTGCTCGTGGACGAAACCCCATGAGGACCGCGCCGCCGTCAGCCGGGCCGAGGCCACGTAGTCCTCGGCGATGGCGGGGTTGTTGAGAGCGGCCTGGTCGGCGGCGCTCTCCCGTAGCGCGTTGCGCACCAGCCGCTCCATCGCCATCGGCGATGTCCTGCGGCTGAGGAACCGCGCCAGGGGCTCGATCATGTCCGGATAGGCGGTGACCAGCCGCTTGGCGCGGTTCATGAATCCGTCCCAGCGGCTGTCGATCTCGTAGGGCGTGAAGGGGTTGATCAGCACGCCGCGCTGCAAGCGTTCCGGAATGCGCCGGCCGAGTTCGAGGGCGACCGGCTCGCCGCCCCGGGCGACCAGCCGCACCCGCTTGAGGCCAAGGGTGTCCATGAGAGCAAGCACGTCCCCCACCGCTGCTTCCAGGGGCTCACCCACAGGCGGATCGGTCAGGCCGAACCCCGGACGTTCCACCGCGATGGGGCGCATGCCTGCCGCCTGCAGGGCGCGCACCAGGCCCCGGTCAAGCAGGCTTCCTGTGACAGCACTGTGGAACAGCAGGGTGGGTGCGCCGCTGGCGGGCCCGAAATCCGACAGGGCGATCCGTCCCGGCGCGTCGCGGCGGTTGACGAACCTCAGCGGACGAACCGCGCTCCAGGAGGCCCCCAGGGCCAGGTTCGGGTTTCGGGCCGCGCCCAGCAGAACCATGGCCTCCGTCGTCATCCGGCTGAGGTCGGTTGCGGTCCGCAGGCCGAAGCGATGGAACAGGGCGTTGAGCTCGTCCTTGATGGCGTGCTCGCTGATCCGCAGGGTGGCCGCGGCCTCGCCTCGCGTCAGGCCCAGGGCGAGCAGGACGCTCGCGCCGGCGGCGCGTTCCGACAAGCCCAGCGCGGCCTGCAGCGCCGGCGCCTGGTCCAGTCGGACGTCGCCGCCCCCCACGGCAGTATGCAGAAGGCGTACGAGGTCGGTCTGCCGCTGGGCGCCGGCTTTTCGCAGGGCGTTCTGCAGGGCCTTGCGGGCGGTCTCGTAGTTGATGCCGGCGGAGGCTGCGCCGGCCTGCAGGTCGCCGGCTGTCACGAGGGCCAGCACCGTGCGGGATTCCAGCGGGGTCAGCCGCCAGCTGGCCAGTGCGGCCTCGGCAAGCGCGGCCTCCTGGAACGGGCGGTAGGCGAGGGCGACGAAGCTGACTGAAGGGCCGGCCAGCGCCCGGACGAACTCCGGTGGAAGCGGCCAGGTGGCGGCGTCGGCCGGAGCGCCCAGCAACAGGACGGTGGCCGCCCCGTCCCGCGCGACCACGGGGACCAGGGCGCTCGCCCGGTCGCTCCGCAGCCAGTCCGTGGCTGCCTCGGCGACCGCGCCGGGGTCGAAGTCGCGCCGGAACCGGGGGTCGCCGGCCAGCAGGCCGCCGCTGCGGTCGAAACCCGCCGCAGAAAGGGCGTTGGCGGGCAGGGTGATCGGCGCGCCGTCATTCGGGCTCTGATCCAGAACGGCGTCGATAGAGCGCAGAATCGTCGAAGCCTCGTTGTGCCGATCGTCGCGGACGGGAGGCGTGGTGCGCATGACGGCCGATAGAAGCGGCTTGAGCCTTCCGGTTCAAGGCGGGACGCCTGACACACGAAAACGCACGTCGAACAACATCTTGACGCCACGGCGCCGTTGCAGGGGCGCGTGGTTGGCCTAGGTTTCCCGCCTGACCCGGGAGGAAAGGGCATGAGCCCGACGATCTGGCCGCCCGGCGCCGGCGTGGAGACCATCTGATGGCCGAGATCATCCTTCACCACTACGAGACGTCACCCTTCTCCGAGAAGGTGCGGCTCATGCTGGGCATCAAGGGGCTGTCCTGGCGCTCGGTGATCCAGCCGGTGATCATGCCGAAGCCGGACCTGATCCCCCTGACCGGCGGCTACAGGCGGATCCCGGTGATGCAGATCGGCGCCGACGTCTACTGCGACACCCAGGTGATCCTGGCGGAGCTGGAGCGCCGGTATCCGGGGCCGCAGGTGGTTCGCGGCGCGGACTGGGCGGTGAACCTCTGGGCCGACCGGCTGTGGTTCCAGGCCAGCGTCGCGGTGATCTTCGGCGAGATCGGCGGGAACGTGCCGAAGGACTTCATCGCCGACCGCGAGAAACTCTCGGGCCGGCCATTCGATATCGCGGCGATGGAGGCGGCCGCACCCTTCATGCGCCCACAGTGGCGCGCCTATGCCGCCTGGGTCGAGGAGGGTCTGGCGGGTTCGGACTTCCTCGGCGGGACGACGCCGTCGCTGGCGGATGTGGCTGCCTGGATGAACGTCTGGTGGACCGGCGCGGCGGCGCCCGCGACGGCCGAGGTGATGCTGGCCGGCCTGCCGCGCACCCTGGCCTGGCGGGACCGGATGCGCGCCATCGGCCACGGCCGGCGCAGTGACATGAGCCCGGCTGACGCCCTTGGTGTCGCGGCCGGCGCCGCCCCCGCCCCCTCGCTGGCAAGCGACCCCGCCGACCTGTCCGGGCTTCGGCCCGGCGACCCGGTGGTCGTTCAGGCCGACGACTACGGGCGCGATCCCATCGAAGGGGTGCTTGCCGCCCTGACCCCCACCCGGATCACACTGGCCCGCGAATGCGGCGAGCTGGACGTGATCCATGTGCATTTCCCGCGCGTCGGCTATGTGCTGGCGCGCCGCTAGAAGGACAGACCGATGAACGACCGCGTGAGTGTGACCATCCAGGACGGCGTCGCCGACGTGCGCCTGGTGCGGACCGACAAAATGAACGCCCTGGACAACGCCATGTTCGAGGCCCTGATCCAGACCGGCGAGCGCCTCAAGAGCGAACCGGGCGTGCGGGCGGTGGTGCTGTCCGGCGACGGCCGGGCGTTCTGCGCCGGACTCGACACCAGCAATTTCGCCGCCATGGCCTCGGGAGAGCGCTCGGGCGGCAAGGGGTCTGCCGGCGCGCTGGTCACCGACAATCGCACGGTAGGTGGCTCGAACCGCGCCCAGCACGCGGTGATGGTCTGGCGCGAGATTCCGGTGCCGGTGATCGCCGCGGTGCACGGGGTCGCTTTCGGCGGTGGCTACCAGCTGCAGCTCAGCGCCGACCTGCGGTTCATCACGCCCGACGCCAAGCTGTCGGTCCTGGAGATCAAGTGGGGCCTGATCCCCGACATGGCAGGCATGGCCCTGCTGCGCGGCCTGGTGCGCGATGATGTGGCGCGCGAGCTGACCTACTCGGGCCGGATCTTCAGCGGGACCGAGGCCCTTGCCATGGGGCTGGCCACACGCGTGTGCGAGGATCCGCGCGCGGAGGCCCTGGCTTTCGCCCGCGAAGTCGCCGGCCGCAATCCGCATGCGATCCGGGCCGGCAAGCGGCTGCTGAACCTGATGGCCGACGGCGACCAGCACGCGATCCTGCTCGAGGAAAGCCGCGAGCAGACCGACCTGATCGGCTCGCCGAACCAGGTGGAGGCGGTCCGCGCCAGCCTTGAAAAGCGTACGCCGAACTTCGCCGAGGCCGAGGCCGAAGCCCCGCCACCGGTTCCGTTCGGCGCAGCCGGCTAGGGCCTGCCCGCCTGAAGGGGATAGCGTTCCAGACGGGCGTTGGCCCCAGAGGGCGTGGTGGTGTGGGGCCTAGCGCGATGCCAGCTTGATGGCGGCGACGGCGGTCAGGGCGGGGTTGCCGGCCTTGGCCACCGCGTCCTTCATCGCGGCCTTGTAGCAGGACGCGTACATTTCACGCGGGAAGGTGGCGCCGGTGGTGGCAAGGCGGCAGACCGACTTGGCGGCCCGGTCGATGTCGACGTGGAGCTGTTCAGCGGATTTTCCGGCGGTCGAGACGCGCGCGGACTGGGCGCTGGCCGGTGCGGCGATGAGCATGGCCGCGGCGGCAAGGGTCAGGATACGGATCATTGGTGTCTTCCAGGATTAGGGTTTGCCAAAACCCCTTTCCGACGTTCCTCTCGAGTGTCGCTGGAGACTTGCCGCTCCGGACGGGCTCACCCGATGACTGACGATTCCGCGGCCCATACGTTGACGCAAGCGTAAAGATGCTGCGTCGCAGCGCGAATGGTGCGCTGCACATAAATTGATCTCAGCCACGCCCGATGAACGGCATCTGGGTGGCCATCACGGTCATGAACTGCACGTTGGCCGAAAGCGGCAGGCCGGCCATGTAGAGCACCGCGTCGGCGACGGCCTGAACGTCCATGGTGGCTTCGGCCTTGAGTGACCCGTCGGCCTGGGGCACGCCGCGGGCGATGGCGCGGGTCATGTCGGTGGCGGCATTGCCGATGTCGATCTGCCCGCAGGCAATGTCAAAGGCGCGTCCGTCCAGCGAGGTCGAACGGGTCAGGCCGGTGATGGCGTGCTTCGTGGCGGTGTAGGCGATCGAGCCCGGGCGAGGGGCGTGGGCCGAGATCGAGCCGTTGTTGATGATGCGGCCACCGCGCGGGTCCTGGGACTTCATCAGCCTGAACGCGGCCCGGGTACAGAGGAAGGCGCCGGTCAGGTTCACGTCGACCACGCGGCGCCAGTGTTCGATCGAGTGGTCCTCGATCGGTCCGGGCGGTGCGCCGGTTCCGGCGTTGTTGAACAGCAGGTCCAGGCGCCCGAACCTGTCCTCTGTCGCGGCGAACAGGGCGTCGACACTGTCCGGATCTGCGACGTCGGTCGGATGGACCAGGGATTCGCCGCCCGCGGCCTGGGCAGCTGTTTCGGCCAGTGGTTCCGCGCGCCGACCGGCCAGAACCACGTTCCAGTCCGATTTGAGTAGCGCAAGAGACACAGCGCGGCCGATACCGCTTCCGGCGCCCGTGATGATCGCGACCTTTGTCATTGCGCTCTCCTTCCGCCCTCACTAGCCCTCTGGGCCACTGCCGCACCAGCCCACGAGACAACATGCCCGATATGCCGCCTCCGCCAGCCCCGGAAGTCGAGATTGTGGTCGTGCGGCCGCCTCGGCTGGCGCCGCTGGGCGGGGACGCCGTCTTCAGCGCGGTGCAGGTCGGCCCCGAAATCCTCCGGACCGAGACCCGTCTTGACGAGGCGCTGAAGAGCGCACCCGGGGTCTCGCTGTTCCGCCGCACCGGCAGCGGCGCGGCCAACCCGACAACCCAGGGCCTGTCGCTGCGGGCGATCGCCCCCTCCGGCGCCGGGCGCGCCCTGGTCACGCTCGACGGCGCGCCGCAGAACGATCCGTTCGGCGGCTGGGTGATCTGGAGCGCGCTGCCGCCCGAGGGTCTGGAGGGCGCCAGCATCGTTCGAGGCGCAGGTGCGGGGCCCTATGGGGCCGGCGCGCTGACCGGCGTGGTCGCCCTGCAGGAGCGGGGCAGCGGCGCGGGCTTGGCAGCTCTCGATGTCTCGGCCGGCGAACGCGACAGCTACAGGGCCGCGGTTTCGGGCGGCCTGCCTGGCCTCCTGGTCACGGCTGCGGCGTCGCGGACGGATGGCTACTACGCGGTGCGCGGCGCCCGGCGCGGCGCCGCCGACCAGCGGCTGGACACCAAGGACGGCAGCGTGGCGGTGCGCGCGCAGCACGACCTGGGCGATGTGCAGGTGGCGCTCCGGCTGCAGGCCTTCCGGGTGCAGCAGGGCGCCGGGCTGGTGGGCGCGCGATCGTTGAGCACGGGGGAATCGGCGACCCTTACCCTTGCCCAGCCGGCGTCCGAGGGCGTCGGCGGCTGGCGGCTGCAGGGCTGGGTCCGGGGGAGCAACCTCAAGAACAGCTCGGTCGCGGTCGCGGCCAACCGCGCCACCACCACCCCGGCCAACGACCAGTACAAGACACCCGCCAACGGCTATGGGGCCAACGCGGCCTGGCAGGGCGTGTACCGGGATCTCGCCTGGGAACTGGGCGCCGATGTGCGGCTGGCCGACGGCGTCGACCAGGAGCGCTTCCGGTTCCAGAACGGCGCCTTCACCCGCGACCGGCAGGCCGGCGGCAAGACGCTGGTGGCCGGGGCCTATCTGGAGGGCGCCTACAGCCAGGGTCCCTGGATCGCGACCGCCGGCGTACGGTTGGACCGGTCGCGCGCCTATGATGCGCTCCGGCAGGAGCGTGATGCGACGAACGGCGCCCTGACGCTGAACCAGAGCGCGCCTGACCGCACGGACACGACGCCGACGGGCCGGCTGGGACTGCGCTACGAGTTCTCAGACGCCCTCTTCCTGCGTGGCGCGGCCTATGCCGGCTTCCGTCCACCGACCCTGAACGAGTTGCACAGGCCGTTCCGGGTGGGCAATGACGTGACCGAGGCCAATCCCACGCTGAAGCCGGAGACGCTGCAGGGCGTTGAACTGGGTGTCGGCGGCGAAGGGCCGTTCCGCTGGAGCGCCGACGTCTTCCTCAACCGGCTGAAGGATCCGATCACCAATGTGACGATCGGCATCGGACCGGGGACCTTCCCGACGGCCGGTTTCATTCCCGCAGGCGGCACCCTGCGCCAGCGCCAGAACGCCGGTGAAATCGTCGCCTGGGGACTGGAAGGCGAAAGCTCGGGCGACATCGGCGAGGCGGTGACCTGGCGCGCGGCGGCCGCCTACACCGACGCCGAGGTGCACGGCGGCGCCCGCGCCCGCCAGCTCACAGGACTGCGGCCCGCCCAGACGCCGAAATGGACAGTGACCGGTGGCCTCGCCGTGCGCCCGATGGCAGCGATCAGCCTGTCGGCCGACCTGCGCTACGAGAGCGCCCGCTGGGAGGACGACCTCAACACCCGCAGGCTGGGCGCCGGTATGCAGTTGGACGCTCGCGCGAGTTGGCGGTTCATGGACAACGCCGAGGTCTACCTGGCCGCCGAGAACCTCACCGACGAAAAGCTGGAGGTGGGCGAGACCGCGGATGGCGTCGAAAGCTATTCCGCGCCGCGCACCGTCCGGATCGGGTTCGCGTTCCGCCGCTGAGGCCGCGTCATGCGGCCTGTTCGAGGAACTTCAGGACGGCCAGCTCAAAGGCGCGATTGCCGGACCCGGGCCGCAGGTTGAGCTCGCCGCGTTCATGGGCCTGAAGGATGGCCGGATGGATATAGGCGCCGCGGGCCACGGCCGCGGTGTTGCCCAGAAGACCCGCGACGGCGCGGACGCAGGTATTGAGCCTGCGACGGGCGTCGGGCAGGGCCGCGCACTCGGGCGAGGCCAGCGCGCGGGCCGCCGCCACCGTGCCGGCCCAGGTGCGAAAATCCTTGGCGGAGACGTCCTCGCCCATGGCCGCGCGGATGTAGGCGTTCACGTCGGCGGACTCCACGGCATGCCGCTGGCCGTCCGGGTCGACGTACTGGAACAGACGCTGCCCCGGCAGGTCCTGGCACGCCTTCAGCAGCCGGGCGAGCCGGCGATCGCTGAAGCCTGTGGTGTGAACCTTGCCGCTCTTGCCCCGGAATTCGAAGACCGCTCCGCTTGAGCCGATCCTGGCGTGCCGGTTGCGAAGCGTGGTCAGACCGAAGCTCCGGTTCTCGCGGGCATAGGTTTCGTTGCCCACCCGGATCAGGGTCATCTCCATCACACGTACGACGGCCGCGAGCACCTTCTCTTTCGGCAGCCCGCGACGTCGGAGATCGGCCGCGACCTGGCGGCGAAGTCGGGGCAGGGCCCGGCCGAAGGTCACCAGCCGGTCGAACTTCCCGTCCGCTCGGGCCGCCTGCCAGGCGGCGTGGTAGCGGTATTGCTTGCGGCCGCGCTGATCACGGCCGGTCGCCTGGATATGGCCGTCGGCCCGGGGGCTGATCCAGACATCGACCCAGGCCGGAGGGATGGCCAGCACCCGGATACGGTCAAGCGTGGCCTCGTCGGCGATCTTCGCGCCATCCGGCTTGAGGTAGTTGAACCCCACGCCGCGCGCCGGCTTGCGGCGGATGCCGGGGTCATGGTCGCTGACGTAGCTCAGGCCGGCCGGGACCGGTTCGCCTGCAATGTCCCCGGCCACCGCAACCCCTCCACCTCTACGGCGGCAACGTGGTATGCGGACCCCGGTTCCACACGCAGCCTCGGGTCGCCTTGAACTATCGCCATGCCTTTCACGCCGGGAACTTCGCCGATCTGGTGAAGCACGCCGGACTGCTTCGCCTGATGGCGGAACTGACCCGCCCCGGCCCGCCGCTCACGGTGATCGACACCCATGCGGGGGGCGGCCTCTATGACCTCGCCGGGCCCGAGGCGAGGAAGTCCGGCGAGGCGGATGCGGGGATCGTCCAGCTCATGCGCGCGAAGGACGCGCCGCCCGAGTTCGCCTCACTGGTCCGGACGGTTGCGGCGCTGAACCCGGATGGCGAAGTGCGTCGCTATCCCGGATCCCCATGGCTGATCGCCGAGTCGCTGCGGCCCAACGACCGCTACGTCGCCTGCGAGCTTCGGCCTGAAGAACATGAGGCCCTTCGCGTGGCGCTGAGGGGGCGCGGGAATGTTCGCACGCTGTGCGCCGACGGCTACGCTGCCGCGGTGGCGGAGTGTCCGCCAACAGGCCGAGTTCTGGTGCTGATCGATCCGCCCTTCGAGAAGCCGGACGACTACTCGCGTATCGTGGCGACGGTGGCGGCCCTGCGCCGCCGCAACGCGCAGGTCCAGGTGCTGATCTGGACCCCTATCAAGGACCTCGAGACCCTCGACGGTTTCCTCCGGGATCTGGAGGACGAGGTCGATGCTCCCATGGTCGCGGCGGAGACGAGGATCCGTCCGCTGTCAGATCCGATGAAGATGAACGGGTGCGCCCTTGTCCTGGTTGGCGGACCCGATCTGCAGGCGCCGCTTGCCGCGATCTGCAGCTGGGCCGCGCAAGCTTTGGGCGCCGGTGGCGGTGCGCGGGTCTACGCCCTCTCGCCACAATAGTTTCGCAACCGCGAGGGCGGGTCAGTGTTATGCTGCATTGCACAAATTCTTGCTGCGCAGGACCTGACCCATGTCGTACCTGGACCCTATCGAAACCCCACATGCCCGGGTGAACCCCGCCCTGATGATGGGCGCCGCTTCGCCGCTCTGGGGCTACTTCGGCGCCGCCGCTGCCGGCGGCATCGCCTTCTGGTGGATGACCCGGTGGACCCGGCCGGTAAACATCGAAGCCCTGTTCGCTACGGCGACCGAGGCCGCGGCTCCGGTGCTGGAGCCTGTGATCGAGGCCATCGAGGTGATGGCGGAGGTTGTCGCTGACGAGCCCGAGACCCTGGTCGCGGCCGCCATGGCGCTGGAACCGGCGCCCGAGCCCGAGTTGGAACCGGAAGTCCTCGCGGCAGAGGAACGGCTGACCGCGCCGGAACCGATTCCGGAGTCCGTCGCGATCACGGCCGAGGCGACCGGCGAAGAGCCGCCGGTAAAGGTGCGGGCGAAGAAGATCGCGCCGCCTGCGGTCGAACCGGAAGCCTGACATGGCGCGCGGGCTCCGCCGGCGCTAACAACGCCGGGTGCTGAAGCGGGCCTTTGACATTGCCGTCGCTATCACGGGCCTGTTGCTGGGCTGGCCCGTCCTGCTGGCGCTTGCCCTGGCCGTCCGCCTCGACAGTCCCGGGCCAGCCCTCCACTGGTCGCGCCGGGTAGGGCGGGGCAACCGCCTGTTCCGGATGCCCAAGTTCCGCAGCATGCGCACCGATACCCCCGACGTCGCCACCCACCTGCTGGAGGATCCCGTGCGCTGGGTAACGCCGCTGGGACGCTTCCTTCGCCGCTCCAGCCTCGATGAACTGCCTCAGTTGTGGAGCGTGCTGGTCGGCGACATGAGCCTGGTGGGGCCCAGGCCGGCGCTGTTCAACCAGGACGACCTCATCGCGCTGCGGACAGAGGTCGGGGTGGATCGCCTGCGTCCCGGCGTTACTGGCTGGGCCCAGGTCAATGGCCGCGACGACCTGCCGATCCCCGAGAAGGTGCGCCTGGACCGGGAGTACATGGAGCGCATGTCGTTTGGCTTTGACCTTCGGGTAATCCTCGCCACGGCGGCGGCCGCCATCTCCGCGCGCGGTGTAAGTCACTAGATTTCCGGGGAAACGTACGGCCGGGCCACGCGTTGTCAGGGCTCCCGGAGGCCGCGCGTGAGCCAGCAGACTGTCCACAAGCCATCCGAAGACCCGAGTGCCAGATCAGGGAATCCGCAGGTTCGGCGCCGTTCGCTGCGGGAACGTCTGAGCCGTCCGCACTTTTCCCCTTCGTCACTGTCGCCCCGCAGCCGGCGGACGCTCGGATGGGTCGGCGGGGGCCTCCTCGTCCTCGCAATCCTGATCGCGCTCGTCGTCGCCTTCTGGGACTGGAACTGGTTCCGCGGGCCGGTCGAGCGGGCCGCCTCGGCGCGCCTGCACCGGGAGGTGACCATCGCCGGCGACCTGAACGTGGACCTGTGGTCCTGGGAGCCGAGCGCGACCGTGGATCGGGTGACGATCGCCAATCCGGCCTGGGCAGGGAAGGCCCCCCTCGGAACGGTCGCCCGGATCGGGGTCACCGTACGCCTGCTGCCCCTGTTCCGGGGCCAGACAGACCTTCGTCGCCTGACGGTCGAGCGACCCGATTTCAAGCTGCTCCGGGACCGGCAGGGCCGGGCCAACTGGGATTTCTCGGATGGCCGGCCGAAGTCGCCGCTGAAGCTGCCTCCGATCCACAGTTTCTCGATCCAGGATGGACGCCTGAGCTACCGTGACACGCAGCGAGACATCCGCTTCGAGGGCGTCGTCAACGCGCGTGAGACCCTCGCGGAGCGCGTGCGCGGGTTCGAGCTCACGGGGCGTGGCACGATCAACGGCGCCGCCTTCCGGGCGGAGGTGACCGGGGGGCCGCTGCTCAACATCGAGCGAGGCAAGCCCTATCCGTTCGCTGCCGACATCCGCGCCGGCCGAACCCGTCTGACGGCTCGCGGCGCGGTTCCGAAGCCGTTCGACCTCAGCCAGTTCCACATGGTGGCGACGGCGCAGGGGCCGGACATGGCCGAGTTGTTCCCCCTGACCGGAATCGCCCTGCCCAATACCCCGCCCTACACCCTGCGCGGCCGGGTCGCCCGCGACGGCATGGTCTGGCGCGTGGCGGGGCTGGATGGCCGGGTCGGCGACAGCGACCTTTCCGGGATCCTCTCGATGGACACCGCCGGCGAGCGACCGATGCTCACAGCGAACCTGAAGTCCCGCAGCCTGGACTTTGATGACCTTGGAACCCTGTTCGGCGCCGCGCCCAAGGTGGGGTCGGGCGAGACCGCATCGCCTGAGCAGATGGCCATGGCGAAGACCATGGCGGCCCAGCAGCGGATCTTCCCGGACGCCCCCCTCGACCTCCGCCGCATCCGTGCGATGGACGCCAATGTCAGCTTCAGCGCCGCATCGATCCGCGACACCCCGATCCGGCTGACGTCGGCTTCGGTCCGCGTCCGGCTCGATGCCGGCCTGCTGCGGGCCAGCCCGGTGCGACTTGATCTGCCCCGCGGCCGGGTCGAGGGGTTCGTCAGTCTCGATGCCCGCAAGGACGTCCCGGCGACCGAGCTTGATCTCCGCCTGGTCAACTCCCGGATCGAGACCCTGATACCCATCCGCTACGACGGCGCGTCCCCGGTGACCGGCGCCCTCGTCGCCCGGGCACGGCTGACCGGGTCCGGCAACAGCGTCCACAAGGCCTTCGCCAGCGCCAACGGCGATGTGGTGGTGGCAGCACCCGGCGGAGAGATCCGCAAGGCGTTTGCCGAGCTGCTGGGCGTAAACGTGGTCAAGGGCCTGGGGCTGCTGATGGCGAAGGATACGTCGACCACGCCCATCAACTGCGGCGTCGCCCACTTCAGGAGCCGCCAGGGCATACTGACGGCGGACCGGATCGTCTTCGACACCGGACCGGTCCTGGTGACGGGTTCCGGCACGGTCAACCTCGGGACCGAGCGGATGGACCTTCGCCTGCGCGGCCAGGACAAGAAGTTCCGGCTGGTCCGGGTGCTTCTCCCGGTGACGGTGAAGGGGCCACTGATGGCGCCGAAGCTTGGCGTGTATGCCGGGTCCGCCGTCGCTCAGGGCGGCGTGGCGCTGGGCCTGGGGGCGCTGCTGTCGCCGCTGGCCGCGATCCTGCCCTTTGTTGACGCGGGATTGGCCAAGGATGCCCAATGCGGCGCGCTTGTTGCCCAGGCCGGGCGGCAGGGGGCTCCGGTCGCGCCCAGGCCGTTGACGGCCGGACGCTGAAGCCCTCTAGCTCGACGTCACCGGTAGGAATCGAAGAGGCACATATCATGGCGGCTATGATGAGCAGGGGCGCGGCGCTGGCCGTTGCAGTGGGCATTGGCGCGGCGATCACTGCGAGCGGCGCACTCGCCAGCGACCCTATGCCGAAGAACGCCAGTGCGGCGACCAAGGCCGCCTATGCGCGCCATGAAAACTTCGAGAAGCTGGGCAAGACCTTCAAGGTGCTGAACGACGAGCTCAAGAAGTCGGATCCCGACAAGGCCGTCATCGCGGCCGCCACCAAGACCATGGTCGGTCTGGCGACCGCCCTCCCGGGCTGGTTCCCGCGCGGCAGCGGTGTGCAGGCGCGGCCGATGAGCGAGGCCAAGGCCGAGATCTGGACCGATGCGGCCGGATTCTCCGCGGCGTCCTCGGCCATGCAGGTCCAGGTTTCCAAACTGAACCAGGCGGCCCTGTCGGGCGACATCGCCGCGGTGAAGGCCCAGGTGCGGCCGACCGGCGGGACCTGCAAGGGTTGCCACGACAAGTACCGCGTGGAGAAGAAATCCTAGGATGTCGGACGCCCAGCAAGGTGTGCCGGTCAAGCTGTGGGACGGGCCGGTCCGGCTCGTCCACTGGCTGCTCGTGGGCCTCGTCGCCTTTTCCTGGTGGGCGTCCGAAGACCACCTGAACTGGCATCAGTGGAGCGGCTACACGATCGTCGGCCTCGTGCTGTTCCGCATCTATTGGGGCTTCATGGGCGGCGGCGCGGCGCGGTTCTCGAACTTTGTCCGGGGGCCGGGGGCGACGCTGTCCTACCTCAGGACGGTGGGCGAACGCTCTCCCTCGACAACACCAGGACACAACCCGCTCGGCGCGCTGAGCATACTTGCCCTGCTCGCGCTGTTGCTGGTTCAGGTGGGGACAGGCCTGTTCGCCGTGGACATCGACGCCTTCGAGGGCGGCCCGTTCTCGGACCGCGTCAGCTTCGAACTGGGTCGTCAGATCGCCGAAATCCACGAGCTCAGCTTCCGCGCCCTCCAGGCGCTGGTCGTCCTGCACGTGGGCGCGGTGGTGTTCTATCTGGTGTGGAAGCGGACGAACCTGATCCGGCCGATGGTCACGGGCCGGCGCGTGCTGCCGACGGACCCGGGATTTGCCCCGGCGCCGCTGTGGCGGCTGGCGGCGGGCATGGTGCTGGCCGCCGCCGCCGCCTGGGCGCTGTCGAAGGGTTTTCGCTTCTAGCTGCGCTCGGCGGCGTCGCGGAGCGAGTTGAGCCAGGCGTCTTCCCGCAGCTTTTCGGCCGCGCGCAGCGCCGTCTCGGCGTCGCGCACCTCGGCGTCATGCTTGCGCCATTCCGACACCGCGCCCTCGCGGGCCGAGCGGGCGGCCTCGAGCGTGGGGTAGCGGGCCAGGACAGCGCGGGTGGAGTAGTTCACCGGCGGACCCACGGTCTCGCGGTCCGGATAGAAGCCGGTGATCGAGTCCGGGCTCTCGCTGTCGATATGGAACACGTCGGCCCAGCCCGCGTGGTGACGCATCAGGGCCCAGGGTCGTTCGATCCGGTCGCTCACCATAGTCTCCGTCGAAAGTGTCCTGCCGACTCCGCGGTCAGCGGTCGCTGACATGCCTTTAGCGCGACCCTTCGCCCCGTCCAACGCCGCGATGCGGATTTTGCTTTCAACAGGCCGGGGCGTTGTGAGAAATCCGCACCCATTGAACGGATCCCTTTGCATTTCCCGGTGTCATTTTGAGCAAGATCGTGATCGGCCGCCAATTCTGCGGCCCGCCGAATTCCGGCAATGGCGGCTATGTTTGCGGCATCCTGTCCAAGGGCGTGGAAGGGCCGGCGACGGCGGTGATCCGAGCGCCCGTGCCGCTGGATACGGACCTGAACCTTGAAGCCCGCGACGGTGGGACAGTCCTGCTGGGCGGGGATGGCGGACTCATCGGGCAGGGTGGCGCGGCGACCCAGGCGCTGCCGGAACCGCCGCTGGTCCCGACCCTGGCCGTCGCCCGCGAGGCCACACTGACCTACCTCGGCCATACCCAGCGGGTGCATCCGATCTGCTTCACCTGCGGAAATGTCCGCGAAGAGGGTGACGGGCTTCGCGTGTTTCCCGGCCAGGTCGCCGGCGCCGAGAAGGGCGTCGTCGCCTGCCCCTGGACGCCGCACGCCGCCTTTGCCGACGCCGACGGCGTTGTGCAGCCCGAGATGGTCTGGGCCGCCCTGGACTGCCCGGGCTTCTTCGCCTGGGTCGAGAAGGAAGGCCGTCACGGCGCGCTGCTGGGCACCATGACCGGCGAAATCCTGATCCCGCCCCGGGCCGGCGAGGAGTACATCGTCCTCGCCTGGCCGATCGTGCGCGAGGGCCGCAAGGAGATCGCCGGCGTGGCGCTGTTCGATGGTGAGGGTCGGATGATGGCCCGCGCCCACCAGGTCTGGATCGTGATGCCGCCGCGACCCCCGATGACCGCGCCCGCGACGGAAACCGCCGGCGCCTGAGGCCGGGCCGCGGGACTTGCGCGCGGACCGGGGCGGTTCCACAACCGCTCCGGACGGGGAGGAATTTCCATGCGCGCGGCTTCGGTCTCGGACTTTCGGGAGATGGCGCGCCGTCGCCTGCCGCATATCTTCTTTGAGTACATCGACGGCGGGTCCTACGCCGAGGTGACGCTGCGCCGAAACGTGGCCGATCTGGAAGAGATCGCCCTGCGCCAACTGGTCATGCGCGACATGACCAAGCTCGACATGACGGTCGAGACCCTTGGCCAGACCCTGAACATGCCGGTCGGCCTGGCCCCTGTTGGCATGGCCGGGATGTACGCCCATCGCGGCGAGACCCAGGCGTCGCGGGCTGCGGCGGCGGCCGGCGTGCCCTTCTGCCTGTCGACCGTCGGTGTCTGTTCCATCGAGGAGGTGGCCGCCACCGGTACGCCGCCCTGGTTCCAGCTCTACATGCTCAAGGACCGCGGCTACATGCGCGAGCTGCTGGGCCGCGCGAAGGCCGCGGGCTCGCCCGTGCTGGTGTTCACGGTGGACCTGCCGCTCCCCGGCGCCCGCTACCGGGACTCGCGCTCGGGCTTTACCGGCTCCACGCCGCTTCGGGCCGCGCTCACCCAGCTTCGCGACGGGATCACTCACCCCGCGTGGACGTGGGACCTGTTCGTGCATGGCCGTCCGCACACTCTGGGCTCTGTCGCCGGCGCAGTGACGGAGAGCCGCCGGGTCACGGACTTCCTGGCCTGGATCGCGCGCAACTTCGACCGCTCGGTGACCTGGAAGGATCTCGACTGGGTGCGTGAGGTCTGGGACGGGCCGATCGTGGTGAAGGGTGTGCTAGACCCCGCTGACGCCCGCGATGCGGTGAAGGCCGGAGCCCAGGGTCTGGTGGTCTCCAACCACGGAGGCCGCCAGCTGGACGGGGTGCTCTCGTCGATCACGGCCCTGCCGCGCATCGTCGACGCCGTGGGCGATGACCTGGAGGTCTACATGGACGGCGGGGTCCGCTCGGGCCTGGACGTGCTCAAGGCGCTGGCCCTGGGCGCGAAGGCCTGCTTCGTCGGCCGGCCCTGGGCCTGGGCGCTGGGCGCCGGCGGCGAGAAGCAGGTGGCCCGGATGCTGGAGATCCTCCGCGCCGAGCTGGCGGTGGCCATGGTGCTGACCGGCTGCACCTCCGTGCGCGATGCGGGGCGCAGCCTGCTGGACCGTCCCTGATCGCCTTTCAGGGGAACGTTATTGTGCAGTGCGAAACTTCCTGCTCCGCTGAGAGTTCAACCAGCCCTACCGCTGGAGGACAGGCATGTCAGAGTTCGGTTCGCTCGCCTACTCGCTCAGCCAGGAAGACTCCGGCTGGCGCTGGTGCGTCTATGACGAAGACGGCGTCACCGTCGCCCGCGGGGCCCGGGAAAGCCAGGCTGCGGCCTGGGCCGATGTCGAGAAGACCCTTCGCACCGCATCCCGCCCGGGCCTTGACGCCTAGGACGGTCGGGCTCCTGTGACAGGCGGCCCCATCTCCGGCCTCCGGCGCCTGTTGGGCCGGTTCGAGGCGCGTGTCCTTGTGGGCCTGATCCTGACGGCGGGCACGCTCTGGGCGTTCCTCATGCTGGGCGGCGAGATGTCGGAGGGCGAGACGGCCGGCATGGACCGGGCCCTCGTGCTGCAGCTGCGCACGCCGGGCGATCTCAATGATCCCATCGGATCGCATGGCGTCGAGGAGGCGATCCGCGATCTGACGGCGCTGGGCGGCACCACGCTGGTGACCCTGGTCACGGTGGTGGGCGTCCTGGCGTTCGCGTTCCACCGGCGGTACCGCCACGCCCTGGTCCTGGCCGGTGCGGTCCTGCTGGCGTCGATGTCGAGCAACCTGGGTAAGTCGTTCTACAGCCGGCCGCGCCCGGACCTCGTGCCGCACGAGGTCTATGTCTATTCCGGGAGCTTTCCGAGCGGGCACTCGGCCCTCGCGGCCGCCACCTACCTGACCCTTGCCATGCTGGTCGCCAGCCTTGAGCCGCGACGACGGACGAAGGCGCTGGCCTACGGGCTCGCCGCGGCGGTGGTGGTCACGGTCGGGTTCAGCCGGGTCTACCTCGGTGTCCACTGGCCCAGTGACGTGCTCGCCGGCTGGTGCCTGGGCGCCACGTGGGCGCTGACGGCCTGGCTTGTGCTGCGGGCCGCGGGCGCGCGGCCGAAGGGTTAGCTGAATCCCTGTAGATCGGGCGCGCGGCCGTTCCATCCGGACACCTGCTCGAAGGCGGCGGCCAGGGCCACCACCGTGACCTCTTCGCGGGGGCCACCCACGATCTGAAGGCCCACCGGCAGCCCCTCATCGGTAAGGCCACAGGGAACGCTGATCCCCGGTAGGTCCAGGTAGTTGGCGGCGCGGGTCAGGCGGCTGAGCGGCGAAGTCGTCTCATCGATGCCTGCGATCGGGGGCGCCGGAATCGGGCAGGTGGGGGAGAGCAGGCCGTCATAGTCCGCGAGCCAGGCGTGGAACGCGGCCTGGTCGGCCTGGCGCTGCAGGTGGGCCTGGGCGAGCCGTTCGTCCCCGATCCCGCGCCCGGCCTCGAACCGGCGGACAATCCAGGGGTCCATCTCGTGCCCCAGGTCCTCGATCCGCGCGCGCCAGATCCGGAAGCCTTCGCCGGCCATCAGCAATCCGTTGGGCTCGAAGGACGCCTCAAGCGCCCGCGGGGGATCGACGAGTTCGACCTCCACGCCCGCGCCCGCCAGCCGGGCCAGCGCCTCGATGTAGAGGCGGGCGACCTCGGGGTGGAGTTCCCCCAGGCCTTCGACCGGTATCGCCGCCACGCGTCGGCCGCGCACATCTGTCGACAGGGCCGCCTCGGCGTCAAATGGGCCACGCACGGCTGAGTCACCGTCAGGACCGGAGATCACCGCCAGCGCGCGGGCGGCTGTGGTGACATCCCGGGCAAGGGTTCCCACGGTATCGAGCGCGGGACTGAGCGGATGGACCCCGGCCAGGCTCACAAGGCCCCGTCCTGGCTTCAGGCCGACAACCCCGCAGGTCGCCGCCGGAATTCTCACGGAGCCGCCGGTGTCGCTGCCCAGCGCCGCGTCGCAGAGGCCGGCCGCCACCGCCACGGCCGAGCCGGATGACGACCCGCCGGGCGCCCGATGGATACGGGCGTCCCAGGGATTCCAGGGCGCGCCCACCGCCCGGTTCGTGCCCCAGCCGCCATAGGCCAGTTCCACCGTGTGGGTCTTGCCGACCACGGTCCAGCCCGCCAGCAGGAGACGCTCGACCACCAGCGCGTTGTGGGCCGGCGCTGGATTGAGCGGCGTGCGCGCGCCGCCGCCGGTGGGGACGCCGGCGATGTCGATGAGATCCTTGATCGCCACGGTCGGGCCGTCGCCGTCTTCGCCGAACAGGGGCGGGTCAAAGACCTGCACGAAGGCCCGCAGCCGGGGGTCATACTGGCGGATACGGGCGAGCGCGGCGTCGGGAGTCATGGCGTGACTATTGCCCGTGGCGCGAACCGGCGCCAGACGCGGGCTTGTTGAGGGCATGCCGGATCGGGCAGGGTCGCCCCACAGGCGCGAACGGAGAATGGCTATGGATCTGCAACTCAAGGGCAAGACCGCGGTGGTGACCGGCGGGACGCGCGGCATCGGCCGCTCGATCGCCGACACCTTCGCCGATGAGGGCGCCAACGTCGCCATCTGCGCACGCAACGCCGACCAGGTGGCCGAGACCGTCAAGGCGCTCGAGGCCAAGGGCGTGAAGGCCTTCGGTCAGGTGGTGGACATCGCCGACGGGCCGGCGCTGCAGGCCTTCATCGTCAAGGCCGGCGAGACCCTGGGCGGGATCGATGTGCTGGTCTCCAACGCGAGCGCCCTGGTCCAGGGCAATGGCGAGAGCGCCTGGCAGGCGATGTTCAACATCGACATCCTCGGCGCCGTCCGCACCTTCGACGCCGCCCGGCCATTCCTCGAAAAGGCGGCCGAGACGCACGGCGACGCCGCCTTCATCATCACCTCGTCGATCTCGGCCGCCGAAACTGACAATCCCGACGCCTACGGGGCCATGAAGGCCGCCCTGATCCACTACGCCAAGGGCGTGGCCCGGCAGAATGCGTCGAAGAAGGTGCGCTGCAACGTCGTCTCGCCCGGCACCGTATACTTCGATGACGGGGTGTGGGGGCGGGTGAAGGTCGGAATGCCCGGCTTCTTCGACCAGATGATCCAGCGCAATCCCACCGGCCGGATGGCGACGCCGGAGGAAGTGGCGGCTGCCACCGTGTTCCTGGCCAGCCCGCGCTCGGCGTTCACCACCGGGATCAACATGATCGTGGACGGGGCGATCTCCCGGCGGGCCAATTTCTGATGGCGGACGGGAGACGCCGGAGGCGCGCGGCTTGAGCGGCGCGGTCCACATCGAGGCGATCAATCCGGCGGTCATGCTGCTGGAGATCGACAACCCGCCGATGAACCCGCTCGGCGTCGGCATGCGGGCGACCTTCATGGCTGCGCTTGATGAGGTGGAGCGCAATGACGCCCTGCGCTGCCTGATCGTCACGGGCCGTGGGCGCGCGTTCTGCGCCGGCGACGACCTGAAAGACGACTCGCCGGCCGGAGAAGACCTGGCCGGCTTCGGCCGGCTGCTGACCCGGCTGGACGAGACGCGGGTCCCGGTGATCGCGGCCGTCAACGGCTGGGCCATCGGCGGCGGCTTCGAACTGGCGCTGTGCTGCGATATCCGGCTGGCCTCGACCGAGGCGATGTTCGTCTGCGCCGGGGTCAATGTGGGCCTGATGGCTTCGACCTACCGCCTGCCGCGCCTGATCGGCGTGTCCCGGGCCAAGTCGATGCTGCTGACCGGCCTGCCGCACGACGCGGCCGCCGCCGAGCGGTTCGGGCTGGTCACCAGCCTCCATGAGCCTGACGAACTCCGGCCGGCCGCGATCGCCCTGGCCGAACGTATCGCCAGCCGCGCGCCGCTGTCCGTGGAGGCGACCAAGCGGGCCGCCAACCGGGCCATGGACCTGGCGCCGGACGAGGCCGATGCGATGTGGGCGGAAGATCTGGGCCGGCTGCGCAAGTCCAGCGACCACAAGGCGGCGGTCGCGGCCTTCCGCGACCGGCGGCAACCGGTCTTTACGCGCAGCTAGCGCTCGCTGGCGCGGCGACCGGCGGGGCGGATGTCGCCCTGTTGAACCTGACGGAAGCGGGCCACGTAGATGGGCCCGACGGCCATCAGCACGCCGAGCGCGTCTGCGGTGACATTGGTGGGCGATATGAGCTCGCCGCCGATGCAGGGGGTCAGCTCGCTGAGCAGCACCACCCAGGCCGAGACCAGCGGAACGTCCCCGCGCCGCGCGAATGGCATCAGGACATATGCGAGACTGGTGGCCGCGTAGAAGATCAGGATGCGCGCCATGAAGCTGTCGCCGATCGGGGACAGCGACACCGCCAGCGTGGCCGCGCCAATGGCGGCGCCCAGCGGCACGTAATAGCGCCTTGAGAGGGCCGCGAAGGCCGGGATGGTGACGTTCTGTCCAATCATCGCGGGAAACAAAGTAAACGCACCCGGTCACCGTGGACTTAAGCGACGTGGTTATGAGCGGGTGTCCGACTTCCCGTATCGCGTGTGTTGTGTCCGGAAACACCTCGGCGACATGTCCCTTGCGCCGCGACCGGAGACGCGCTTTCAGGTCCCATGGACAAGTTGTTCTTCGACCTGCGAGCGACCCACAATCCTCACCGGTGGTATCTTTCGGTGGACCCGTCGATCTGCGTCGGACCGCCCGCCAGCCCGTTCATGTTCGGCGGCGTGGGCCTGGCTTCGGCCGTGGCGGCCATGGAGCGCACCTGCGGGCGCCCGCTGATCTGGGCGACCGCCCAGTATCTGTCCTTCGCCAAGCCGCCGAGCGTCGTCGACCTGGACGTGTGGACGCCGGTCGAGGGCAAGTACAACACCCAGGCCCGGGTGATCGGCCACGTGGGCGACAAGGAGATCCTGACCGTCAACGCCGCCCTGGGGGCGCGGCCCAGCGACCTGAGCGGCCAGTGGACGGATCGCCCGGAAGCGCCGCCGCCGGAGGACTGCGACGCCGCCGATCACTGGCGCGCCGCAGAGGGCGGCCTGCACAGCCGCATCGAAGTCCGGCTGGCCAAGGGGCGCTATGGCATGGACCGGATCGGCCGCCCCGAGGCGGATGGTCGAACCCTGCTCTGGGCGCGCCCCCGGGAGGCCTTCGCCATCGACAGCGCCATGCTGGCGGTGTTCGCCGATTTCGTGCCCCAGGGCATCGGCAATGCGCTGGGCCAGAACGCCGGCGGCAACAGCCTGGACAACACCCTGCGGATCCGTCGCATCGTGCCGACTGACTGGGTGCTTTGCGACATCCGGATCATGGGCGTCCATGGCGGGTTCGGTCATGGCTCCATGTATCTCTGGTCGCAGGACGGGGAACTGATGGCGACAGCCAGCCAGTCGCTGATCGTCCGTGTCCGGGAGCGCGCCGAGGACCGGTGAGCCCAAAAGGCTCGCAAAGGCCGTAGCGGGGTGTATTGAAGCGCCAAAGGCGCGGGTGAGGGGTCTGTTCGCCCGCCAATGGGAGCATTTTCAAGCATGTCATTCCGTTCCGTCTGGTTCGCCGCGGGCTCGGCCGCCGTCCTCCTGTCCGCCTGCGCGACCCCCGCGCCGCCCCCGCCGCCGCCTGTCGCTGAGGCCCCGGCGCCGGTTGCGCCCGCGCCGCCGCCCGGACCCAGGGCCCAGGTCGGAGCGTTCGGCTTCGACGCCACGGGCATGGACACCGGCGTGGCTGCCGGCGACGACTTCTTCCGCCACGGGGTCGGCAAGTGGGTTGACCGCACCGAGATCCCGGCCGACCGCTCCAGCGTTTCCAGCTTCGTCGTCGTCGCCGAGACAGCCTCCCGACGGACCCGGGAGATCATCGAGGAGTCGGCTCGGTCGCCCGCCGCGGAGGGGTCGGAAGCCCAGAAGATCGGTGACTACTTCGCGAGCTTCATGGACGAGGCGCGGATCGAGGAACTCGGCGCCACGCCGCTCAGGCCCGAACTGGACACGATCGCGGCGATCCGCACCCGCAGGGACCTGTCGCGGGTCCTTGGCGCCAGCATCCGCGCCGACACCGACGCCCTGAACGCCACCAACTTCTACACCGATCGGCCCTTCGGCCTCTGGGTCGCCGAGGATCTCAACGATACCTCGAAGTACCGGCCCTATCTGATGCAGGGCGGTCTGGGCATGCCCGACCGCGAGTACTACCTCGGCGACAGCCCGCGGTATGTCGAACTGCGCGCCAGGTATCTGACCCATGTGGCCAGCATGCTGAAGCTGGCGGGCTATGCCGAACCGGAGGCGCGCGCGAAGCGCGTGGTCGCGCTGGAAACTGCGATCGCCAGGGTTCATGTCACGGTGGACGAGAGCTCCGACGTGTCGAAGTCGAACACGGTCTGGTCGCGGGCCGACCTGCCGCGCAAGGCGCCGGGACTCGACTGGGACGCCTTCCTGGCGGCGGCGGGGCTTGCCGACCAGTCGCGGTTCGGGGCCTGGCAGGCCGGGGCGATCGCCGGCATGTCCCGTCTGGCCGGCAGCAAGCCGATCCAGGCGTGGCAGGACTACCTCGCTTTCCACGCCGTCGAGCGCGGCGCCCCCTATCTTTCGAAGGCCTTCGTCGACGAACACTTCGCCTTCAACGGACAGGCCCTGTCCGGAACCCCGCAGCAGCGCGAGCGCTGGAAGCGCGGGGTGGACAACACCTCGAACGCGCTGGGCCAGGCGATCGGCAAACTCTATGTCGGGAAGCACTTCTCACCCGAAGCCAAGGCCAAGGCGCAGGTGATGGCCGAGAACGTCGTGAAGGCCTTTGGCCACCGGATCGACCGCATCGACTGGATGAGCCCGGAGACCAAGGCCCAGGCGCGGAAGAAGCTGGCGAACTTCCGTATCTCCGTGGGCTATCCCGACACCTGGCGTGACTATTCCGGCCTGTCGATCGTGCGTGGCGACGCCTATGGCAACAAGCAGCGCGCCGACCTGTTCGAGTACCGCCGCAACGTCGCCAAGCTGGGCCAGCCGGTGGACCGGACCGAATGGTTCATGAACCCGCAGACGGTGAACGCGCTGTTCGCGCCCAGCCAGAACTCGATCACCTTCCCGGCGGCCATCCTGGAGCCGACCTTCTTCGATCCCAACGCGGACGCGGCGGTGAACTACGGCGCCATCGGCGGGGTGATCGGGCACGAGGTCAGTCACGGCTTCGACGATACCGGGGCGCTGTTCGACGAGAACGGCAACGTCCGTAACTGGTGGAGCGCGCAGGACATCGCCCGCTTCCGCGCCGAGACCCGGAAGCTGGCCGACCAGTACAGCGCCTACGAGGCCCTACCGGGTCTCAACATCAAGGGCGAGCAGGTCCTGGGCGAGAACATCGCCGACGTGGCAGGCCTGGCCACCGCCTACGATGCCTATCACCTGTCGCTGAATGGCCAGCCCGCGCCGGTCATCGACGGCTTCACCGCCGACCAGCGCTTCTTCCTCGGCTGGGCCCAGAACTATCGGTCCAAGTTCCGCGAGGCGGCGCTGCGACGGACGGTGGTGACCGATGTCCATGCGCCGGCCCCCTGGCGGGCCCTGACGGTGCGCAACCTCGATGCCTGGTATCCTGCCTTCGACGTGAAGCCGGGACAGAAGCTGTATCTCGCGCCCGCCGACCGCGTGAAGATCTGGTAGGGGGCTTGCCGCGCATCATCCGCATCGACGACGCCGACGATCCGCGTCTGGAGTCGTATCGCGCCGTCCGTGAGCGGGACCTGGCGGGCCGGGAAGGACTGTTTGTCGCCGAAGGCCGCGTTGTGCTGGAAAAGGCCATCGCCACCGATCCTGACAGCCTCGTCTCGGTGCTGGTCGCGGCGCATCGCGTGGAAAGCCTTGGCGACATGCTCGCCGGCCTGCCCGCCGGGACACCGGTGTACGCCGCGGCGCAGGCGGCCATGGACCAGGTGGTGGGCTTTCCGATCCATCGGGGAATCCTGGCCGTCGGTCGTCGGCGGGTTCGCGATCCCGGCGCCCTCATCGCGGCGCTGCCGCCCCGGGCCCTGGTGGTCGGGCTGGTCGGCATCGCCAATCACGACAACATGGGCGGCATCTTCCGGAACTCGGCCGCCTTCGGCGTCGACGCCGTCCTGCTCGACGACAGCTGCTGCGATCCTCTCTACCGCAAGGCCATCCGCGTCAGCGTGGGGGCGGCCCTGACCGTCCCGTTCGCCAGGGCCGGAGACGCCGCGGGCCTCGTCGGGGCGCTATCCGCGGCCGGCTTCGAACTCGCGGCGCTGTCGCCGGGCGGCGAGACCGACCTTGATGACCTCGATCTGGGGCCCCGCGCGGCGGTGCTGTTCGGGGCTGAGGGGCCGGGCCTGCCCGCGGCGGTTCTCCGGCGCGTGCGCACTGTGGCCATCCCGATGGCCTCCGGATTCGATTCCCTCAACGTGGCCACCACCAGCGGGATCGTGCTGCATCGCGCCGCGGCCGGTCGAAAAGGAGCCACTTAAAGGCAGGCTTAACTCAACCCGCGCGACAATGCGGCTCAACAGACGACGTCGAACGTCGCAACGGGGAAGCCGGATGAACAGGACGCAGAGCGCGCCGAGCGGACCTCAGCACATGGAACATTCCGTTCCTGTGTTCGACCGGGCGACCCGTCTTGCCCGGTCGCTTTTCGGAAATGTCGGCGCCGAGATCACCCTCGTCAGCGGCGACGCGCTGTGGCGCAGCCGGGTGAGCGCCAACCGGGGCGACGGCGCTGGCGTGCGAGAGGTGATGCGCACGGGCGAACTGATGTGGGTCGAGGACGCGCGTGTCGATCCGCGTTTCCGTGACGACCCCACCGTGAACGGACCGCCCTACATCAGCTTCTACTGCGGGGCCCCGATCCGGCTTTCGGACGGCACGACCCCCGGCGCGCTCTGGGTGGCCGGGATCGAACCGCGCGCCTATGACCGCAGCCTGGCCAACCGCCTGCAGGATCTGGCCGACTTCGTGGCCGACGAGTGGGTGCGGGTGGAGGCGAGGCGGGCGCAGGATGACCACCAGCGCACCATGGCGGCGATGATCGACGCCATGCCGGTGGCCATGGTGCTCACCGACCGCGAGGCGCGGATCCTGTACGCCAGCCCGCCCTGGGTCCGGGCGCGCGGACTAGAGGCGCGCCAGGTGGTCGACAGGACCCTCCAGGAACTCTTTCCCGACATGTTCGAACAGTGGCGGTCGGGCATCGACGACTGCCTGAAGGGCAAGCCGCACTCGGTCGACCGGCTGCAGATCCCCGGCATCGACGGAAAGCTGGAGTGGGTCCGGGTCGAGCTGGCGCCCTGGTACGAAGCCGGCGGCGAGGTCGGCGGGCTGATCATCAGCTCCTACAGCATCACCCACGTGGTCGAGGCCCTGGAGCGCACCGAACGCTCCGAGGAACGCCTGAAGCTGGCGATGGAGATCGCCGACCTCCACGTCTACGAGATGGACTACGTGAACCGCGAACTGGTGAAGACCGGCGCGGAGGATACCTTCTTTGATGCGCCCAAGACCTATGAGGTTCTCGAGGCCGACATCTGGAGCAACATCGACCCCCGGGATCGCCCCCAGGCCATGGCGGCCTGGGACCACCATCTGCGGACCGGCGAGCCCTACCGGCCGGAGTATCGGGTGGTCCGGGAGGATGGTCGCGAGATCTGGGCAATGGGCGCCGCCGAGCTGATCTCTGACGAGCGGGGGCGTCCCCTGCGTCTGGTGGGCGCCATGCGCAACATAACCGCCCAGAAAGCCTCCGAGCAGGCACTCCTCCAGGCCAAGGAGGCCGCCGAGGCCGCCAACCGCGCCAAGAGCGCCTTCCTGGCGACGATGAGCCATGAGATCCGCACCCCGCTGAACGGTGTCCTCGGCATGGCCCAGGCCATGGCGGCCGATGCGGATCTTTCGGACGTGCAGCGCGAGCGGCTCGATGTGATCCGCCAGTCGGGCGAAAGCCTGCTGGCGATCCTGAATGACGTGCTGGACCTGTCGAAGATCGAGGCGGGCAAGCTGGTGCTGGAAACGGCCCAGTTCGAGGTCGACGCCCTGGCGAAGACCGCCCATGCGACCTTCCAGGCGATCGCCGAGGCCAAGGGTCTGTCGTTCGAGCTCAGCGTCGATAGCGCGGCGCGGGGCGTCTATGAGGGCGATCAGGTGCGCGTGCGCCAGATCCTCTGGAACCTGGTCTCCAACGCGCTCAAGTTTACCCAGAAGGGCGGCGTCAAGGTTCGCGTCGGGCGCGAGCGGGACGGCCTTTCCCTGACGGTCTTCGACAGCGGCATCGGCATGACCGCGGAACACCTCGCGGGCCTGTTCCAGAAGTTCGAGCAGGCCGACGCCTCCACCACGCGCCGGTTCGGCGGCACCGGCCTGGGCCTGGCGATCTGCCGGGAACTGGCCGAGCTGATGGGGGGGACGATCTCGGCCACAAGCGCCCCTGGCATGGGCTCGACATTCACCGCCTACCTGCCGCTGGAGAAGGTGGCCCGGGCGGCGCCGAAGCAGGCGGCGCGTCCCCGACCCCGGGCGAAGCCTGCGGCTGAGCGTCCAATCCGCGTTCTGGCGGCCGAGGACAATCTGATGAACCAGCTGGTCCTGCGCACCCTGCTGGCGCAGGTGGGGATCGAGCCCGAGATCGTCGCCGACGGGGGTCAGGCAGTGGCCGCGTGGGAGCGCGAGCCCTGGGACCTGATCCTGATGGACGTGCAGATGCCGGTGATGGACGGGCCGGGCGCCACGGCGATCATCCGCGCCCGCGAACGCGCCGAAGGCCGCGACCGCACGCCGATCGTGGCCCTGACCGCCAACGCCATGTCGCACCAGGTCGCCGAATACTTTCAGGCGGGCATGGACGGCTTCGTCGCCAAGCCCATCGAGGCCGGGCGGCTCTATGAAGCCCTGCAGACGGCGTTCGACCGTCGGGCGGCGCTTGAGTCTGCCGTCGCCTAGCCGGCCAGGGCCGGTCTGCCGAACGCGACGGCCGAGACCACAACGTCCATCACCGTGTCGCGAAAAGCGATCTGGCCCGGCTCACCGTCGGCGGCGCCCGCTACGACCATCAGAGGCAGCAGGTGTTCCTCGCGAGGGTGCGCCTCGCGGCCATGGGGCGCGGTCTCCCACAGGGCGAGCGCGGCGTCGCGCTGCGCCGGATCGGTGACCGCGCTTTCCAGCCAGGCGTCGAAGGTCGCCGACCGCGCGGTGAACGCCGGGCTGAAGCCGCGCATGTTGTGCCAACTCATGCCGGAGCCGACGATCAGCACGCCCTCGTCCCGCAAGGGCGCCAGCGCGCGGCCGGCGGCCAGATGGGCCCCGGCGTCCAGGCCCGCCTGCAGGGACAGCTGGACCACCGGCACGTCAGCCAGGGGCGTGACCAGCTTCAGCGGAACGAAGACG
>CAUJHW010000003.1 GCA_963205005.1 Pseudomonadota bacterium
CGCGGATCGGGAGAGGCTGACGCCACATTGAACAAGAGGGCGGAAAGAAGTGGCGGTGACGCAGGGATTCGAACCCTGGATACGCTTTCACGTATGACGATTTAGCAAACCGTTGCCTTCAGCCACTCGGCCACGTCACCCTGTTGTTTTCAACGGGTTTTCTCCCGCCCCACCGCGACCTTCGCAGCCAGCCTGAGCCAGCGGCCCGCAATGGGACGCTCTCCATAGCGAAAGAGGCTTTCAGGGGCAACGCATCTGTCCGCGCGGCAGTCAGGAACCGGCAGCAAAAGGCCCCGGCGCGGAACACCGGGGCCTCAAACCTGTCAGGGTCTGGCGCTGGCCTAGCTGGCCGCGACCGTCAACTGGCCGCGGCGGCGGCGCAGCAGCGCGCCCGTCCCCGCGAAGCCGACGATCATCAGCGCCCAGGCGCCGGGCTCCGGAACGCCGGCCGTCAGCGCCTGGAATGTGGCTGTGCCGCTGAACACGGCATCCGCGCCGCCGATGCCCGAGACCGACAGTGTCTGCGGGCCGCCGAGGGCGACCGAGAAGGCTCCGCTGGTGGAGGTCACCGCGTTGCCGCTGCCGTTCGAGGTGTTGGTCACGCCGATCGGAACGCCGTTGAAGGTCAGCGACGAGACGTTGAGCGAGCTGTTGGGCAGGAAACCGATCGAACTCAGCGAGAACCCGACCAGGCCGTTCGGCAGGAAGAAGCTGAAGGTGTCGGTGAAGACGCCTGTCTGAGCGTTGAAGGCGTGGGTGGTGGTGGTCTCGCCGGCAATGGATTCAGCGCCGGGAACGTCCAGGCCGTTGTCGCCGAACACAACCGAAATGCCGCCGGTGTTCGAGACGGTCCACGGGTCGACGTAGGTCGCCGCGGAGGCGCCGAATGCCATTGCCGCAAAGGCTACGGCGCTCGCCGAGGTGGCGAGGAACCTGGTGTACGTTTTCATGACTCAGCCCTTTGGCTCGGGCTGGGCAGAAACGAGGCGTGTTTCTGGCCTGCCAGCCCACACGCACAACCTATAGGCAGTCAGGTGGTTCCGGCGCCTGTCGAGAATGGCGCTCGAAAACCTCCGGCCGGCCCTGGGTCAGCCCTGAGCCAGCCACTGGCGGGCCTGGCGCTGGGCCTCGGCGACCTCGTCGTGAGCCATCTCGCCGGCCAGTTCCTTGCGGTAGACCTTGGCCTCGATCGAGCCGCGCATGGCGGCCAGATTGAACAGCATGTGCGCCGAGACATAGTCGAGCGGCGCGCCGCCCTGCCCCGTGGAATACAGCAGACCCATGCGAAACAACTCGTCGCCCGTCGCGTCCGGTGTCGGCAGCGGCAGGCCATCGCACTTCATGTCGATGGTAGCCAGCATCGTCTTGTCCTCGCCCTGGCCGGCCGGCCCGCTTCGCGGACCCCAATCCGGCCTTCGATGCGACAGAGAACCAAGGTTAGGTTGAACACATGGTTAAGACCGCTGTTGTCCAACTGACAGGAATCGATGGTGGGACATTCGACCGCACCGGCTCCCGTCGACCTGTCGGCGCCGTTCAGGGGAAGTTCAGCGATGGCCGGCGATGATGCGGCCGACATGAAGCGCCTCCTCCTCATCGCGGCCACAGTGGCCAGCCTCTCGGCGGCGTTGCCGCTGGGCCAGGCCGCCGAGGCCCGTGAGCGTGACGGAGATCACCGCGGCCAGTCCCATGACCGCCGCGCCCAGCCCTCGCGGGAAGACGCACGGTCCGACCGGTGGCGCGACGAGCGCCGTCGCCGCGACGAGGCCGGCCCGCGCGACATCGGTCCCGGACCGCCACAGGCGGCGCCTCGCCGCGGCGGGTACCTGCCCGACAACTATCGCGGAGCCTTCGTCGACGACTACGAGCGCTACCGGCTGCGCCCGCCGCCCCGGGGTTTCACCTGGGTTCGGATGGGCGATGGCTTCGCCCTGGTCGGACCGGACGGCCGGGTCTTCGACATGGTCCGTTAGAGCCCTACCCGCCCAGCTTCGCCCTGAGCAGCTGGTTGATGACGCCGGGGTTCGCCTTGCCACCGGTTTCCTTCATCACCTGACCCACGAACCAGCCGACAGCCTGCGGCTTTTCCTTGACCGCGGCGGCCTGGCCCGGATTGGCCTCGATCAGCCGGTCGATGATCGCCTCCAGCGCACCGGTGTCGGACACCTGGCGCAGGCCCGCCTTCTCGACGACTTCCGAAGCCGAGCCTTCGCCCGCCCACATCCGCTCGAAAACGTCCTTGGCGATCTTGGAGGAGATGACGCCCTCCTCGATCAGCTGGACCAGTTCGGCGATGGCGGCCGGCTTGATCGGCGAATCCTGGATGTCGAAGCCGCCGGCCGTCAGCCGGGCGGCCAGGTCGTTGGTCACCCAGTTGGCGGTCAGCTTGGGGTCGCGCCCCTTCACCGCCGCCTCGTAGAAGTCGGCGCGGGCCTGCTCGATGATCAGCACGCCGGCGTCATAGGCGGTCAGGCCGTACTGCGACTGCAGCCGGGCCTTCTTGGCGTCCGGCAGCTCGGGCAGTGTCGCCTCGATGGCCTTCACCCAGGCCGGATCGAGCTCCAGCGGCAGAAGGTCCGGGTCAGGGAAGTAGCGGTAGTCGTGCGCCTCTTCCTTGGAGCGCATGGACCGCGTCTCCATCTTCCCGGGGTCGAACAGGCGGGTTTCCTGATCGATCTTGCCCCCGTCCTCAAGGATCTCGATCTGCCGCCGGGCCTCGTATTCGATGGCCTGCTGGATGTAGCGGTAGGAGTTGACGTTCTTGATCTCGCAGCGCGTGCCCAGATGGCTGAAGTCGCCGGTCTCGCGGAACTTCTCGTAGGCGCCGGGCCGGCAGACCGAGACGTTCACGTCGGCGCGCAGGTTGCCCTTCTCCATGTCGCCGTCACAGGTGCCGAGATAGATCAGGATGGTCCGCAGCTTCTTCACATAGGCCGCGGCCTCCTCGGATGTCCGCATGTCCGGGCGGGAGACGATCTCCATCAGCGCCGTGCCCGAGCGGTTCAGGTCGACGTAGGTGAAGTTGGGGTCCTGGTCGTGCAGGCTCTTGCCGGCGTCCTGCTCAAGGTGCAGCCGCTCGATCCGCACCGTGAAGGTGGATCCGTCGTCGCGCTCGACGATGATCTCGCCCTCGCCGACGATCGGGTCCTTGAACTGGCTGATCTGATAGCCCTGCGGAAGGTCCGGATAGAAGTAGTTCTTCCGGTCGAACCGGGACCAGTTGTTGATCCGGGCATTGAGACCCAGGCCGGTCTTCACCGCCTGCTCGACGCAATGGCGGTTGATGACAGGCAGCATGCCGGGCATGGCCGCATCGACCAGGCTGACCTGGGCGTTCGGCGCCGCGCCGGCGCCCACCGCCGCGCCGGAGAACAGCTTGGCGTTGGAGGCGACCTGGGCGTGGACTTCAAGCCCAAGGACGATTTCCCACGGGCCGGTCCGGCCCTGGATGACCTTCGAATTGGTGACGTCGTTCATGCGCGGTTCAGTAGCGCGACCCGATGGAAACCGGAAGCGGGCGCACATGCCCTCTTGCCTAATCGCCCAAAATTGGACTCAAGCTGCGCCGCGTCTTAACGGCGCTTAGAATGGGGAAAAGGAACACCCAATGAAGACTCTCGCCCTCGCCGCCGCGCTCGTCACGGCCGCGATCGCCGCGCCCGCCCTCGCGCAGACGCCCGCCCCCGCCGCAGACGCCGCCGCCGGCAAGATCTCGGTGGAAACCACCCCGATCGGCGACATCATCAAGAACGAGAAGGCCAAGGCCGCCCTCGAGAAGGCCCTGCCGGAAATCACCCAGTTCTACGACCAGATCGCCACCATGACCCTGGCCCAGGTCGCCCCGATGAGCCAGGGCGCCATCGACGACGCCAAGCTGAAGGCCCTTCAGGCCGACTTCGACAGCATCAAGTCGCGCCCTTCCCTCCCCCTTGTGGGGTGGGTCGCCTCGCCAAAGGTGAGCGGGGTGGGGAAATCGCGACCGGGCTCAGAGCCCTTCGACAGGTTTCCCCACCCGTCCGGCGTCCGCCTTCCCCACTAAGGGGAAGGAAAAACTCACTTCACCACCACTTCGCCGGCTTCGCCCGGAAGTCCGCCGCCTTCTCGATGGCTGAGCCCAGCGAGAAAAGGGTGCCCTCGTCCAGATTGCGCCCGATCAGCTGCAGGCCCAGCGGCAGGCCATTGGCGTCGATGCCCGCGGGCACGCTCATGCCCGGCAGGCCGGCCAGGTTCACTGTCACCGTGAAGATGTCGTTCAGGTACATGGCGACCGGATCGTCCGACTTTTCGCCGAGCGCGAAGGCCGCCGAGGGCGCCGTGGGCGTCAGCAGGGCGTCGCAGGTCTGCCAGGCCTGATCGAAGTCGTCGGCGATTCGCCGGCGCACCTTCAGCGCCTTCAGGTAGTAGGCGTCGTAGTAGCCGGCCGAGAGCACATAGGTGCCGATCAGGATCCGGCGCTTCACTTCCGCGCCGAAGCCCTGGGCGCGGGTGTTCTCGTAGGTCTCCGTCAGGTTCGCGCCGTCGACCCGAAGGCCGTAACGCATGCCGTCATAGCGGGCGAGGTTCGAGGAGGCCTCGGCCGGGGCGATGATGTAGTAGGCCGGCAGCGCGTATTTCGTGTGCGGCAGCGACACCTCGACGATCTCGCAGCCGGCCTCCTTTAGCCAGGCGATCCCCTGCTCCCACAGGGCATCGATCTCGGCAGGCATGCCATCGACCCGGTATTCCTTGGGAATGCCGACCCTCAGGCCCTTCACCGACTTGCCACAGAAGCTCGCGAAATCAGGCACTTCAGCGTCGATGCTGGTGGTATCCTTCGGGTCGTGACCGGCCATGGACTTCAGCAGGATCGCGGTGTCCTCGACCGTGCGCGCCATCGGTCCCGCCTGATCCAGTGACGAGGCGAAGGCGACGATGCCCCAGCGCGAGCAGCGGCCATAGGTGGGCTTGATGCCGACGGTGCCGGTGAACGCCGCAGGCTGGCGGATCGAGCCGCCGGTGTCGGTGGCCGTGGCCCCTAGGCAGAGCTGCGCGGCGACCGCCGAGGCCGAGCCGCCCGACGAGCCGCCCGGGGTCAGTTGGGCGTTGCCGCCCGCCGCCCGCCACGGATTGACCGCCGGCCCCCAGGCCGAGGTCTCGTTGGACGAGCCCATGGCGAACTCGTCCATGTTCAGCTTGCCCAGCATCACCGCCCCGTCCCGCCAAAGGTTGGAGGTGACCGTGGATTCGTAGGCCGGCCTGAAGCCGCGCAGGATCATGGAGCCCGCGGTGGATTCCACGCCCTCGGTGCAGAAGAGGTCCTTGATGCCCAGCGGCGCGCCGTCCAGCGGACCGGCCTCGCCCTTCGCCCGGCGGGCGTCGGAGGCGCGCGCCATCTCCAGCGCCTTGTCCGGCGTCTCGATCACGAAGGCGTTCAGCGGACGCGAATCCGCCACGGCGGTCACGTGCGCCTGGGTGATCTCCTCGGAAGAGAAGCTCTTGCTGGCCAGCCCGTCGAGAGCGGCCTTGAGCGTGAGTCCCGTAAGGTCCGACATCACTCAACCACCTTCGGCACGACAAAGAACCCGCGGTCTGACTTCGGCGCATTGCCCAGCACCTTTGCCGGATCACCCCCGTCGGTGACCACGTCCTCGCGCATCGGAAGCTTCATGGCCACGGACGTGGTCATGGGCTCGACGTCGTCGGTGTCCACTTCCGAAAGCTGCTCGATCCAGTTCAGGATCCCCGACAGCTCGCGGGCCAGCGGCTCCAGCCTGTCCTCGGGCTCGGCGATGCGCGCCAGCCTCGCAACCTTGCGTACGGTCGCGGCGTCGATGGCCATGACCACCCTCCATTGTTCGAAGGGCGTGGGTTAGCCGCGCGAGGCGCCCTTTAGCAAGCCGGTGGCGAGCCATTGCGCGCATTCGTCCCCCAGTTCGGCCCGGGCGCGCGCCTCATAGGCCGCGCTGTCCGCCTCGGTGAGCACCGCGCGCCAGCGTCCGTTGGCCCCTTCGTGGAGGAAGGTCCCGGCGCCGTTCTCGAAGATCCGGCCGCCAAGCGGGGCCACAAGTTCGGCGTGGGCCTTCATGTAGCCGAACGAGCAATGCTCCAGGATCGCCGGCAGCTGGTCTTCGGGAAGGTCCGCGCCCAGAAAATCGGCGATGCCGCGCAGCTCGCCCTCCAGGTCCGCCTTCAGGGCGTTGAAGTGGACCAGCTTCACGTTGGGCAGATCGCGGGCCGCCCACCAGCTCGCGACATTGTCGAAGTAGGGCCAGAACGGCGCGCCGTCGTTCTCCAGCCAGGCGTTGAAATAGCGGCGCACGTCTGGATCAGGCGGGGTCATCGGCGGCCCGAGGTCCGGGTCGTCATTGAGCATCCTGTACCAGAGGGCGTTCCCCTCCGAATGGTGATGATGCAGGCTCATCAGCACGTCGCGACCGTCGCGCGCCACGTACAGGTAGCGGGCCTTCGGCGAGAACCTCAGGGCGTCGAGCGGCAGGTGGGTCTTCACCAGCCTGCGATGGCTCTGGGCCTCCAGCCGCGCCAGCGCCTCCGGCGGGGTCAGGCGATAGTCCAGCCAGGGCGAAATGAGATTGATCGGCGCCTCGGCGGAGGCGGCGTGGATCAGCTGGCCCACGATCTGCTGCACCCAGGTGGTGCCCGACTTGGCGTAGCTGGCGACGATCACGTCGTCGTCGCGGAACACGAACCGCTCCCAGATGCGGCTGTCCATGTGCCGGCTGACGAACTCGCGCGTCTTCTTCGGCCAGGCTGTCGCCACGCCGCCCTCCCCCATCACCGGTCCGCCTTATCGCGCGTCAGGCGCCGCCCACAACCCGCCGGGTCAATTCGGTGCTAAGAGCCGCCGATGGCTGTCATCGATCTGACCGAACTGCCCACCGTCCTGCCCCGCAATGCGCCGGTGGTGGGGCTGGACCTGGGGGACAAGACCATCGGGGTCGCGGTCTCCGACACCACCCTGCGCATCGCCAGCCCGATGGAGACCATCCGCCGGACCAAGTTCTCGGTGGATGTGGAGCGCCTGTTCGAGCTGATGGACAGCCGCGGAGCCGTCGGCGTCGTAATCGGCCTCCCGGTCAACATGGACGGCACAGAGGGCCCCCGCTGCCAGTCCAGCCGCGCCTTCGCCCGCAACCTCCTGCGTCTCAAGGACATGCCCGTCGCCTTCTGGGACGAGCGGATGAGCTCGATGGCCATCAACCGCATGCTGATCGACGAAGCCGATGTCAGCCGCGCCCGCCGCGCCGAACTGGTCGACAAGGCCGCCGCCGCCTGGATCCTCCAGGGCGCGCTGGACCGGCTTCAGAACCGATAGAAAAAGGCCGCTACAGCCCGCCCGAGAACAGGTCGACCTTGCCGATCTGCACGCCCTTCGACCGCAGGATCCCGTAGGCGGTCGACAGGTGGAAGAAGATGTTCGTCGTCGCGAAGCCGGTGATCCACTGGCCGGCCGGCAGGGTCGGCTCCATGCCGGTCCCGAGCGTCACCGTCAGCGGAACATCGTCGCGGCCGGCGAACTGCTCCGGCGTCAGCGCGGCCAGCCAGGCCTTGGCCTCGGCGATGGCCGTCTGGAACTCGGCGACACTGAGCTCGGCGCTGACTTCGGCCGGCAGCGGCAGGCCTGCCGCCCGGGCGGGCCACAGCCGGGTGAAGTTCACCACCACCATGAGCTGGAAGGCCAGCGGCGCCATGTCGTCGATCAGCCGCCAGGTCAGCACGTCGGCGTCGGACGCCCCGGTCGCCCGGGCATGCTCGACGCCCTTGCCCAGGATGTGCGCGGCCGTGCCCAGCGCCTTGGAATACATGTCGACGAAGCTGAAGAGGTTGACGGTCAAGGCGGTCCCCGGGAACTGTGGTGCTGACGAAATGTGCGGCCGGTATGGATGAGGTCGCCGCGTTCGCAAAGGGGTGCTTGGCTTGTGCGCCGGGGTCACCTAAGACCGCGCTTTAATGACTATGACCCCACCCGGTCTGAACGAGGTCCTGCAGCGGACCTTCTCCTTTCCCAAGCGGCATTTCCTGTCCGCCACCGACCTGAACGAGGTCGAGGTGGCGAACCTGCTGGATCTTGCCGACGGATTCGTCAGCCTCAACCGCCAGACCTCGAAGAAGCTCGACCTGCTCAAGGGCAGGACGCTGATGAACCTGTTCTTCGAGAACTCGACGCGGACCCAGAGCTCTTTCGAACTGGCCGGCAAGCGGCTGGGGGCCGACGTGGTCAACATGAGCCCCCGCTCCTCTTCGATCTCAAAGGGCGAGACCCTGATCGACACGGCGGTCACGCTCAACGCCATGCAGCCGGACCTGCTGGTCGTCCGCCACGCCTCATCCGGCGCCGCCAGCCTGCTGTCGCAGAAGGTCGGCTGCTCGGTGATCAACGCCGGCGACGGCCAGCATGAGCACCCGACCCAGGCGCTGCTGGACGCGCTCTCCATGCGCCGGGCCTTCGGCCACATCGCGGGCCTCAAGGTGGCGATCTGCGGTGACGTGCTGCACAGCCGCGTGGCGCGGTCGAACATCGCGCTCCTGCAGATGCTGGGCGCCACGGTGCGGCTGGTCGGCCCGCCGACCCTGATCCCGGCCGCCGCCGACCGCTGGAACGTCGAGGTCTTCCACGACATGCGCAAAGGCATCGCCGGCTGCGACGTGGTGATGATGCTGCGCCTGCAACTCGAGCGCATGGACGGGGTGATGGCCCCCTCACAGCGCGAGTATTTCCGCTTCTTCGGTCTGGACCGCGAGAAACTGGCCTGCGCCGCCGACCATGTGCGGGTCATGCACCCCGGCCCGATGAACCGCGGCGTCGAGATCGATTCGGAGGTCGCCGACGACCTCTCGGTCAGCCTGATCCAGGACCAGGTGGAGATGGGCGTCGCCGCCCGGATGGCGGTGCTGACCTCGCTGGCCGCCCGGCTGGAGAATGATCGGTGAGCAGCCGTCCCGTCGCCTATGTGAACGCCCGGCTGGTCGATCCGGCCACGGGCTATGACGGCCCCGGCGCTCTGGTGGTCACCGAGGGCGTCATCGCCGATGTCGCCCACGCGCCCGGCCTGGGATCGCTCTCCCCCGACATCGAGGTGATCGACGCCGGCGGGGCCCTGCTGATTCCCGGCCTGATCGACATCCGGGTCAAGACCGGCGAGCCCGGCTCGGAGCCCAAGGAAACCCTCAAGTCCGCCGCCCTCGCCGCCGCCGCCGGCGGGGTGACCACCATCGTCGTCCAGCCGGACACACATCCGGTGATGGACGAGCCGGCGGTGATCGACTTCATCCTGCGCCGGGCACGCGACATCGAACTGGTCAACGTCTTCCCCGCCGGCGCCGCCACCAAGGGCGCCGAGGGCAAGCGGATGGCCGAGATCGGCCTCATGCATGAGGCCGGCTGCCTCTATGTGACCGACGTCGACCGCCCCATCGTGGACTCCAAGGTCCTGCGCCGGGTGTTGAGCTACGCCAAGGCCTTCGGCGTGCCGGTGGCCCATCGCCCGGCCGACCCGTGGCTGTCGGCCGGCGCCGCGGCCAGCGAGGGCGAGTTCTCCGCCCGCATGGGCCTGCCCAGCGTCCCGGCCATCGCCGAGCGGATCATGCTGGACCGCGACCTGGCCCTGGTGGAACTGACCGGCGCGCCGTTCATCGTCGACCAGGTGACCACCGCCGCGGCGCTCGAAAGCCTCAGGCGCGGCATCGACCGGGGCCTGCCGGTGACCGCCACCACCTCGATCAACCACCTGTCGTTCAACGAGATCGACATCGGCGACTACCGCACCTTCTGCAAGGTCGACCCGCCCCTGCGTTCCGAGGACGACCGCCAGGCGGTGATCGAGGCCGTGACCTCCGGCCTGATCCAGGTGATCGTCTCGGCCCATGCGCCTGCGCCCGCCGAGGACAAGCGCCTTCCCTACGACGAGGCCGCCCCCGGCGCGGTGGGTCTGCAGACCCTGCTGGCCGCCCTGCTCGCCTTCCACCACGACGGCCGCATTCCGCTGATCGACCTGATCCGAACGGTGACCGCAGCGCCGGCCACCCTGCTGGGCCTGCCCGGCGGCCGGTTGGTCAAGGGCGCCCCGGCCGACCTGGTGCTCTGCGACCTCAACGCCCCCATCGTCATCGATGCCGACAGGCTGGTCTCAAAGTCGAAGAACTCGCCGTTCGACGGCCGGAGACTTCAGGGGAAGGTGCTACGCACGGTCGTTGACGGGCGGACCGTCTACTCGGCCTGATTCAGCCGCGAGGAACGCCTCGTAGGCCTCGTCGGTCTGCATCAGATCCAGGGCCACGAGCTGTTCGCTGCCGGTGAACCGCACTGAGTTCGCATCATGCAGACACAGACGTCCGCCGCTGGCCCGGAGTCTGTCCTGGTAGGCGCGGTACTCTATTGATCCGCCGAAGTACTGTCCCTCGGCCACGGCCGCCTCCACCCGCTCGGGGAAGTCGCTCAGGAACTTGAAGTGCAGCAGGGCTGCAAGCATCGGATAGATCGGGATCGAGGTCACCGCGTGGGTCGAGAGCAGGTACTTCATGCCTCGCCGCCACTTCACCAGCGGAACCTTGCTGATGACCGGCGGGCGCGGCTGGTAAGGGCTGAAGTCGAACACCCTCGCCCGCACACCGCCCTGGAGTTGGACATGCGGGTAGGGCCCTGCCCGATCGGCCGTGTAAGGCGCCGGATCAAACCAGTTACAGGTATCCAGAAGTGGCGCGCCCGGCGTGTGGATCGCTTCTGTCACGTCACCCGGTCCGTACATGTCCAGCAGCAGCGCGAACACGCCGCAGACCTGACTTTGGTCCAGATGTCCGCAGAGGGCTCGAAGCCCAACCTGCTCGAATCCCGGAAAGATGAACTGCTCGTCGGCGTCGATGGTCAGGGTCCAGTGACCGTCGCAGAAAGCGTTCAGGGCCGTGTTTACCCATCGAAGACCACTGCGGGTCTCGGCGAACCCGCCCTCGCCGCGCAGGACATGGGTGTCCGGCTGGGCCGTCAGATAGTCCAGGGTTCCATCGGTCGAGCCATCGTCGATGACGAGGAAGCGGTCCACACCCAGGGCCCTGTGGTGATCGAACACTGACGCCAGACGCAGCGCCTCGTTGCGGACTTTCAGGCACGCCCGGATCTCGCCAGGCCTCTCCGGGACGCTCACACCATCCAGCAACATCGTGTCCACCCGTCTCGCCGCCGGTCTTCTGTAGTTAAGCCAAACGCCTTGCGTAACGTCGCCCCGACATGGCGCGCTTGACGTTCATGTTGCGTTCCGATTTTCTGTGCGTGCGCAGACGAACCGGCGGAGCCGCGCTAGGAGTCCGATGAGTCGGGGAGCACCTATGCCTGAAGTTCCAAGCGCCATTCTGTTCGGATCCGCCATCATCGGCGGCTACCTTCTCGGATCGATTCCGTTCGGGGTCATCGCGACCCGGCTGGGCGGCGCGGGCGACCTGCGCTCAATCGGCTCCGGCAACATCGGCGCGACCAATGTGCTGCGGACCGGTCGCAAGGATCTCGCCGCCATCACCCTGCTGGGCGACGGCGGCAAGGGCGCGGTGGCCGTGCTGCTGGCTGGACTGCTGGCCCGGAGCGCACCGCAGGTCTCGGCGTCGGCCCTGGTCGCACTGGCGGCCGGCGCGGCGTTCCTGGGCCACCTGTTCCCGGTCTGGCTGAAGTTCAAGGGCGGCAAGGGCGTCGCCACCTTCTTCGGCACCCTGCTGGCTGCGGCCTGGCCTGTGGGTCTGGCGGCCGGGGCGACGTGGATCATCATGGCGTTCGTCTTCCGGATATCCTCTCTCGCGGCCCTGGTCGCGGTGGCCGTCGCGCCCCTGTTCGTCCTTCTCCTGGGGCTGCCGCACGCCATCGCCCTGCTGGCTCTGTTCATGGCGCTCCTGGTGTTCATCCGGCATGAGCCGAACATCCGCCGCCTGATGAAGGGTGAGGAGCCCAGGATCGGCGCGAAGAGCTCCGAGATGTCCGGGCACAACGGTGGCCCGCCGATGCCGCCGGAACTCTATGAGGACAAGGGAAACCCGCCCGGGTGATCCAACCGCTCACCCATGTCCAGCGCCGCGACTGGCTGCGGCTGGCGCGCACGGAGAACGTCGGAGCCGTCACCTTCGACCAGCTGATCCAGCGCTATGGCGACGCGGCGCTGGCGCTGGAGGCCCTGCCCGAGCTGAGCCGGCGCGGCGGGCGCACGGGCCGCCTCGACATCCCCACCGAGGCACAGGCCGAGCGGGAACTGTCCGACGGCGCGGCCCTCGGCGCGCGCCTGATCGCGTCCTGCGAGCCCGATTTCCCGCATCTTCTGGCCGCGCTGGATCCGCCGCCGCCATTGATCTGGACCCGCGGGAACCCGGCCCTGCTGGACCGGCCCACCGTCGCCATCGTCGGCGCCCGGGTCGCCTCGGCGGCCGGCCAGAGATTCGCCCGCGGCATCGCCGCCGAACTGGGACTGGCGGGCCAGATCATCGTCTCCGGTCTGGCTCGGGGGATCGACGCGGCAGCCCACGAGGGCTCACTGCCCACCGGCACGGTGGCGGTGCTGGGCGGCGGGATCAACGACATCTATCCGCCGGAACACCGCGCGCTCTACGGGCGGATCGTCGAGGCCGGCTGCGTGGTCTCGGAGAACGCGCCTGGCCGCACGGCGGTGGCCCGCGACTTCCCCCGCCGCAACCGGATCATCGCCGGGCTGTCCCGCGCCGTGGTGGTGGTCGAGGCGGAACTGCGATCCGGCTCACTGATCACCGCCCGCCTCGCCGCCGAACAGGGCCGCGAGGTGCTGGCCGTCCCCGGCTCGCCGCTCGATCCCCGGGCCCGGGGGACCAACGACCTGATCCGCCAGGGCGCCGCGCTCTGCGAAGGCGCCGAGGACGTGCTGCGGGCGCTGACCGGCCTGCGCAACCTGGCCGAACCCGACCGCGCACCCTGGCGCGACGCCCCCGCCGAACCGTGCGACGGCCTGCGCGAACGGCTGGCCGATCTCCTGTCCCCGACCCCGGTTTCCCGCGACGAACTGGTCCGCGCCGCCCGGGCCCCGGCGCCCGCCGTTTTCGCCGCCCTGATGGAGCTGGCGCTCGCCGGACGGGCAGAACTGCTGCCCGGCGGACTTGTCGTTCTGGGATGAGCCCCTAAAGGGGCTCGGAAAATCAGGCGAATCCGCCCCGTTGACAGGCCGCAGGGACCGCCCCCACGTTCCGCGCTCTTTCAGGAACAGTCACCCTATATGAAGCTCGTCATCGTCGAGAGCCCCGCCAAGGCCAAGACCATCAACAAGTACCTTGGCTCCGACTACAAGGTGCTGGCCTCGGTCGGACACGTCCGGGACCTTCCGGAGAAGGACGGGTCCGTGCGCCCGGACGAGGACTTCGAGATGTCCTGGGAGGTCGGGAGCCGCGCCAGCAAGCCGCTGGCCGAGATTTCCGCCGCCGCCAAGTCCGCCGACCGTCTGATCCTGGCCACCGACCCGGATCGCGAGGGCGAGGCGATTTCCTGGCACGTGCTTGAGATCCTGAAATCCAAGCGCGGCCTGATGAAGGACATGCCAGTCGAGCGCGTGGTCTTCAACGCCATCACCAAGGCCGCCGTCACCGAGGCCATGGCCAATCCGCGCCAGATCGACATGGAACTGGTCGAGGCCTACCTGGCCCGTCGGGCCCTGGACTATCTGGTCGGCTTCACGCTCTCTCCCGTCCTCTGGCGCAAGCTGCCGGGCGCCCGGTCGGCTGGCCGCGTGCAGTCGGTCGCCCTGCGCATCGTCGTGGACCGCGAGATCGAGATCGAGCGCTTCAAGACCCAGGAATACTGGACGGTCGAAGCCGACGTGTCGGCCGACAGCGACCCCTTCGTCGCCCGGCTGGTCATGCACAAGGGCAAGCGCCTCGCCAAGTTCGACCTCCCCGACGAGGCGGCGGCCTTTGCCGCCCGCGACGCCGTAAAGGCCGCAACCTTCAGGGTCAGCACGCTGGAGCGGAAGCCCGGCCGCCGCTCACCGCCCCCGCCCTTCACCACCTCGACCCTGCAGCAGGAGGCCTCGCGCAAGCTGGGCTTTGACGCAAAGCGCACCATGCAGGCCGCCCAGCGGCTCTATGAAGGCATCGACATCGGCGGCGAGACGGTGGGTCTGATCACCTACATGCGGACCGACGGCGTGCAGACGGCGCCCGAGGCGCTGGACGAAGCCCGCGGCGTGATCGGCGGCCTCTACGGCAAGGACTACGTGCCGGAGAAGCCGCGCTTCTATTCCACCAAGGCCAAGAACGCCCAGGAGGCCCACGAAGCGATCCGCCCGACCAGCCTGGCCCGCAATCCCGGAAAGCTGCGCCTCGAAGGCGACCTGGGCCGGCTCTATGAGCTGATCTGGAAGCGGATGATCGCCTCGCAGATGGAAAGCGCCCGCGTGGAGCGCACCACCATCGACATCGACAGCAGCGACGGCCAGACCGGTCTCCGCGCCACCGGCGTGGTGGTGACGTTCGACGGCTATCTGGCCGTCTACGAGGAAGGCCGCGACGACCCCGACGACGAAGAGGGCGGCCGCCTGCCCCAGGTCGCCGAAGGCGCCGGTGTCACCACCCGCGCCGCCCGCACTGACCAGCACTTCACCGAGCCGCCGCCCCGCTACTCCGAGGCCAGCCTGGTCAAGAAGATGGAAGAGCTCGGCATCGGCCGGCCGTCGACCTATGCCTCGATCCTCGAGCGACTGCGTGACCGCGGCTATGTCCGCATGGAGAAGCAGCGGTTCGTCCCCGAGGATCAGGGGCGGATTCTCACCGTCTTCCTGGAAAACTTCTTCGGCAAGTACGTCGAGTACGACTTCACCGCCGCCCTGGAAAACCAGCTCGACCTCGTCTCGGCCGGCGACCTCGACTGGAAGACGCTGCTGCGCGAGTTCTGGGCCGACTTCAACGCCAAGATCGGCGAGATGGGCGGTCTGGGCACGCGCGAGATCATCGACGCGCTGGACACCAACCTCAGCGACACCCTCTTTCCGCCGCTCGCCGATGGCGCCGACCCGCGGGTCTGCCCAAAGTGCGGCACCGGTCGTCTTGGGCTGAAGCCCAGCAAGACCGGCGCGTTCGTCGGGTGCTCGAACTATCCGGAATGCCGGTTTACCCGCCCCTTCGGCCCACCCGGCGATGACGCCGGCCCGAGCGGCGACCGCGAACTGGGCGTCGACCCGGTGACCGGCGAGACCGTGTTCCTCAAGACCGGACGCTTCGGCGTCTACGTCCAGCTGGGCGAAGGCGAGAAGCCCAAGCGCTCCAGCCTGCCGAAAGGCTGGTCGGCGCCCGACATGGACCTGGAAAAGGGCCTGCGCCTGCTGCGCCTGCCCCGCGAGGTCGGCAATCACCCGGAGGACGGCAAGCCCATCCTCGCCGGCATCGGCCGCTACGGGCCGTTCGTGCTGCACGATGGCACCTACGCCAACCTGCCGACCGCCGACGAGGTGTTCGAGGTGGGCGTCAACCGCGCCGTCGACCTGCTCGCCACCAAGCGGGCGGGCGGCAAGCGCGGCGGCGAGGCCGCGGCGCTCAAGGAGCTGGGGTCCCACCCCACCGACGGCCAGCCGGTCCGTGTGCTGTCCGGCCGCTACGGCCCCTACATCAAGCACGGCTCGACCAACGCCAACGTTCCCCGCGGCGCCGACCCGCTGGCCGTGACCCTGGAAGAGGCCGTGCTCCTGATTGCCGAGCGCGCCGCCAAGGGCGACACCGGCAAGAAGGGCCGGAAGCCCGCCCGCGCCGCCAAGGCCAAGGCGGAGCCGAAGACCGCTGCAAAGAAGGCCCCAGCCAAGAAGAAGCCCGCGGCGAAAAAGAAACCGGCTGCGGCAAAGAAGGCCGCGCCTGCCAGCGAGACGATCACCGACGACGAGACGCCGTTCTAGGGTCAACTCCCCCACGCCGCTCATCCCGGCGAATGCCGGGCCCCAGATCAAAGGTCACGGATTCTCCTGCCCGGACTCCCGTCTGCCAAGGCGGCGAGCCATTCGCCGGGATGAGCGGGGGTGGGGAAGCGTTGAGCCCGGTGGCCCTGCCAGCTTAGGATGCCCCCATGCCTACAGCGATCCTCAACGGCCTGAATTTCCACTACGAGCGCGCCGGCGACGGTCCGCCGCTGCTGTTCATCTCCGGCACCGGCAGCGACCTGCGGGTCCAGCCCAACGTCTTCGCCTCCCCGCTGGCGAAGTCCTTCGACCTTCTGGCCTACGACCAGCGGGGCCTTGGGCGCACAGACAAGCCCGACGCGCCTTACACGATGGCCGACTACGCCGATGACGCCGCGGCCCTCATGGATCACGTCGGCTGGGACGAGGCCCTGGTGGTCGGCGTCTCGTTCGGCGGCATGGTGGCCCAGGAACTGGTGCTGCGGCATCCCGGCAAGGTGAAGCGGCTGGTCCTGGCCTGCACCTCGCCCGGCGGCGAAGGCGGCGCCTCCTTCGCCTTCCACGAGATCGAGCACCTCAAGGGCGAGGAACGGGCGAGGTTCCTGATCCCGATCAGCGACACCCGTCGCGACGCCGCCTGGGCCGCCGCCCACCCGCAGGACTACGCCGCCTTCGTCGCCATGGCCGCCGCGGCGCCCTACGCCGACGAACCCGGCCATGCCGCGGGCGCGCACCGCCAGCTGGAGGCCCGCGCCGGCCACGACACCTGGGACCGCCTTCCGCAGATCGCCTGCCCGGTGCTCATCGCCGCCGGCCGCTACGACGGCGTCGCCCTCCCCGCCACCCAGGAGAAGCTGGCCGCCCGCATCCCGGGCGCCGGGCTGAAATGGTTCGAGGGCGGCCACATGTTCATGATCCAGGATCGCGCCGCCTACCCGGCGATCATCGAATTCCTGAAGGCCTAGCCCGCCGCCAGTTCCAGGATCTCGACGATGTCCTGCGGCCCGGTGATCGGCCGCGGGCTCTGGCGGACGCCGGCGTCGTGCATCGTGTGCTCGGCGATGGCCTGGAAGTCCTCGCGCCCGATGCCCACGCTCTTCAGGTCCCCCGGCAGGCCCAGGCTCCAGACCAGGTCGCGCACCGCATCGGCCGCCGAGGCGCCGCCCATCAGGGCGCTGATCACCGCCTGACGCTCACCGGCCGCCGGCGCGCACCAGGCCAGCACCGCCGGGAGGATGACGCAGGACGTGATCCCGTGCGGCACGCCGTAACTGCCGCCCAGCGTGTGCCCGATGGCATGGCTGGGCCCCATGCCGCGGCCGGACCCCGAACCGCTGATCGCAAGCCACATGCCGAACTGGCAGTCCAGGCGGGCCTCCAGGCTCGACGGATCGGCCTTGCTGGCCGCCAGCCCGCGGGCCAGCCGCATCAGCCCGTCGGCGGCCAGCGCGTCGGCATAGGGCGCGCGCACGGGATGGCAGAGCTGCTCGACGGCGTGGTCCACCGCCTTGAGGCCCGTGGAAAACCACAGCTGTGGCGGGGTCGACAGGGTCATCGCCGGGTCCAGCACCACGGCCCGCGGCGCCAGCATCGGATGGGTGTAGCCCTCCTTGACCCGCCGGGAGGTGTCGCTGACCCCGGCGAAGGGCGTGAACTCCGCCGCCGACAGTGTGGTGGGTACGGCGACCATGCGGACGCCCGGCGCCACCGCGGCCACGTCGGCGCGGTCCGCGCCTCGCCCGGACCGATAAGCGTCCAGTTCCTCCACACGCTCCAGGCCGGCCCAAAGGCAGAGCTGCATCACCTTGGTCGCGTCGATCACCGAACCGCCGCCCAGGGCCACCAACAGGTCCGCATCGACCCTGCGGGCCTCCGACACGCCCCTGAGCACGCCTTCACGGGGCGAATGCGCGCCGAGCTCGGGGAAGACGCCCACGCAGAGATCGCCCAGAGCCGAGGCGAACTGGGCCGCCAGCCCATCGGCCAGCGAGCGCGTCGTCGTCACCAGGATCCGCCGCGCACCCCAGCCCGTCGCCAGTTCGCGCACAGCCTCTGTGGCTGGCCGGCCATAGGTGACCTGATCCTGGCGAGGGAACCTGTGCGCGCCTGTCAGCATATTTTTCTCCCGAATCCGCAGCCTAGTGGCTGTCCCGGTGGTAAGCACGCCCGATGGCCCGACCGCACAAACCGAAGACCTCCGCCAAGAAGCCCAGCCGGCCGCCACAGGGGCTGCCCGATCGGGACACCCTGCTGGCCTACATCCGCGAACACGGCGAGGCCAACAAGGCCGGCATGGCCAACGCCTTCGGGCTGAAGGGCGCCGATCGCCGGGCGCTGCGCGAGATGCTGGTCGCCCTGGAGGCCGAGGGCGCCCTGGGCAAGCGCGGCCGCCGCGGCTTCTCCGAGGCCGGGTCCTTCCCCGAAGTCGGCGTGGTCGACGTGGCCGAGAAGGACGCCGACGGCGAACTGATGGTCAAGCTGGTCAAGGGCGACGAGACGCCGCTGGTGCCGCTTGCCCCCGGCAAGGAGGCCGGAACCGGCGCTCCGGGCCTCGGCGACCGCCTGCTGGTGCGCTTCGTCCAGCTGGAGACCGGCGAGGTCCAGGCGAAACTGATCAAGCGGCTGGGCCAGAGCGCCCATCGCATCCTGGGCGTGGTCCGCAAGGTGCGCCGCGAGGTCCGCGTCGAGCCGGTGGACCGCCGATCCAAGGACAGCCTGCTGCTGCCCCCCGGCGAGGACGTCCGCGACGGCGACCTGGTGCTGGCCACCGTGGAAAGCCACGGCAGCCGTTTCGGGCCGAAGCACGGCAAGCTGCTGGAGATCGTCGGCCGCGAGGACGAGCCCCGCGCCGCCTCGCTGATCGCCATCCATACCCACGGCATCCCCATGGGCTTCTCCGCCGGCGCCGAAGCTGAGGCCGAAGCCGCCGAGCCGCCGACACTGGCCGGCCGCGAGGACATGCGCGATGTCCCGCTGATCACCATCGACCCGCAGGACGCCCGCGACCACGACGACGCCGTCTTCGCCCAGCCCGACGACGACCCGAAGAACCCCGGCGGCTGGGTCGCCTGGGTCGCCATCGCCGATGTCGCCGCCTACGTCCGCCCGTCCTCCGAGCTGGACCGGATCGCCCGCGAGAAGGGCAACAGCGTCTACTTCCCCGACCGGGTGGAGCCCATGCTGCCCGAGCGTCTCTCCAACGGCCTCTGCAGCCTGCGTGAGGGCGAGAACCGCGCTTGCCTGGCCGTGCGGATGGTGTTCGGCGCCGATGGCCGCAAACGGGGCCATACCTTCACCCGCGGCCTGATGCGCTCCGCCGCCAAGCTGTCCTACGAGCAGGCCCAGGCCGCCATCGATGGCAATCCCGACGACAAGGCCGGCCCCCTGCTCGACCGGGTTCTGAAGCCCCTCTGGGCCGCCTACGCCTGCCTGAAGAAGGGCCGCGACGCCCGCTCACCGCTCGCCATCGAGAGCATGGAACGGAAGATCTCGATCAACACCGAGGGCCAGATCGCCGCGATCACGCCCCGCGCCAGCCTCGAGGCGCACAAGCTGATCGAAGAGTTCATGATCCAGGCCAACGTCTGCGCCGCCGAGACCCTGGAGCAGAAGAAGACCCCGCTGATCTACCGGATCCACGACGCGCCCAGCCAGGAGAAGATCTTCGCCCTGGTCGACTTCCTTTCCACTCTCAACCTGCCCTGGGCCAAGGGCGAGGCGCCGCGCACCGACAGATTCAACAAGCTGCTGGACGAGACCCGAGACGGCCCCCACGCCGACATCGTCAACGAGGTGGTCCTGCGAACCCAGATGCAGGCGATCTACTCCACCGAGAACATCGGCCACTACGGCCTGCACCTGGCGAAGTACGCTCACTTCACCTCGCCGATCCGCCGCTACGCCGACCTCATCGTCCACCGGGCGCTGATCAAGGCTCTGGGCCTCGGTTCGGACGGCCTGTCGGACCGCGACATCGCCCAGATGAAGGGCACGGCCGAGGAGATCACCTTCGCCGAACGCCGGGCCATGGCGGCCGAGCGCGACGCCACCGACCGCTACGTGGCCGCCTTCCTGGCCGACCGGGTGGGCGCCGAGTTCGACGGCCGGATTACCGGCGTCACCCGCTTCGGCCTGTTCGTCCGGCTGGCCGAGACCGGCGCCGACGGACTGGTGCCTGTCTCGCGGCTGGGCGGCGAGTATTTCGTCCACGACGACCGCATGCACGCCCTGGTGGGCGAGCGCACCGGCGCGCGCTGGCCGTTGGGCATGACCGTGCGGGTGAAGCTGGCGGAAGCCACGCCCATCACCGGTGGCCTGCTGTTCGAGATGCTGAGTGAGCCGGCTGAACCCGATCGCACCGCCCCGCGCCCCCGCCTTGGCATGCGCGCCCGGAACGATCGTGGCCCGGGCGGACCGGGCGGTTTCCGCGGCCCCAAGCGCGGTCCCCAGGGCCGTCCGAAGAACATCCGAACCGGCAAGAAGGGCGGCCCGCGGCGGTAGAGGGCGTTCCCCTACCCCCAAGGCCGCTATTCCGGCCTTGTCGCAGCCAAAGACCGGGCCCCCGGCGCCAGCCTCCGGCGTTCTCGCAGATCGTCCACTTCGCGCCCTTGCCGGACACGCGGAGCCGGGGGTCCCGGTCAGAGCCACAGGAGCAGGGTTCCGCAAGGTCGCGCTTCCCTCGCCCCCGGGCAAAGTCATACAGTTGTTTCATGAACGCCTCCGTCCCCACCCCCGTCCCGCACAAGCCCGAAGGCCCGCCCCGCATTCCGGGCCAGCGCGCCGTCCGGCCGAAGAACGCCGCAACCGTGATGATCATCCGCCGCGACGCTGCAAAGCCGCGCGTGCTGATGGGCAAACGACACGGCGGCCACAGCTTCATGCCGGACCGCTGGGTGTTCCCGGGCGGCCGAATCGACCGCTCGGATTACCGGGCGCCCTACGCCACCGACCTGCGTCCCGACGTCAGCGGCCTGTTCGACAAGCACCTGCCCGCCGGTCGTGGCCGCGCCCTGGCGCTCGCCGCGGTCCGCGAGACCTGGGAAGAGACCGGCCTGCTGCTGGGCAAGCCCGGCGAAAGTCGCGGCACGGGGCCCTGGAAGGATTTCGCCGCCCAGGGCGTGGTGGCCGACCTCGAGGCGCTCGACGTCATCGCCCGCGCGATCACCCCGCCTCAGGTGGGAAAGCGGTTCGACACCTGGTTCCTGATGGCCGAGGCCGAGCGCCTGACCAGCCTGGAGCGCCAGGGCGACTGCGGCGAGCTTGAGGAAATCGCCTGGTTCGACTTCGAGGAGGCCATGGGCCTGCAGCTCCCGGCCGTCACCCGGATGATGATCAAGGAAGCCGGCGAGCGCATGAAGGACCCCACCCGGCCCAAGCTGTTCATGCGCTACAAGGACAACGGGATGAAGCCGACGGCGCTTTGAAGTTGACTTCCGGCCGCGGATTCGTATTTTCCGCGCCTCCTGAACACCCGCCGGCGGTGCGTATCCGTTTGGCCCCGCATATTACGACCAAGGGACCGACATCATGGCGAAGCCCGCCTCAATCAAGATCCGCCTGAATTCGTCGGCGGACACCGGCTTCTTCTACGTTGCCAAGAAGAACGCCCGTACCAAGACCGACAAGCTGGTCCTGAAGAAGTACGACCCCGTCGTGCGCAAGCACGTCGAGTTCCGCGAAGGCAAGATCAAGTAGGGCTGAAAAGCCGCTGATCATGTTCGAAGACGCCCGGCCCGAATGGCCGGGCTTTTTTGTTGCCCTGCCCTTTTGAAGACGGACAGACCGCGAAGCGGTCAGGCTAGGGATGCCGCGGCCGTGTGCAGCGCTTGACCCTCGCCGGCATGACTCCGAAGCTTTCCAGGCTTTGCCGCAACCCTTCAATCTCACCGACCAGCAGATCGCCAGCTTCCGCAGCGACGGCGTCCTGAAGATCGATCAACTCCTGCCCCCCGCGGGGGTCACTGCCGCACGGCAGGCCGTGCTGCGGCCGCTGGAGGCCATGGGGCTGTGGTGTGATGGCGACTGGCGGCTCGACCACATCGAGCGGCCCCTTTGGCCCGCCACCGGCCTCAAGCCCTCCCGCGACATCGGCAACCGTCACCCCGAGGTCGAGGCCCTGATCGACGAACCCGGCGTCCGGATGGTGGTTGAACAGCTGGGCGGCGGAGGCCCGTTCGACCGCAAGGTCTATCCCCGGCCGCAGATCCTCGCCTCACTGCCGAACGCCGGACCATGGGTGTTGCCCAACGGCTGGCATGTGGACGCACCCCGGCTGGCCAGCGGGAACAGTCCGGGCCTGCAGATGTTCGCCTGCCTCGATGACGTCGCCCCGCGCGGCGGCGCGACCCTCGCCGTGGCGGGATCACATCATCTGCTGAACGACGGTCGCCATCTGAAGGCCAGGGGGATCAACGCAACCCTGCGACAGGAGCCGTTCTTTCAGCGGCTTTTCTACGGTCCGGCCGACGCCGACCTGCCCGCCGGCCGCTCAGGCGCGTCGCCCCTGCAGGTCGTCGAGTTCTCGGGCCGGGCCGGCGACGTCTGGCTGATGGACCTCCGCGTCCTCCACGCCGCCGCCCCCAACGCCTCGGACCGCCCGCGCCTGATGATGACCCACCGGTTCGTGCCCACCGCGCGCTTGCCGGAGATCGCCGAGGCCTTCGGCTGGCCCCCTTCCCTCCCTTAATGGGGAGGGAAAGCGCGCTGCAAGCGCGCAGGGTGGGGCTTGCAGTGTCAAGCGCGCGATCCGGTCTACCTTCCCCACCCTGACCGCTACGCGGTCTGTCCCTCCCCATTAAGGGAGGGAGGGAGTTCACGCCGCGCGGGCGATGACCCGGTTCCGGCCCTGGCTCTTGGCGATGTAGACCGCCTCGTCGGCGCGTTTCAGCAGGGCGTTGGAGCTGTCCCCCGCCCCGTTGCTGGTGGCCACGCCGATGG
>CAUJHW010000004.1 GCA_963205005.1 Pseudomonadota bacterium
GACTCCTCGCACGGCCATCGCCCTGGCGCTTGCCCTGCACGAACTGGCCACCAACGCGGCCAAGTACGGCGCCCTATCGGCGCCTGGCGGGCGGGTCGAGCTGGAGTGGTCCCGCGAGGGCGAGCACGACCTGCTGATGACTTGGCGGGAAGCCGGGGCCCCACCGTCTCGCCGCCCACCCGGACCGGCTTCGGGTCACGCCTGATCCAGCGCGGACTGGCCACCGAACTGCAGGGCCGCGTCGAGCTGTCATTCCCGCCGGAGGGCGTCGTCTGCACGGTCTGGGCGAGACTGGCCGGCGACTGAGGCGGCGGATGTGCGCCCGGCGGATCGGCGAGGGCCAGGCGCGGCCCCCTACTTCAGCGGCTCGTAGATCTTCGACAGCAGGTCGGGCTTGCCCTCGATGCGTTCCAGCCGCGGGTAGCGGAGGCCGCCGTGGTAGTCGATGGGCACGACGCGGAAGTGGTCGCCGTCCTTGACGATGAGGGTGATCGGCTCCTTGCCCGTCTTCGCGGCGAGGATGGTCTCCTTCAGGCGTTCGGTCTCGTAGGCGATACCGTTCACGGCCAGGATCTGGTCGCCCACGGTCAGGCCTGCGCGGAACGCCGGGCCGTCCCAGAGCACGCCGGTGATCCGGGCCTCGCGGTTGAGCACCAGGCCGAGGGAATAGGTCAGGTCGACCTGCTTGCGGCTGGCCTCGTTGTCCTTCCAGAAGTCGGTAGGCGTGTCGGTGTAGACCAGCCGGTAGCCGCCGCGGGCCAGTCCGTCGAGCGGATAGGGCTGGTCGGCCTGGCGGGCGCGTCTGTCGAGGATGCCGGCCCAGTCATAGGGCAGGACGTCGTTGAGCGTCTTCGCCACGTCCTCGAAGGTGTAAGTGAGGGGCGTCCAGCTGCCGTCCTTCATGCCGAAGAAGGCCCGGGCGAAGTCGTCGAGCGACTTCTTCCCGCCGGACTTCTCGCGCAGCAGGGTGTCGACGTCGAGCCAGATGAGCTGGCCCTCGGAATAGTAGTCCTCGCTGCGCTGCCAGCTGACCGAGGGGATCGGCCGGCGGCTGGCGATGATCGGGTCGTTGGTGGTGTCCTCCACCGAACGCCAGGCGCGACCCGGCCGGCCGAGCGAGTAGGTGGCGGCGGTCATGGCCAGGGAGTCCAGGGTCTGCTGCTTCGTCACCAGCCCCGAGCGGGCGCCCAGCACATAGCCCCAGTACTGGTCCTGGCCCTCATAGACCCAGAGCAGGCTGCCGCGCATGGGCACGTTGAAGTTCGGCGTCCAGAGGTCGGCCGGGCGGCGGAACTTGCCATCCCAGGAGTGATTGTATTCGTGCGGCAGCAGGTTTCGGGCCGGGGCGTTCTTCGCCCAGCCGATGAAGTATTCCGGAGTGGTTCCGTTCTCGCTGGAGCGGTGATGCTCCAGACCGATGCCGCCCATGCGCTCGGTCAGCGCCAGCAGGAAGTCGTAGTGGTCGAAGTGGCGGGCGCCATAGAGCCGGTCGGTCTGGCGGACCAGTTCACGGTGCAGCTCGATCTGCTCGGACGTGGCGGCCAGCAGTTCGGGGCGGTCGGCCACGATGTTGAGACGCACAGGCGACTTGCCGCTGGTGTCGAGGTCGAACCGCTTGAAGTAGCGGCCGGCGAACATCGGCGAGTCCATCAGGGTGTCAAAGTCGACCGGCTTGAAATAGGTGACGCCCCTGTCCACCCGGGCGGTCTCAAGCGCCGTGCCGAAGCTCCAGCCCTCGGGCAGGCGGATGCTGGGCTCGATCTGGATACGGCGGGCGAAGTAGCCGGCCGGATAGACCGCCAGGTTCAGCCACTGGGCATTGAGCATCTCGGGAGTCATCACCACCCGGCCCTGGTCGGCGGCGGTGGGGGACAGGTACTGGAACTCGATCTCCAGCGCGGCAGTCCCCGGCGGCGGGGTGACATGGAAGGCGAAGACCTGCACCGGGTCGCGGGTCCAGGGGATCACCTTGCCGCCCGCGCGGACTACCAGGCCCGCCATGTCGTAGAGCGCGTTGCGCGGCGAGTGGCCGCCCGGAACCCACTGCGGATACAGCAGGGTGACCGGGCCCGCGCCGGCCAGCGGTATGGTCTCGCGGATGCGGAAGATGCGCCGCTCGACGTCGGTGGCGTCGACCTCCAGCTTCAGCACGCCGGGATAGGCCACGTCGCGTGGCGCGGCGATGGCCGGCGGCATCGGCAGCGGCTGCGGGCCTTCCGAGGGTTCGGCGGCGAGGGGGGAGGCCAGGGCGGCGGCCGTAGCGAAGGCGATGAACGCGGATTTCAACGTGGGAGATCCCGGCGGGGTGAACGGTCGCCGATGTTCTAGAGCGTGTCGGAGCCCGGGCTCAACTCCAGGGCCGCGCCGCGCGGCCGGAGGCGCCAGAAAAGAAAAGGGCCGCGGATTGCTCCGCGGCCCCCATTCCAGGTCAGGAAATCCTGATCAGCACTTGTAGTACATGTCGAATTCGACCGGGTGCGGATGGAGGGCGAGGCGCATGACCTCTTCCATCTTCAGCTCGATGTAGGCGTCGATGAAGTCGTCGGTCATGACGCCGCCGGCCTTCAGGAAGGCGCGGTCCTTGTCGAGGTTTTCCAGAGCTTCCTTCAGCGAGCCGCAGACCTCGGGGATCTTCTTCTGCTCGCGCGGCGGCAGGTCGTAGAGGTTCTTGTCGGCCGGCGCGCCCGGGTCGATCTGGTTGATGATGCCGTCGATGCCGGCCATCAGCAGGGCGGTGAAGGTCAGGTACGGATTGCCCATCGGGTCGGGGAAGCGGGCTTCCAGACGCTTGCCCTTGGGGCTGTCCACGTGCGGGATGCGGATCGAGGCCGAGCGGTTGCGGGCCGAGTAGGCCAGCTTCACCGGAGCTTCGTAGCCGGGCACCAGACGCTTGTACGAGTTGGTGGTCGAGTTCGAGAACGCGTTGATCGCCTTGGCGTGCTTGATGATGCCGCCGATGTACCACAGGCACATCTGCGACAGGCCGGCGTACTTGTCGCCGGCGAACAGCGGCTTGCCGTCACCCCAGATCGACTGGTGCACGTGCATGCCCGAGCCGTTGTCGCCGAACATCGGCTTGGCCATGAAGGTGGCCGTCTTGCCGTAGGCGTGGGCGACGTTCTGGATGACGTACTTGTAGAGCTGCAGGCGGTCGGCCATGACGATCATGGTGTCGAACTTCAGGCCGAGCTCGTGCTGGGCGGGCGCCACCTCGTGGTGGTGCTTTTCCGGCTTCATGCCCAGCTCGCCCATGACGGCCAGCATTTCGCCGCGCAGGTCCTGGGCGCTGTCGACCGGGTTCACCGGGAAGTAGCCGCCCTTCGGGCCGGGCCGGTGGCCCATGTTGCCTTCTTCGTACGACTTCTTGGAGTTCACCGGCAGTTCGCTGGCGTCATACGAATAGCTGGTGTCGTGCGGGGCCGTGGACCACTTCACGTCGTCGAAGATGAAGAACTCGGCTTCCGGGCCGAAGAACACCGTGTCGCCGATGCCCGAGGCCTTGACGAAGTTCAGCGCCGCCTTGGCGATCGAGCGCGGGTCGCGATCGTAGGGGGTGCCGGTGTCGGGGTTCACCACGTCGCAGAACAGCGCCAGGGTGGTCTGCTGGTAGAAGGGGTCGATGATCGCCGAGTCCAGGTCGGGACGCAGCTTCATGTCGCTTTCGTTGATGGCCTTCCAGCCGGCGATCGACGAGCCGTCGAACATGGTGCCGTCGGTGAGGAAGTCGTCGTCGACCAGGTCGATGTCGAAGGTCACGTGCTGCATCTTCCCGCGGATGTCGGTGAAGCGCACGTCGACGTACTTGACGTCCTTTTCCTTGATCAGGTTCAGAATGTCTTTGGCTGAAGCCATTGCGGATATCCCCTTCTTGAAATCGCGATACTAGGAGTCAGATGGCGATCGCGCCGGTCTCTCCGGTGCGGATTCGCATCACGTCGAGAACTTCGGACACGAAGATCTTGCCGTCGCCAATGCGGCCGGTGCGCGCGGCGCCTGCGATGGCCTCCAGCGCGCGGTCCAGCTGGTCGTCGGCGATCACGACCTCGATCTTGATCTTGGGCAGGAAGTCCACGACGTACTCCGCCCCGCGGTAGAGTTCCGTCTGGCCCTTCTGGCGGCCGTAGCCCTTGGCCTCAATGACGGTCATGCCCTGGACGCCCAGTTCCTGCAGGGCCTCCTTCACCTCGTCGAGCTTGAACGGCTTGATGATGGCTTCGATCTTTTTCATGCGCCCGACTTGCATCCCGGAGCGCGGTGCGCCCCAACGGTTGGCGCGACCCAGCACGCGACGGGTGTCCGCCACAAGCAGGCTTCGGTTGCATGCCGTCGCGGCGGGTTGCGAAACTGGGCAGGCGCCTCAAAAACGGGCGCCAATGGATCAAAAACTAATCAGTCCCGAATCCGGCTTGTGAGGGGGAGTTGCACCCCTAGGATCGCGGACCCAGCGGCTTTGGAGGCCTTTTCGGCATGGCTGATCGTACCCCGGTGCTCATCGGAGCGGGCCAATTCACATATCGGGGCGATCCGGGGGCTTCGCCGTCACCGACCGGAATGCTGAAGATTGCGGCGGAACGGGCGGCGGATGACGCCGGGCTGGGCGCCGCCGGCCTTGCCGCCCTGGACAGTCTGGTCGTGGCGCCGTCGGCGATCGCCCAGCCCGGGGCCTCGCGCAGCGGCGGCGCGCCGTTCTCGGCCAACGCCGCGGCGCAGCTCGGGGCCTTGGTGGGCGCCAGGCCGCGCTGGGCGGCGATGGCGGCCATGGGCGGCAACAGCTCGCAGTACATGATCAACGTGATGGCCGAGCGGATCGCCCGCGGCGAGACCGACCTGGGGCTGGCCGTGGGCTGCGAGGTGCTGGGGTCTGTGTCGAAGCGGCTGGCCCGGGGCCTCGGCTTCGACGACTGGGCGGCGGCGGAGGATATGTCGCTGGACCCCGCGCCGATCGTGGGCGACTCCCGACCGGGCGTCAGCCCCTATGAGGCGCGCCACGGCCTGGACCGGCCGATCAACATCTATCCGGTGTTCGAGAACGCGCTGCGGGCGCGCGACGGGCGGTCGCTGGCGGAGCACCAGGCCAGGATCGGAGCCCTGTTCGCGAGGTTCACCGAGGTGGCGGCGGACAATCCCCACGCCTGGTTCCCCACCCGCCGGTCGGCGGAAGAACTGATCACGGTGACCGACCGCAACCGGATGATCGGGTTCCCCTATCCGAAGCTGCTGAACGCCATCATGGACGTGGACCAGTCTGCGGGCGTGCTGATCGCCAGCGTCGACAGGGCCCGCGAACTGGGCGTGCCGGAGGACCGATGGGTGTATCTGCACGGCTGCGCCGACGCCCATGACCTGTGGCACGTGCTGGAGCGGCAGGATTTCCATTCCAGCCCCGCCATGCGCTGGACAGGAAAGCGCGCCTTCGAGATGGCCGGGATTGGGGCCACGGACCTGACCTTCATGGATCTGTACTCCTGCTTCCCGTCGGCGGTGCAGGTGGGCGCCGAGGAGCTGGGGCTGTCGCTGGACGATCCGCGCGGCTTCACGGTGACCGGCGGGCTGCCGTACGCCGGCGGGCCAGGCAACAACTACGCCATGCATTCGGCCGCCACGATGGTGCAGCGCCTGCGCGACAGGCCGGGCGCCTACGGGCTGGTGACCGCCAACGGCTGGTACCTGACCAAGCAGTCCACCGGCATCTATTCCACCGCGCGTCCCAAGGCGCCGTTCGAGCGCGAGGATCCGGCGGTGCTGCAGCGTCAGATCGACGCCCTGCCGCATCCCGATGTCATTGAGCTGCCGCAAGGTCGTGCTGTGATCGAGACCTACACTGTGATCCACAAGCGGGAGGGACCGTTCATGGGCATCGTCATCGGCCGCGACGCCAATGGCCGCCGGTTCGTGGCCAACACCCCGGATGACGACGTCACCCTTGCCGGAATGGAAGCGGTGGAGCAGATCGGCCGTGGCGGGACCGTGACCCAGTCGGGCGCCCGTAACCTCTTCACCCCGGATTGACCGCATGACCCGCCTCTACCTGATCCGACACGGCAAGCCTTCCGCCACCTGGGGCAGCCATGACGACGACCCCGGACTGGACGAGACCGGGCAGGACCAGGCCCGCGCGGCCCGCGACTGGCTGCTGTCCCGTCCGGAGCTGGAACGGCCCCGGCTGGTGGTGTCCTCGCCGCTGCGGCGCTGCCGGGAGACGGCGATGCCGACCGCGGAGGCCCTCGGCGTGGACCTGGAGATCGATCCGGCCGTGGGCGAGATCCCGACGCCGAAGGCGCTGAGCGCCGAGGACCGCCCCGCCTGGCTGCGCGAGGCTTTCCAGGGCACCTGGCAAGCGATCCAGGGTGACCTGGACTATGACGCCTGGCGGACGGCGATCGTCGAGTCGCTGGTCAAGCGGGGGAACACCGCGGTGTTCTCGCATTATGTCGCCATCAACGGCGCGGTCTCCCGGCTGATGGGCGTCGATCAGGTGCTGGCGTTCCGGCCGGACCACACTTCGATCACCATCCTCGAAACCGACGGTCGCACGCTGAGCCTGGTGGCCCGGGGGGCCGAGGCCTCGACGGGGGTCCTTTGAACGCACGCCCGATCCTCACCGTCGCGGAGATGGGCGCCGCGGACAGGGCGGCCATCGCCGCCGGCACGCCGGGCGCGGTGCTGATGGAGCGGGCCGGCGCGGCCGTGGCCGACGCCGTGGTCAAGCGGTTCAGGCCGCAGGCGGTCACGGTGCTGTGCGGACCCGGCAACAACGGCGGGGACGGCTATGTGGCGGCGCGTCTGCTGAAAGCGCGGGGCTGGCCGGTGACGGTGCGGACCCTCGGCGCGCCGGCGACGGCGGACGCCCGGGGCGCGGCGGCGCAGTGGGACGGGTCGACCGTGGCCCTGAACGGCGCCCTGACGGGGGACCTGTTCATCGACGCCCTGTTCGGGGCCGGACTGTCGAAGCCGCTGGAGGGACCTGTCGCAGAGGCCGCGAACCTGCTGGCCGGACGCGCGGACAGGGTCGTGGCGGTGGATGTGCCGAGCGGGGTTCCGGGCGACACCGGCCTGCCGCGGGGGCCGGCTTTCTGCGCCGGCCTGACGGTGACCTTCCACGCCCGCAAGCCGGGGCACGTGCTGGAACCCGGCCGTGAGCGCTGTGGCGAGGTGATTGTGGCCGACATCGGGCTTGGGACCACGCCCTCGAAGACGGTGGAGAACACCCCGGACTTCTGGCTGCCGCGCTTTCCCTGGCCCGACGCAGGCTCGCACAAGCACGTTCGCGGGCGCCTGATCGTGGTCAGCGGCGACGCCTGGAGCACCGGGGCGGCGCGGCTATCGTCGCGGGCGGGCCTTAGGATCGGCGCCGGCCTGGTGACGATCTATGCGGGGCAGGACGCCCTGGCCGCAAACGCCGCCCACCTCGAGGCGGTGATGCTCAAGCCCTTCGACAACGACCTGGAGCTGGAGCAGGCCGCCCACACCGCCGACGCGGCCGTGATCGGACCGGCGGCCGGGGTCAACGAGACGACGCTGCTCAACGTGCTGGCGCTGGCGCGGACCGGCGCGGCGCTGGTGATCGACGCCGACGCGATCACCGTGTTCCGCGACGACGCCGAGGAGCTGTTCTCGGTGCTGGACCGGGATGATGTGCTGACGCCGCATCCGGGCGAGTTCGAACGGCTGTTCCCCGGGGTGCTGAAGGGCTCGCCGGAACGGATCACAGCCGCCCGCGCCGCCGCGCGCAAGGCCGGAGCGGTCGTGCTGCTGAAGGGGGCCGACACGGTGATCGCCGCCCCGGACGGACGCGCGGCCGTCAACATCAACGGCTCGCCCTGGCTGGCCACGGCGGGCTCGGGCGACGTGCTGGCCGGTTACATCGGCGGTCTGGTGGCGCAGGGCATGGACAGCTTCGAGGCGGCCTGCGCGGCGGCCTGGATCCATGCCGAGGCGGCGGAACTGCACGGGCCGGGACTGATCTCGGAAGACCTGCCGGGCCTGACGCCGGCGGTCCTGCGCCGCCTCTACGACGAGCGCTAGGTCCGGGCCTCGGTGGCGATGATGTCCTCGTAGGTCATCGGCGCGGGGGCGAAGGGGGCAGGCGGGTCGTCGCCGGCCAGCCGGGCTTCCAGCCGGTCGGCGAAGCGCTCGGGGTCGCGCACATCCAGCGGGTGCAGAACCTCCATGCCGAAGCGCCACCACTGCAGAGCCCGCAGGCGTTCGGCGATGGCCTCGGGCAGGCGCATCCGCACCACCCGGGCAGGTGTCCCGGCGACGATGGCGTAGGGCGGAACGTCGGCGGTGACCATGGAGCGGGCCGCCACGATGGCGCCGTCGCCGACCGTGATCCCGCCCTTGAACATGGCGCCCTGGCCGATCCACACGTCATGCCCGATGACCACCGGCCCGGAGATGAACGGCCCGGCCGGGTGCAGCACGAAGGACTTCAGGCCCGTGGTCAGCAGATAGTCCTTCATCCCCTGCAGGCCGTGGGGGGAGTAGGAAAAGGGCGAGCTGGTGACCCAGTCGGTGGGGTGCTCGGACTGGATGAACTCCACGCCCGAGGCGATGGAGCCGTAGCGCCCGACGCTGACGTTCCCGGGAAGCTCGCTCAGCGCATAGGTGAATGCGCCCAGGCGGCGGGGCAGGGCGTTGCCGGCGAACAGATGCGAATAGGGCTCGATCTCGCAGCCCGGATGGACCCTGAGCGTCCCGCCGGCCTGCCAGCGTTCGCCCCCGCCGAAGCGGTGATAGAGGTGGCGCTCGCGGAACAGGGCCAGCATCGCAGGGGTCACGGTCGCCATGCCGGTCAGTCCAGGGCGCCGGGCTGGTGGAACAGCTCTGAGCGCACGCCGCGGCCCATCTCCCGCAGGATCTCGCCGGCCAGGGTGTCGAGCGTCGAGCCTTCGCGGTAGTCGCCGGGGCTGGCCAGCCGGGCGCGGCCGTCCGCCAGCAGCTGGTGGGCGGCGGCCTCGGTGATCTCGCGCGTCGGATCGTAGATCGCCACGGCATGGCCGCCGTGGTCAGTGACCACGCGCATGACCGGGATGTCGGTCAGTCCGTCGCCGAAGAAGGCGATGCGGTTGAAGGGCGCCGGGCGGTCGCGGTCGGCCTGCACACGGTTGATGCCCTCGTGGTCCCACTCGTCGAGCGTCCACTTGTTGATGCGGAACAGGAACTGGGTCTTGGCCGTGTAGTTGATCGCCAGCGCGATCCCGATGGCGTCCTGCTCGGCGTCGAACATGAAGCCCGAGGCGTAGATGCGCTCGAACCAGCGGGCGATGGGCGAGCCCTCGATGAGCTCGCGGTTGCCCGACGAGATGATGAAGTGGCGCAGGTCCAGCCCCAGGGCGTCGGCGCGGGCGTTCTGGCGGGCGAACCAGTCCTCGACGCCGGGGAACAGCGGCAGCTGGGCGCCCCGCCGCCGCCAGCTGTCGAGGCTGAGCTCGAGCCCCTTCTCGCGCGCCTTCGCCAGCATCAGGTGCATGTAGGCGAGGATGCCGTCGCCGCGCTGCTGCTCGGCCAGGACGCGGGTCTCTTCCCAGAAGTCGGCGTGGTCCATCCCCAGTTCGTCGGGGATGAAGGCGTGTTCCTGCATGTTGCCGGGCGCAAGCGTGCCGTCGAAATCGTAGGCGAACACGGCGAGGGGGCGGCTCATGTCCGTCTAACTAGCGGTCCTGCGCTGGCCTGGGAACGCCCGATAAGGGTCGCCCCGGCCCCGCGACGGGATGCGGGGGCCGGGGCGTACGGCGACGGGTGTCGGGGAACAGGGCCGCCGCCGCGTTGTGTGTCCGTGAATGTGGGAGTTGCGCGGACATCGAAGGTACGGACGGGTTTGCGGCCCGGATGCAGGCGGATGCATCCAGCGGTAGAAATTTTTTCAGGCCTGCCGAGAGGGCGGCCCGCGCAGGGTGACAATCGCCAGGCCCAGGCTTGCCACCAGCAGTGGCAAGACGAAGAACGCCAGCCGGTAGCCGAGGAAGGCCGCCGCCAGCGGCGCCGCCGGAAGTCCGCCCAGCAGGGCCGAAAGCGAGCCTTCGAACACTCCGACGCCGCCGGGCACATGCGAGATCAGCCCCGCGACCACGGACGGCGCATAGGCGCCGACGAAGGTGAAATAGCCCACCGAACCCGCCGGAAGCAGGATCCAGATGATCGCCGCGGCCATGGCGCTGTCGATGGCGCCGAGGCCGAGCTGGGTCAGCGCCATGCGCAGGGTGGGCAGGCGAATGCTGTGGCCGAAGGCCCGGACCGGCCGGTGGAACACCGCGCACAGGCCCACATAGGCCGCGACGGAGCCCAGCAGGATCAGTCCCAGCGCATCGGCCACCACGCCGTCCAGCCCGGCGACGGCGGCGATCTCCTGGCTGCCGGCCAGCAACAGGCCCACGCCTGCGACTGCCGAGAGCCCAAGCGTGAAGGCAATGGCCTGGAACAGGGTGGTCGCCGCCACCTGGCGCAGGCTGACCCCGTGGCCGGCGTAGATCCGCGCCCGGATCGCCCCGGAGACGATCAGGGTGGATCCGAGGCTGTGGGCGATCCCGCTGGAGATGATGAAGCCCGCGGTGGCGGTCCCCAGATCTACCCGCGCTCCGGCCCAGCGCAGGCCGATCCACTCCACGATGCCCATGAGCAGAAAGCTCAGCGCCGAGAACAGCACGGCCAGGGCTGAGATCCGCCAGCCCCAGGCCCCCATGGCCTGCAGGACATCCTCCGGCCGGATCTCGCGGAAGGTCCGCCAGAGCACAAAGGCCGCGGCGCCCAGGAGCAGGACCGCGACCATGCGCAGCGCCAGCCCGCGGAGCATCGGCAGGAAGCGCGCGCCCTGGGTCTGCGGCAGCGCAGCAGCCAGCTCGGTCTCCACGTCGTCGGGGAGGCCTTCCTGCGCGGGAGGTGGGTCAGCGGGTCTCACACCGCTACGCCTCCCATGAGTCTGCGGCCGGGTCACGGAACCGAACCGCAAGGGGCCGGTTTCTCCCGCACGATCGCGACATCTTGAGGAGGCGACCATGCGGCACGATGACTGGCGGACCCTGGAGGCTGAACGGCTCGCACGCCTGCGGGACCGCGAGCGCGGGGACTTCGGACAGGCCGACTATTCCGAACGCTACGGCTACGATCCGCAGGTGCGTTCGGGCTATCGGCGCGCGGACGAGGGCGACCGCGGCCATGCGCCCGGCCGTCCGGCCGCCCGGCGTGACGGGCCCTCGGACCGGGTGCTTTGGGCGGTGATCATGGAACGCCTCGACGCCGAGCGCCGGCTGGACCTGAGGCATGTCGACGTGGCCGTCCTCGATGGCGAGGTCACCCTCAACGGCTCGGTCCGCCACAAGGCTGACAAGCGTCGCATCGAGGATGTGGCCGATATCGACGGCGTGCGGAATGTCCAGAACAACCTGCGGGTTGCGGAATCCGACCGACGGTGGATGTTCTTCTGACGACGACGACGACGAGGACGAGGCCGGAGCGACGCATGAGCAAACCCCTGGTGGTCACACTGCCGCACGATCTCGGCCGGGCAGAGGCGCGGCGGCGCATCGACGCCGGCGTCGCCCAGCTGGTCGGGCAGGTCGGCGCCGTCGGCGCCCTGACCCAGTCCTGGCAGGAGGACGTGCTGCACTTCTCGCTGGTGGCTGTCGGGCAGACCCTGACGGGCCAGGTGGCGGTGGAGGACCGGGAGGTGCGGCTGGAGATCGTGCTGCCCGGCATCCTGGGTCTGATGGCGGGAAAGCTGAAGGGCCGCATCCGCGACCAGGGGCAGGTTCTGCTGGAAGGCCCGCGGAAGGCCTGACCGCAACCGAACGGCGCCTGAAGGGTTCTCCAGCTGTACCTTTCAGGAGTTCATCATGTCCGGCACGCGACTCGAAGACGACATCCAGGACGGCGTCGACAAGGCCGCACGCAAGGGCGAGGCGGATGCCGGCCGCGATCCCGCCAGGGCGATGGAAGAGGCGCGTCACATCGATGCGCCGCCAGCCAGGCCGATCACCCCCGCGCCGTCTGACGAGAAGCAGGATCACATGGCCGAGCGCGAGGCCAGGGCCGAGGACCGGCAGGAGGCCCTGCTGGACGAAGCTCTCGAGGAAACCTTCCCGGGCTCCGACCCGATCAGTCCCAAGCACATCACCTGAACCGACGGGCGGCCCCGCGGCGACGCGGGGTCAGCCCTTCAGGGCCTCATAGGCCTCGACCGCGTCAATCCATTCCTGTTCGGCGGCGTCCAGAACCTTCTGGGCGGCGGCGCGCTGGCGTCCCAGAGTCGCGGCCCTGTCGGGGTCGCGTGTGAACAGGTCCGGCGCCATCAGGGCCCTGTCGATCACCGCGACCGCGTCGGTCGCTCTGGCCAGCGCCGCCTCGGCGTTCTCGGCGCGCCGACGCGCGGGACCGGTCGGCACCTTTGCCTTCGGCGGCGGGGGCGGTGGCGCGGCCACCGGCTCCGGCTCGTCCCTTACCTGGGTCGGACTGCGCGCCGCCTGGCGGGCACGGTCCAGCACCAGGGCCGCATAGTCCTCCATGTCGCCGTCGAACGGTTCGATGCGGCCGTCGGCGGCCAGCCACAGGCGGTCGGCCACCAGTTCCATCAGCGAGCGGTCGTGGGTGATCAGGATCACCGCGCCCTCGTAGTCGTTCAGCGCGTCCAGCAGGGCGCGGCGGCTGTCGATGTCGAGGTGGTTGGTCGGCTCGTCGAGGATCAGGAGGTGCGGCGCCTCCATCGCAACGAGGTTCAGCAGCAGCCGGGCCCGCTCGCCGCCGGAGAGATTGGCGACGGTGGTCTCGACCTTCTCGTAGCTCAGGCCGAACTGGGCCAGCCTCGCGCGGCGCTTGGCCTCGGTTTCCTCCGGCAACGCCCGGCGGATGATCTCCAGCGGAGTGTCGGTGGGGTCCATCGCCTCGATCTGGTGCTGGTGGAACCAGCCCACCCGCAGGCGGGAGCTGCGGTGCAGCTTGCCAGACTCCACCGTCAGCGCGCCGGCCACCAGCTTGGCGAAGGTGGACTTGCCCGCGCCGTTGACTCCCAGCAGGCCGATGCGGTCGTCGATGTCGAGGCGCAGGTCCATCCGGCGCAGGATCGGCGGGCCGCCATAGCCGCAGGCGGCGTTCTCCAGACGCAGTAGCGGTGGGGGCAGGGGACGTTCCGGCGAGGGCAGGATGAACGGGGTGACCCGGTCCTCGATCACCGCGGAGACCGGCGGCAGCTTGGCGATCATCTTCAGGCGCGACTGGGCCTGGGTGGCCTTCGACGCCTTGGCGCGGAAGCGGTCGACGAAGGACTGCAGGTGCTCGCGCCGGGCCTCGATCTTGGCGCGCGAGGCTTCCTGAAGTCTCAGTTTTTCAGAGAGTTGCCGCTCGAAATTGTCATATCCGCCCGGATAGAGATCGAGCTTGCCGTCCTTCAGGTGCAGGATGTGGTCGACCGAGTTGTTCAGCAGTTCCCGGTCGTGGCTGATGACGATGGCCGTGTGGGGATACTTCTTCAGACGCGCCTCGAGCCAGAGGGCGCCTTCCAGGTCGAGATAGTTGGTCGGTTCGTCCAGCAGCAGCAGGTCTGGGGCCGCGAACAGGCTGGCCGCCAGCGCCACGCGCATCCGCCAGCCGCCGGAGAACTCCGACATCGGCCGGGCGAGGTCGGCCTGGGTGAAGCCGAGGCCGGCGAGGATTTCGGACGCCCGCGACGGCGCGCGATCGGCGTCGATGTCGATCAGGCGGGCGTAGATGTCGCCCAGTTCCTCGGGCGGGGCCGTGTCCAGGCGGGCGAGCAGGTCGGCGCGCTCGACGTCGGCCTCCAGCACCGTGTCTAGCAGGGTCACGGGCGTGGCCGGATGTTCCTGGTCGACCGAGCCGATCCTGGCGGCCTTGGGCATGCCGATCTCGCCCGAGCCGGCGGTCAGCTGGCCCAGGATGACCTTGAACAGGGTCGACTTGCCCACGCCGTTGCGGCCGACGAGGCCGACCTTGGCGTCCTTGGGCAGGGTGACCGAGGCCTGGTCGAAGAAACGGCGCCCCCAGGCGTCGAGGACAAGATCGGTGATCTGAAGCATGGGGTTTCCGTTCGGCGGGGCGTCCTAGCAGGTGTTGTGCGCTGCGTCATGGGTGCGCAGCGGGTTGCGTCGGGGGGAGGGTTGGCGATATAGACGCCGCCACCTCGCGGGGCCTCAGCCCCGCAGCCCTCCCACAACCTGAGCCCCCCAGGAGCCCATGACTGAACGCACCTTCTCGATCATCAAGCCCGACGCCACGCGGCGTAACCTGACCGGCAAGGTCAATGCGGTGATCGAGGACGCCGGCCTGCGGATCGTGGCCCAGCGCCGCATCCAGATGACCGACGCCCAGGCCAAGAAGTTCTACGAAGTCCACGCCGAGCGTCCGTTCTACGGCGAACTGGTGGAATTCATGACGTCCGCTCCCGTCGTGGTCCAGGTTCTGGAAGGCGACAACGCCGTGGCCCGCTACCGCGAAGTGATGGGCGCCACCAACCCGGCCCAGGCCGCCGACGGCACCATCCGCAAGCTCTACGCCGTCAGCGTCGGCGAGAATTCGGTCCACGGCTCGGACAGCCAGGAAAACGCCAAGCTTGAGATCGCCCAGTTCTTCACGGACGCCGACATCGTCGGCTGACCGGACGCAACGACTTCGGAGCGGGGCTTCGGCTCCGCGCCGACAGACCCCAATCGAACAAGAGATAGATGCGCGAAAATAAAGTCCTCCCGGGCTTCTCCGACCGCCTTGCCGCTCAGGCCGAGGCCCGGAAGGCCCTTCTCGCCAAGTTCAAGCCGAAGCCGACCGTCACCGCCGAGGTCCTCGAGACCCGCGAACAGCGCAAGGCCCGCGAACTCGAGGAAGTCCGCGCCAAGCGGGCCGCCGAAAAGGAAGCCGCCCGCCTCGCCAAGGAAAAGGCCGAGGAAGAGGCCCGCCTGGCCATCGAGAACGACGAAGAGCTGATGAACCAGCTCAAGCGCGAAGACCGCAAGGCCCGCAAGGCCCAGGCCAAGGCCGAAGCCCGCCAGAAGCGCGAGATGAAGTCGCAGATGCGCCGGACCGGCTGAGATCGGTCCGTGTGGCGGCCTCAGGTCGCCGCCCTTCCGCTTGCGGGCAGCAGAGCCGGGACCCAGGGCCGCCGCACTGCAGAACCCCCTGGGCCCCGGCTCTCCGCTACGCTTTGGCGGGGGTCACGGGGAATGTGCGGGGCGAAATTTCCTGGAGTTCCACAGGCTGCCCATGTGGCGTGCGCCGGTAGGCGTCCGCCCACTCGGCCTTGCGCGTAGCCATCTCCTCCGGCGCCGCCATGGCGCGGCCGGCGACGAGACCTTCCAGCGCCGCCACCCAGTGCTCGTAGTAGCGTGAGCCGTCGTCCGCGGGATCGCGGGCGAGTTCCGCCGACAGCGCCTCGGCCCATTCCGTCCAGGTAAAGGCGCCGCCCTCGTGCAGCTTCAAGGTCAGGGCGAAGGCCTGGGCCTGCCATGGCTCGGCGAATACCGGCCCCCCGGCGTCGCGGGGCAGACGGGGCAGGGCCAGGACGTCAGGCGCGCTCAAGATAGGGCTCCCACAGATCAAGCCGGACGCTGTCGTTCGCCAGCGCGTCCGGTCCCCACAGTTCCCGGGCGTCGAAGCGCACGTTGTAGAGGTGGCGCGGGTCCTCGCCCTTTCCGTGGGCATGACTGTCGGGCAGCACATGGGCGCCGTGATGCAGCTCCACCACGCCGACGCGGCCACGGACGTAGCGCGGCAGGCGCGTGTGTCCCGTGGGGTTGAGGTTCAGCGCCCGGACACGGTCACCGGGCTGGAACACGGGCGGGGCGGCGGCCTCACGGACATAGGAACCCGGGCGGGTCATCGCCGTGGTCACGGCCTCCGCCAGCAGCAATGGCGTCCCCCGCGGCGCTCCCGGATCGGCCCGTCCGGCGGCCAGTTCGCCGGCTTTGACGTATCCGTGCCCGAGCAGCAGGGTCTCGAGACTGGTGAGCCACTTCTCGTAGTAGGTCATGCGCAGGTAGTCCGCGCCGGGGATCAGCTCGCGCTGATGGCGGCCCGCGTCGATGTTGGTGCGGGTGGGCGAGGCGATGGTCATGGCGTGGACCCGACCCTCCCACGCGCCGTGGAACGGCGAACCCTCCGGCTCCGGGATGACAGGCCCCAGGCCATGCATGCCGCCCATGTCGTGCACGCCGTTCACAGCCGGGTTGTCCCGATCATGCCGTCGCGGGTGACCAGAGCCGCGAGGGCGGCCTCGTCGAGACCCTCGGTCCCGGGCGGCCGCTCGGGGATAACCAGGTAACGGACCTCGGCGGTGGAATCCCAGACCCGCACCTCGGTGTCGTCGGGCAGCACCGTGCCGAACTCGGCCATCACGCCTCGCGGATCGATGACTGCGCGCGACCGGTAGGCGGGCGACTTGTACCAGACTGGCGGAAGGCCCAGCACCGGCCAGGGGTAGCAGGAGCACAGGGTGCAGACGACGAGGTTGTGGACGCCCGGCCCGTTCTCCACCGCGACCATGTGCTCGCCCTGGCGACCGGTGAAATCGAGCTCGGCGATGGCGGCGGTGGCGTCGTGGCGCAGGCGCTCCAGGTAATCCGGATCGCTCCAGGCCTTGGCCACCACGCGGGCGCCATTGCGCGGGCCGACGCGGTGTTCGAAGTGGTCGACGATGGCGTCCAGCGCCGCCGGATCGACCAGGCCCTTCTCGACCAGCAGGGATTCGAGCGCCTTCACCCGGAGCGCGATGTCCGAGGGTGGCTCCTGCTCGTGGTCGTGGTCATGATCGTGGTGGTCGTGCGCCATCTCGTGAGGTTGGACCAAGCCGGCGCGCGGGTGAAGAGTGCGCGTGACGCTCGTGCGGATCGCTGCGATGATTTGGCCCAAGGAGGACATCCCATGGACGGGCCGCACCTGATCTATTTCGCCGACCCGATGTGCTCGTGGTGCTACGGGTTCTCGCCGGTGATCGAGGAAATTCGCCGGATCTACGGCAACGCCCTGCCGGTCCGGGTGGTGATGGGCGGACTTCGCCCGGGCAACGACAGGCCGATGACGCCGGAGGCGCGTCGCGACCTGGCCGGGCACTGGACCCATGTGACCGAGGCCTCGGGCCTGCCCTTCGATCCGGCGGTGCTTGAGCGGCCGGGATTTCTCTACGACACCGACCCGGCCGCCCGGGCCGTCGTAGTGGCCCGCCACTACGGCGAGGACATCGCGGTCGCCTATCTGGCGGCCGCCCAGCGCGCCTTCTATGCCGAGAACCGCGATGTGACGTCGGGCGAGGTGCTGGGAGACCTGGCCGCCGAGCTGGGTCTGGACCGCGCGGAGTTCCTGCAGGCCTGGTCCAGCGAGCAGGCGAAGTCCGAGACCTGGGGTGACTACGCCCTGTCGCAGCGGGCCGGCGTGACGGGCTTCCCCACCCTGGTCGGCGGACCCAACGACCAGGGCGTGTTCGGCGTGGTCACCCGCGGCTACGCCCCGCCCGCCCAGGTGATGGCGGTGCTCAAGGGCTGGATCGCCAGTATCGCGGCCTAGGTTCCGGGCTCCATACCGCTCATCCCGTCATTCGCCGGGATGAGCGGCTCTGGAACGGCGCCGGGGCCACCGAACCTATTTCATCCGCGGCGGTGGGGCCTTGCCCAGCTCCATGATCAGCTTGGTCAGCAGATAGAGCCGGGGCGTTACCGTCTTCAGGTCCAGGTACTCCTTCTCGGAGTGGAAGCCGCCGCCGACGGGGCCAAGGCCATCCAGCGCCGGAACGCCGAGGTCTGCGGCCAGGGCTGATTCCGAGGCCCCGCCGTTGCCGCCCCGGCCGATCTTGAGGCCGAGACCCGCGTAGATCGCCTCGGCGCGGTCCGCCAGCGCATCCGTCGCCGCATTGCTGGGCAGGGGCGGGAAGGAGGCCTCGCGGCGGATCGTCACCTTGGTGTCCGGGATCAATGGGGTCTTCGCCCGGGCCTCCAGCGCCTGGGCCACCTGTTCGGCGTCGGCCTTGTCGCGCACCCGGACATTGATCGCCGCCGAGGCGTCCTCCGGGATGATGTTGTAGCGCGAGCCGGCGCTCATCAGGGTGAGGTTGGCGGTCATGCCGTCGCCGGTCTTGGGGAACTGCTTCAGAACGTCCAGCTGGTGGATCAGCTCCTCGGCGGCGTTGCGACCGTCCTGCGGGGCGACGCCGGCGTGGGCCGCGCGGCCCTTCACGTCGATGTAGAAACTGTTGGAGCCCTTGCGCCAGACCGTCAGCACATCGGGCGCATCGCCCGGTTCAAGGTTCAGCTCGACGTCGGAATCGCGGATCAGCCGGTCGATCAGCTTCCGCGTTCCGGGCGAGCCCCGCTCTTCGGAAGTCTCGATCAGGAACACGATCTGCCGATAGTCCCGGAAGCCCAGCTCCTTGAGGATCTGCAGCGCGTACAGGCCCTGGACCACGCCGCCCTTCTCGTCGGACACGCCCGGCCCCATCGCCCGGTCGCCTTCGATGCGGAAGGGACGCTTCGCCACCGTGCCCGGGTCGAACACGGTATCGAGGTGCCCGATCATCAGGATGCGGCCCCTGCCGGTTCCCCGGAAGGTGGCGACGGTGTTGTCGGGCAGGCCGGGGATCTCCGCGGGTACGGTCTCGATGGTCGCGCCGAGCGCCGTCAGCCGCTCGACCAGCAGGCCCGCAATCCGGCGACCACCGTCCACATCACCGGTGCCTGAATCTATGTTGACCACCTGCTCGAGGAATTTCAGCTGGTCGGGGCGGGCTTTTTCCGCAGCGGCCCAGACCTTTTCATCCCTGGCTTTCGGAGCCGCGACTGCCTGCCCGGCGCCCGCGATCGCCGATATTCCGACCAGAAAAGCCGCAAACAGTCGTGTCATGCCAGTGATCCTCCAGGCGGCCAGGGCCGGCGACTTTTCGTAGATGCGGAGCCGTGTCATGAATGGCCGTCGCGTGGTTGTCATCGTCAGGGGCTAGCACGTGTTGGCGCCTGTGGTGGACCCCTGTCTTCCCTATCGCTGTTAGACGACTCGCTCGGGCGCCGTCCCGATGACAGTGGCATGTGTCGTGGGGGCGCATCTGGCCGCAGTCTACCTTTCTCCCCCTTCGGAACCGAGTATGCCGAGCAGCGACCTGTTTTTCTCCGAGATCATCGAAGGCTCGTCCAACAACAAGTCCATCGAGATATACAATGGGACCGGAGCGTCCATCGACCTCGCCGCCGGCGGCTACAGCGTCCAGATGTTCTTCAATGGCAGCGTCACCCCCGGGCTGACGATCAACCTGACGGGCGTGATCGCGGCGGGTGATGTGTTCGTCCTTTCGCAGGCCAGCGCCAACGCGTTGATCCTCGCCCAGACCGACCAGACGAGCGGGGCTGGCTGGTTCAACGGCGACGACGCCATCGTGCTGCGCAGGGGCGCCACGGTGATCGACAGCTTCGGTCAGATCGGGGTGGACCCCGGCTCGGAATGGGGCACGGGCCTGACCAGCACGGCGGACAACACGCTGCGCCGGAAGGCGGAGGTCACCGACGGCGATGCCAACGGTACGGACGCCTTCGATCCTTCCGCCCAATGGGTGGGCTTCGCAACCGACACTTTCGGGGGCCTCGGCTCCCACACCGTCGCGGGTGGCGCGGCGCTGGTGTCGATCAACAGCGTTAGTATCGCCGAAGGCAATGCAGGCAGCACTCTGATCACCTTCACCGTCACGCGGACGGACACCTCCGGCGCCTTCACGGTGAATTACGGCACGGCCAATGGCACGGCGACGGTCGCGGGTGGAGACTATTCCGCCGCCAGCGGAACCCTGACCTTTGCCGCCGGTGGCCCCGCGACGCAGGAAATCACGGTCACCGTCTTCGGGGACTCCACGCCGGAGGCGAACGAGACGTTCACGGTCACCCTGTCTGACCTTGTCATCGGATCAGGCGCCGCCAGCCTCGCCACCGCGACGGGGACGGGAACCATCGTCAATGACGACGTGGCGGCGACGCGCATCTTCGACATACAGGGCGCCGGTCATATCTCCCCGCTTGTTGGCCAGAGTGTCACCACGGTCGGGGTTGTCACCGCCGTCGATACCAACGGATTCTGGATCCAGGACGAGACCGGAGACGGTAATTCCGCGACGTCCGACGGCATATTCGTGTTCACCTCGACCGCGCCGACCGTGTCCGTCGGCGACAAGGTCCAGACAACAGGCACGGTGACCGAGTTCCGCGGCGGCGCCGCGACCAATCTGACAATGACCGAGATCACGTCGCCCTCCATCGTCAAGATCAGCGCTGGCAATCCGCTGCCGGCGGCGGTCGTGCTCGGCGCCGGCGGACGGCTGGTTCCGACCGAGGTCATCGACAACGACGGGCAGAGCGTCTTCGACCCGGCCCAGGACGCGCTCGACTTCTACGAGTCGGTCGAAGGCATGCTCGTCACCATCCCCAACGCCCAGGCGGTGGATGTCAGCTCGGGCGGCGCGACCTGGGTGATTGCTGACGCCGGCGCGGGAGCTACGGGCGAGAATGCCCGCGGCGGGATCACCATCGGCGCGAATGACTTCAATCCCGAGCGGATTCAGGTGTTCGTCGACTCCGGTGTGATGCCCGGCTTCACCCCGGCCTACGACATGGGCGACAGCCTGGGGAACGTCACCGGGATCGTGAGCTACTTCGGTGGCAACTACGAGGTCGTCGCGACCAGCATCGGCAATGCCACCGGCCCCTCGGCGCCGGCTGACGACGTCTCAAGCCTTGTAGGCGACGCCACCCACATGACGATCGCGGCCTATAACCTCGAGAACATCGATCCGGGTGACCCCCAGGCGAAGTTCGACGCCCTGGCCGTGGACATCGTCAACAACCTCCGCACGCCGGACGTCATCGGCGTCGAGGAAATCCAGGATGCGGACGGCGCCGGCGGTGGCGCGAACCTCTCCGGCGCGGCGACGGCGCAGAAGCTGATCGACGCGATCGTGGCCGCCGGGGGCCCCCGCTACACCTACATCGAGGTCGCCCCCTCCGTGGCCGGCGCTTCGGGCGGTGAGCCGGGGGGCAACATCCGCAACGGGTTCCTCTACAACGCCGACCGCGTCCAGTACGTCGAAGGCTCGGCGCGCCTGGTCGACCCCGGGAACTCGGCCTATTTCGGCAGCCGCAAGCCGCTGGCCGCCGACTTCGTCTTCCGCGGCGAGACCGTGACCGCCATCGACCTGCACTCGACCTCGCGCGGGGGAAGCGATCCGGGCCTGTTCGGAGAGCGGCAGCCTCCGTTCGCCGAGGGCGGCGCCCAGCGGATCGCCCAGAGCGAGGCGGTGAAGACCTTCGTCACCGACCTTCTGGCCAGCCATCCCGAGCGCCACGTGGCGGTCATGGGCGACTTCAACGGCTTCCAGTTCGAACAGTCACTGCAACTGCTGGAGCAGGGCGGTCTTCTGACCAACCTGACGTACAAGCTGGATCCGACCGAGCGGTACAGCTACGTCTTCGAGGGCAATTCCCAGCAGCTCGACCACATGCTGGTGTCGCAGGGCCTCTATGCGAACGCCGAGTTCGACACGGTCCATCTGAACAGCGGCAAGGCGGGTTTCCGCCCCACCGATCACGACGCTGTCCTGGGGCGGTTCCTGGTCAATTCCGGACCCACAGCCGTCGCTGACTCGGCGACCGTGAACGAGGACGCCAGCGTAACCATCGACGTGCTGGCCAACGACAATGACCCGAACACCGGCGATACCCGGACGATCCTTTCGGTCGGGGCCACGGCGAAAGGGGCCACGGTCACCATCGTCGACGGCAAGATCGTCTACACGGCCAATCCGGATTCCTTCGACCTGCTGACCACGGGCAAGAGCGCCACGGACAGCTTCAGCTACACGATGAAGGACGCCGCCGGCGCGACCAGCACGGCTACGGTCCAGGTGACGGTCACGGGTGTCGCGGATGGCGCCACGCGTACCGGCGGGGCGGGCGCGGATACGCTGTCAGGCACGGCGCTCGACGAGAAGCTGGACGGTGCGGCCGGAAACGACACCCTTTCCGGTCTTGACGGGACCGACACCCTGGTCGGCGGCGCAGGCAACGACACGCTGGACGGTGGCGCCGGTATCGACAGCCTGTCAGGTGGCGACGGTATTGACCGTCTGACCGGCGGAGCGGGCGACGACGTCCTGACCGGCGGTCGTGGCGCTGATGTGTTCGTCTTCGGCGCCGGCTTCGGTCACGACGTGCTCACCGATTTCAAGCCGGTCGAGGACGATATCCGCCTGGTTGGCGCCGGATTTGCTGACTTCAACGATGTGCTTGCGCATGCCGTCCAGGTTGGCGCGAATATTGTGATCACCAACGCCGCCGGCGACAGCCTGCAGCTCAACAACCTCCAGCTCGGCGCGCTTCAGTCCGCCGACTTCCTGTTCGCGTAAGGATCGGCCATGACCATGAAATCCATCCTGCTCGGCGGCGCGCTCGCCCTCGGCCTGTCCGCAACCTCACAGGCGGCGGATCTGCTCAACGCCGGCTTCGAGACGGGCGACCTCGCCGGCTGGAGCACCCAGGACGGACCGGTGGAGGTGGTGACCGACGCCGACGACGCGATCGCAGCCCCGCCCTTCGGCGAGCACTTCACCGCGACCGAAGGCGGCTATTTCGCAAGGCTGACCGCCGGCCCGGACAGCGGGGTCTACACCCTTCTGTTCCAGCCCTTCTCCATCTCGGTGGCGTCACGCATCAGCTTCGACGCCGCCTTCCTGGCCTTTGACTACGCCCCCTATGACGATGACGCCTACGTGCGCGTTTATCGCCTGGGCGCCCCCGAGATCTTCAGCGAAATCCTGTTCGCCAGCAGCGTCAGCGCCGTCGGCGACCAGGGCCACACGTCGTGGGCGCGGTACACCAGCGGCGAGCTGGCGGCCGGTGACTATGTCTTCGAGGCCGCGGTCCGGAACATCGAAGACCCGGACGCGACCTATTCCAGCCAGCTTCTGGTCGACAATGTCGCGGTCTCGGTCCCCGAGCCGGGCGCCTGGGCGATCATGGTGCTGGGTTTCGGCGCCACGGGCGCGGCGCTCCGCCTGCGTCGCAGGCGCGCGCTTTCGGTCTGCCTGTAGCGGCGGACGGACCATCGCGGTGGCGGGTTCCGCGCGGAACCCCCGCCAGCCGCCTTGCGCCGGAGGGCGGGGCACGCGATATCGGGGGTCGAGCGCGGGCGTTCGCCGTCCGCTGGAAGACCCAAGAAGGACTGCTTTCCTATGCACGACCCCGTCACCACCGCCCTGGGCCTCGTGCCGATGGTCGTCGAGCAGACGAGCCGGGGCGAACGCGCCTACGACATCTTCTCGCGACTTCTGAAAGACCGGATCATCTTCCTGGCGGGCCCCGTCGAGGACGGCATGGCCAGCCTGATCTGCGCCCAGCTGCTGCACCTTGAGGCGGAAAATCCGAAGAAGGAGATCCAGATGTACATCAATTCCCCCGGGGGAATTGTGACGTCCGGCCTCGCGATCTACGACACCATGCAATACATCAAGAGCCCGGTGATCACCCTCTGCCTGGGCATGGCGGCGTCGATGGGCTCGTTCCTTCTGATGGCCGGCGAGAAGGGCAGCCGTATCGCCCTGCCGAACGCGCGGATCATGGTTCACCAGCCCTCGGGCGGCTACTCCGGCAAGGCGCAGGACATTCGCCGCCACGCCGAGGACATCATCAAGACCAAGCGCCGGCTGAACGAGATCTACGCCAAGCACACCGGCCAGCCCATCGAGGTGGTCGAGGAAACCCTCGACCGCGATCACTTCATGACCGCCGAGGAAGCCCGCGACTGGGGCATCGTTGATCATGTCTGGGAGCGCCGTGACGGCGACGACTGATCCGCGCCGGACGGAAGACAGCCAACAGGGGCGTTCGCGGCGACGCGGGCGCCCCTTTCCATTTCTGAGCAGGACCCGGGGGCCGGGCGAGGGCGGGGCGCGTGCGGATCTTCTACGTCACCAGCGGGGTGCATCTGACCGGCGGCCAGCGGGTGAACCTGGACCACGTCCTGGCCCTGCGCCGGCTGGGCTATGACGCCGCACTGCTGATCGTGCGGCCGCCGGGCGAGGACTCGACGGTCTTCCGGCCCGAGTTCCCCACCGGCGCGGAAGCGCCCTGGCGCACGGACATGGCCGACCTGACAGCGGACGACATCGTGGTGGTGGGCGAGATGTTCGGCGCCGGCGCCATCGCCGTGCGTGACACGCCGGCCCGCAAGGTGCTGCACAACCAGGGGCCGTTCTACACCTTCAAGGCCTTCACCGACCTGACGGCGCTGCGGGCCTGGGGCTGCGAGGCCATCATCACCCCCAGCGTCTTCGCCGCCCACATGGTGTCGCGGATGGGCTGGGACCGGCCGCTGTTCGCGGTGCATCCGGCGCTTGACCCGGTGTTCGCCGCCGCGGGCGCGGCCGGCGGACCGCGCCACCTGCGCATCGCCACCATCGCCAATCGCCGTCCTGATGAGCTGCGGCTGATCCACGGCATCGTCCGCTCCCGGCGGCCCGATCTGGCGCGGCTGCCCTGGTATGACATCCGCGGGGCGAGCCGGGCGGAGGTGGCGCGGCAGATGGCGGCCAGCGAGATCTTTCTGGCCCTCGGTCACCTGGAAGGCCTGGGCCTTCCGCCGCTGGAAGCCATGGCGGCCGGCGCGCTGGTGGTGGGCTTCTATGGCGGCGGCGGTCAGGAATATGCGACAGCCGAGAACGGCGACTGGTTCCAGGATGGCGCCCACTTCGAGATCGCCCAGACCCTGATCCGCCGGATCGACCAGCTCCGCGGCGGCGAGACATTCGCCGTGCGCCGGGCCGCTGGACGCCAAACTGTGGAGGACTTCTCGCAGGAGGCCTTCGAGACCGGCCTCGCCGCCGCCTGGCGGACAATCGCGGGTCCGCCCCGCTAGGCGCTGAGGCGCGTCCGGACGGCGGCCAGCAGCCCGGCGTGGCCGGCTTTCAAGGTCACGTCGAACCGGTCGAAGTCCTTGCCCCCGGCGTCCCTGAGGTCGGCGAACAGGCCTTTGGGGTCCTCGTGGAAATGCAGGAAGGCCCGCCCCTTGCGGTAGAACACGCCCCGGCTGCGCTCCTGCAGGCCCGGCGCGGCCCGCACCTCGGCCAGGATCGGCTCAAGCTGGTCCAGCGCATGGGCGGAGGCGTGCTTCACGGCTTTCCCGTGAAGACCCGGAAGTAGGGCTCCCCGGCGATCGCCAGCATCTCGGTATCGCCACTGGTGTCACCGTAGGCCGCCCGCACCCGCAGCGCGGGGCCGTAGGCGGCGGTCAGCCGGTCGACCTTCTCCGGCCCCCGGCAGTTGGGAGACGCGAAGGCCCCGGTCACCCGGTCCAGGGCGTCGAACTCCAGTCGGGTCCCGATCAGGTCGTCGGCGCCCAGACCGCGCGCGAACGGAGCCACGATCAGGTCAGGCGAGGCGGTGACGATCACCAGCCGCACCCGCTCGTTCCGCCAGCGCTTCCAGGCCATCACCGCGTCCGGCCGCAGCAGGCTGCGCGAATGCATCTCGGCGAAGCGGCGCGCGTCGGCTTCCAGACGCTCGCGGGTCACACCCCTGAGGAATTCGCGCACGGCGGCGGCCTTGATGCGCCCCCGGTCGCGGTGAATCAGGTAGGCGAACGCCGCGGGAACCAGCCGCAGGCCGCCGAGCACCCAACGGGGGGCCGGCGTCCGCCATTTCAGGAAGGCCGTGAAACTGTCCCGGGTCGTCAGCGTACCGTCGAAATCGAAGGCGACGATGGGTCCGTCCGATGGCGGAGCGTCTTGTGCCATCCTGGCGCGTTTCCCATTTGGAAAGACGTGACGCCCATGGTTCGGACGTCTCGCCGCTTTTCTCGCTCCGGTGAGCGAAGGCTTGTGATCGAGGCGCGGATCGGGGAATGTCAAGACTTGGACAACCCGCGGCGCGTAATCTGCAGTGTCAGGGCGCAGAGGCCCCGGGACGAGGTAGGTCAGACGACCGGCCGGCTTCGTCGTAAAAGTGAGATGAGACCATGACCAAGGCGGCCAGCGGAGATTCGAAGAGCACGCTCTACTGCTCTTTCTGCGGCAAGAGCCAGCACGAAGTCCGCAAGCTTATCGCGGGCCCCACTGTGTTCATCTGTGATGAATGCGTGGAACTGTGCATGGATATCATCCGCGAAGAGCACAAGATCTCCTTCGTGAAGTCCAAGGACGGCGTGCCGACTCCCAAGGAGATCCGCGAAGTTCTCGACGACTACGTGATCGGCCAGGACCACGCCAAGAAGGTCCTCGCCGTTGCTGTCCACAATCACTACAAGCGCCTGAACCACGCGACCAAGAACAACGACGTCGAACTGGGCAAGGCCAACATCCTGCTGATCGGCCCGACCGGCACCGGCAAGACGCTGCTGGCCCAGACGCTTGCCCGAATCATCGACGTGCCGTTCACCGTCGCCGACGCGACGACGCTGACCGAGGCCGGCTATGTCGGCGAGGACGTCGAGAACATCATCCTCAAGCTGCTCCAGTCGGCCGACTACAACGTCGAGCGGGCCCAGCGCGGCATCGTCTACATCGACGAAGTCGACAAGATCAGCCGCAAGTCGGACAACCCCTCGATCACCCGCGACGTGTCGGGCGAGGGCGTGCAGCAGGCGCTCCTGAAGATCATGGAAGGCACCGTCGCCTCCGTGCCGCCGCAGGGCGGGCGCAAGCATCCGCAGCAGGAGTTCCTGCAGGTCGACACCACCAACATCCTGTTCATCTGCGGCGGGGCCTTCGCCGGGCTGGAGAAGATCATCTCCGCGCGCGGGCAGGGCACCTCGGTCGGCTTTGGCGCCAAGGTCTCCGATCCGGACGAGCGCCGCACCGGCCAGATCTTCCGCCAGGTGGAGCCGGACGACCTGCTCCGCTTCGGCCTGATCCCGGAATTCGTCGGCCGCCTCCCGGTGATCGCGACCCTGGACGATCTGGACGAGAAGGCTCTGGTGAAGATCCTCACCGAGCCGAAGAACGCCTTCGTCAAGCAGTACCAGCGCCTGTTCGAGATGGAGAATGTCGGTCTCACGTTCACCGACGACGCCCTCAACGCGGTGGCCCGCAAGGCCATCCTGCGCAAGACCGGCGCGCGCGGCCTGCGCTCGATCCTCGAAGGCGTGCTGCTCGAGACCATGTACGAACTGCCCACCTACGACGGAGTCGAGGAAGTGGTTGTCAACGCCGAGGTGATCGAGGGCAGGGCCCAGCCGCTGATCATCTACGCCGAGCGGCGCGACAAGGGCGGCGCGGCCTGATCCTATAGCCTTCAGCGAAACGCCAAGGCCCCGCAGGAATCCTGCGGGGCCTTTTCGATTCAGCGGCTTGCCCAGATATGATGATCGTCATCTAGTCGCAGCATGACAGCCAGATCGATCATCGTCATCGGCGCCGGAGACGCCCTTGGGGGCTCCGTCGCCCGGCGCTTCGCCCGCGAGGGCTTCGACGCCGTCATCGTCCGCCGCAATGCCGACCAGCTCGAGCCCCTCGCCGAGGCCATCCGCGCCGAAGGGGGCCGCGCCCATCCCTTCGGCGTCGACGCCCGCAAGGAGGAGGAGATGGTCGCCCTGTTCGACCGGGTGGAGGCCGACATCGCGCCCATCGGCGCCTGCGTGTTCAACATCGGGGCGAACGTGCGCTTCCCGATCGCCGACACCACCAGTCGGGTGTTCTTCAAGGTCTGGGAGATGGCGTGCTTCGGCGGATTCCTGGCCGGTCGCGAGGCCGCGAAGAAGATGACCCCGCGGGGCGAGGGCACCATCATCTTCACAGGCGCCACCGCCAGCATCCGCGGCCGCGAGGGCTTCGCGGCCTTCGCCTCGGCCAAGCACGGCCTGCGGGCCGTGGCCCAGAGCATGGCCCGGGAACTGGGGCCGAAGGGTATCCACGTGGCCCACACCGTCATCGACGGGCCTATCGACACCGCTTTCATCCGCGACAATTTCCCGGATCGCTACGCCCTGAAGGACCAGGACGGACTCCTCAACCCCGATCACATCGCCGACGCCTACTGGTCGCTGCACGCCCAGCCGCGCGACGCCTGGACCCATGAGCTGGACCTGCGCCCCTGGATGGAGAGCTTCTGATGCCCAAGACCCTCGAATTCCTGTTCGATTTCGGAAGCCCCGCCACCTACCTGGCGCACAAGGCGATGCCTGGCCTCATCCAGCGGACAGGGGCGCATGTGGAATACGTGCCGATGCTGCTGGGCGGGGTGTTCAAGGCCACCGGAAACGCCTCGCCGGCCCAGGTCCCGGCAAAGGGCGCCTGGATGAACCGCGACCTGGCGCGCTGGGCGGCCCGTCGGGGTACGGTCTTCAACCGCAACCCGTTCTTTCCGATCAACACCCTGCACCTGATGCGCGGAGCCGCGGGATTGAAGGACGATCCGCGGTTCATGGCCTATGTGGATGCGGTCTTTGACGCGATGTGGCTGGACCCGAAGAATCTCGGTGATCCCGCTGAAATGGTTCCGGTTCTGGCCCGCGCCGGTGTCAGTGTGGATGCGTTCCGGGAGCTGACCGCCCGCGATGACGTCAAGGACCGACTGAAGACCGGCACCGAGGCCGCGGTCGCCCGCGGCGCTTTCGGGGCGCCCACCTTTTTCGTCGGCGACGAGATGTTCTTCGGCCAGGACCGGCTGGACTTCATCGAGGAAGCGCTGGCCGCCTGAGGGCCGGCCGGGCAGACTGGCGCCATGTCGCTGATCCGGGCTCTCGACCACGTCAACATCCGCACCAACGATCTCGCGGCGACGAAGGCGCTGTTCGTCGACGTCCTGGGACTGTCGGAGGGCTGGCGGCCGCCGTTCCCGTTCCCGGGCGCGTGGCTCTACGCCGGCGGCAAGGACGTGGTGCATCTGGTGGGGGTGGAGACGGCCGCGACATCTTCCGACGGCTCGGCGCTGGATCACTTCGCCTTCGACATCGGAGATTTTGACGACGCGCTGCGGCGGATCGAGGCGACCGGGCTGACCTTTCGCGCCACGGCCACGCCGGGAACCTCGGTGAAGCAGATCTTCGTGCGCGACAACAACGGCGTGACCATCGAGCTGAACTGGAAAGGCGACCGGCCGCGGGGGTAGGGCCAGGCTTCACTTGAGCCGGATGCCGGGAATTCCTATCTGGGGCCTGTGTTCGGGGCCTGGCCTTGTGCGCCGCCTCGCGTCTTTTCCGGAAAGCCCGCCGTAACGGCGACCATGGGACGCAGTGTCGCGCAGGGTTCCTGCATCGCTTGAAAGGCGCTGGAAACCGTCCACATAAAACATCGAACAACCGCCGAGGTCCGGCGGACGGAGCGTCCGACTCAAGCGCATCGTTTGAGTGACCACGATCCGGTAAGGCGAGGTCCGTTAGTCTCGGGCCCGCCAGGAGTTTAGAGCGCTATGTCTGAGATCAAGATTCTGCCCATCCTGCCGCTGCGGGACATCGTGGTCTTCCCGCACCAGCCCGTTCCGCTGTTCGTCGGGCGGGAAAAGTCCGTGCGCGCGCTGGAAGAAGCCATGCGCGCCGAGGGCAAGCAGATCCTCCTGGCCACCCAGAAGGACAAGGACGACGACGATCCGTCGCCGAACGCCATCTATGACGTGGGCGTGGTCGCCACGATCCTGCAGCTGCTGAAGCTGCCCGACGGCACCGTGAAGGTGCTGGTCGAGGGCAAGGCTCGCGCCGGCGTCACCCGCTTCACCTCGTCAGGCGAGTACTACGAGGCCGAGATCGCGATGGTCCAGGAAGACGGCGTCGGCTCGCCCGAGGCCGAGGCCCTGAGCCGTGCGGTGATCGAACAGTTCGAAAACTACGTGAAACTGAACAAGAAGGTGCCGCCCGAGGCCCTGGCCGCCATCCCGCAGATCGACAACCCCTCGGAGCTGGCCGACCGCATCGCCGGCCACCTGTCGGTGAAGATCGCCGAGAAGCAGCAACTGCTGGAAGTCTTCAACGTCGTGAAGCGTCTGGAGAAGGTCTACGCCCTGATGGAGGGCGAGATCTCGGTGATGCAGACCGAGAAGAAGATCCGCAACCGCGTGAAGCGGCAGATGGAGAAGACCCAGCGCGAGTACTATCTGAACGAGCAGATGAAGGCGATCCAGCGCGAGCTGGGCGAGCAGGACGATCAGCGCGACGAGCTGATGGAGCTCGAGAAGCGCATCAAGAAGACAAAGCTATCCAAGGAGGCCCGCACCAAGGCGGACGCCGAGCTGAAGAAGCTGCGCAACATGAGCCCGATGTCGGCGGAGTCGACGGTCGTCCGGAACTACCTGGACTGGCTGCTGTCGATCCCGTGGGGCAAGGGCAAGATGAAGCCCATCGACCTGAACAAGGCCGAGGCGATCCTCGAGGAGGATCACTACGGCCTGGAGAAGGTGAAGGAGCGGATCCTCGAGTACCTGGCGGTGCAGTCACGCGTCGGCTCCCTGAAGGGCCCGATTCTCTGCCTCGTCGGGCCTCCGGGCGTCGGCAAGACCTCGCTCGGGCGTTCGATCGCCAAGGCGACCCAGCGCGAGTTCGTGCGGGTGTCGCTGGGCGGCGTGCGTGACGAGGCCGAGATCCGCGGTCACCGCCGGACCTACATCGGCTCAATGCCCGGCAAGATCATCCAGTCGATGAAGAAGGCCAAGTCGACCAACGCCTTCTTCCTGCTGGATGAGATCGACAAGATGGGCTCCGACTATCGGGGCGACCCGTCGTCGGCGCTGCTTGAGGTTCTGGACCCGGCGCAGAACTCCACCTTCGGGGACCATTACCTCGAGGTGGACTACGACCTGTCGCCGGTCATGTTCGTGACCACGGCCAACTCGCTCAACATGCCCCAGCCCCTGCTGGACCGCATGGAGATCATCCGCATCCCCGGCTACACCGAGGACGAGAAGGTCGAGATCGCCAAGCGGCACATCCTGCCCAAGCTGACCAAGGACCACGGCCTGTCGCCGGAAGAGTTCGTGGTGCCGGAAGACGCCATCCGCGGCCTGATCCGCTACTACACCCGCGAGGCCGGCGTCCGGAGCCTGGAGCGTGAGCTGGGCAACCTGGCGCGCAAGGTGGTCCGCGACCTCGGCCGCGAGTCGGTGACCACGATCACCATCGATGACGCGCGGCTGGCCAAGTATGCGGGCGTGCAGAAGTACCGCTACGGCGAGACTGACGCCGAGGACGCCGTGGGCATCATCACGGGCCTCGCCTGGACCGAGTTCGGCGGCGACATCCTGACCATCGAGGCGGTCAAGATGCCCGGCAAGGGTCGGATGTCCATCACGGGCAACCTGAAGGACGTGATGAAGGAATCGATCGCGGCGGCGAACAGCTATGTCCGCAGCCGGGCGACGAAGTTCGGCATCGAGCCGCCGTCCTTCGAGCGCACCGACGTCCACATCCACGTGCCGGATGGCGCCACGCCCAAGGACGGCCCGTCGGCCGGCGCCGCGATGGCCACCGCCATCGTCTCGGTGCTGACCGGCATCCCGATCCGCGCCGACATCGCCATGACCGGCGAGGTCACCCTGCGTGGCCGGGTGACCGCCATCGGCGGCCTGAAGGAGAAGCTGCTCGCGGCCCTGCGCTCCGGCGTGAAGACCGTCCTGATCCCGCAGGAGAACGAGAAGGACCTGGCCGACATCCCCGACAACGTGAAGTCGGCGCTCGAGATCATCCCGGTCAGCACCATGGACGAGGTCCTCGCCAAGGCCCTGGTCCGCCAGCCGGTGGCGATCGAATGGACCGAGGTCGTGCCGGTGGCCGTGGTCGCCGACGACGGCGATTCCTCGGACGCCATGCGGGCGCACTAGATTCGAAAGTTCCGTATCTTCCGGGGGCCGGCCCACGCGCGGGCCCCCGGAATACGGAGCTGACGATCAAATTCTGTGACAGCCGGGCGGCGCGGGATGATTCCCGCGCCGCTGCCGTTTGACGGGCGCGCCCGGACAGGCCTTAATTCGCCCCAAGGCGTTGGAGGGCGGGGGCCCAAGACCCTCCACGTCAAAAATAAGACTGGGCTGGGAGCAAACGCATATGACGAAAGCCGAACTCGTATCGGCGATCGCCGACAAGGCTGGCCTGAACAGGGCTCAGGCCAAGGAGGCGCTGGACGCCTTCATCGCATCGGTGTCCACCACGCTCAAGGCGGGGGACGAGGTGCGACTCGTCGGCTTCGGAAGTTTCGTGCCGGTCAGGCGCGCCGCGGGCGTCGCCCGCAATCCCCGCACCGGGGAAAAGGTGAAGCGACCCGCGACACAGACCTGCCGGTTCCGGGTCGGCGATTCCCTGAAGAGCACTCTGAACAGCTGACCGCCCGGATCGGGCGGGCGAGGGGCGGCCGTGGAGAGCGGCCGCCTTTTCGTTTGCCCGGCGGGGCAGGGCGGGATAGTCACGCCTCCTCTTCGGGGAGTAGCCGTCCGCGCGACAGCGGAGCCCGCGTCAACAGACTTGGTCCTTCCGGGCCATGGCGCGTGCGGCAGGCCTCAGGGCCTGGATTGGCGAGACCGGCGATGCAGCCTCCATAGCCTTCGGGCGCGGCGGAGGTCCTTGCGTCGTCGTGTTCTTCGCCGCGCCCCGGGAGTATCACCTTGGAAGCCTTCCTCATCTCCACCGGCCTCGTGGCCGTCGCCGAAATTGGCGACAAGACCCAGCTGCTCGCCATGATCCTGGCCGCGCGGTTCCGAAAACCCGTGCCGATCATCCTTGGCATCTTCGTCGCCACCATCCTCAATCACAGCCTGGCCGCGGCGCTGGGGGTGCTGGTCTCGAAGTGGCTCGGCGGTTCGGCCTTCCAGATCCTGGTGGGTGTCGGCTTCATCGCCATGGCCCTCTGGGCGCTGGTCCCGGACAAGGACGACGAGGCGGCGGGCGCGCGCACCGCCGGGGGCGTGTTCCTGACCACCCTCGTGGCCTTCTTCCTGGTGGAGATCGGCGACAAGACCCAGATCGCCACCACCCTGCTGGCCGCGCGGTTCCAGAACATCGCCGTCGTCGCTGCGGGCACCACCGTGGGCATGATGTTGGCCAATGTGCCGGCGGTGTTCCTGGGCGAGGCGGCGACCAGGATCGTGCCGCTGAAGTACGTGCGCATCACCGCGGCGATGATCTTCGCGGGGCTTGGCATCTGGGTGCTGGCCATGGCCTTCCTCAACTGAGAAATTCGAGGCTAAGCTTCGGCCGGGTCTGGAGAATCCGATGACAGCCGCCGCAACCGCCGAGGCCGATGACAAGGCCTTCTTCGGCCATCCGAAGGCCCTCGGCTTCCTGGCCTTCACCGAGGCCTGGGAGCGGTTCTCCTACTACGGGATGGTGGCCCTGCTGGTGCTCTACATGAGCAAGCAGCTGCTGCTGCCCGGGCATGTGGAGAACATCGTCGGGTTCGAGGGCGCGCGGTGGCTGGTCGAGCACACCTACGGCGGCGGCAAGACCATGACCGTCGTCGCCCTGGCCTCGGGCATCTACGGTTTCTACTCCAGCACCGTCTACCTGACCCCATTCTTCGGCGGCCTGCTGGCCGACTGGGTGCTGGGACGGACCCGGACCGTGGTCCTGGGCGCCTTCCTGATGGCGGCGGGCCATTTCCTGATGGCTTTCGACGCCTCGTTCCTGGCGGCGCTCGCCTGCCTGATGCTCGGGTCGGGTTGTCTGAAGGGTAACCTCGCCACCCAGGTGGGCGGGCTCTACCCGGCCACTGACAACCGGCGCGCCGACGCGTTCCAGATCTACTACATCGGCATCAACGCCGGGGCGATCTTCGGCCCGCCGGTGGCCAGCTACCTGGGCCAGGAGATCGACTGGCACTACGGATTCGGCGCGGCGGGCATCGGCATGCTGGTGTCGCTGGTCATCTACCTCCGGGGACGCCGCTACCTGCCGGCCGACCCGCCACGCCGCCGGCGCGCCACCGCCGCCGAAAAGGCGGTGCGTCCGCCGATGTCGAAGCGGGACGTCGCCGTCCTGGTCCTGCTGATGCTGCTGCTGCCGGTCCTTTCGCTCTCGGTCGTCGGCAACAACCAGATCCAGAACGGCCTCCTGATCTGGGCGGACCGCGACGTCGCCCTGCCGGTGATCTTCGGCAAGCCGATCCCTGCGGGAACCCTGATCGGCGTGGACTCGATCGTGTCCGTCTCCATCATCGGCCTGATGGTGCTGTTCTGGCGGGCGTGGGCCAAGCGCTTCCGGGAACCGGACGAGATGGGCAAGATCATCTTCGGCTGCTTCGCCGGGGCGGCCGGCGTTCTCTGCCTGGCCACGGGCGCCAGCCTCGCGGCGGCCACAGGCGCCAAGGTGGGGTTCGGCTGGCTCCTGGCCTTCCTGATCCTCAACGACATCGGTTTCGCCAACGTCCTGCCCGTCGGCCTGGCCCTTTATGCGCGCGCGGCGCCTGCGGCGGTCGCGGGATCCATCGTGGGCCTCTACTACCTCCACCTGTGGGCCGGGAACACGCTCGTCGGCTGGCTCGGCGGGTTGCTGGACAAGATACCGACGCCGCAGTTCTGGCTGCTGCACGCCGCCATCGTGGGCGCGGCGGGGGTCATCTTCTTCGTCGTGCGACTGGTGTTCGGCGGCCTTCTGCGCGGCGAGCCGGCCAAGCCGGACTTTGTGGCGGCCGACGCGGCCGAGACACCCTAGGCTTGGCCCCGCCACCTGGTCTAGAAGGCGGACATCGGGCGGCTAGCTCAGCTGGTTAGAGCACCTCGTTTACACCGAGGGGGTCGGGGGTTCGAATCCCTCGCCGCCCACCATCCTTCGCGCGCGACAGCGCTACGGCGGGGCAAGCCAGCCGGCGCGAAGGCGGGACGACTGATGGGGAACGGACGCATGAGACGCTGGCTGACCGCGATCCTGGGTGCGTTTTCCGCCACGGCCGCCCATGCCGGACCGGCCACCGTCCAGGCCTACATGAACCAGCCCCAGGTCAGGGCCGACGCCCGCATCGCCTATGGTGCCGCGCCGGCCCAGGTGGTCGACCTGTTCCTGCCGAAGGGGCGGGGCCCGCATCCCGTGGTCGTGCTCATCCACGGCGGCTGCTACCTCGCGGAGTACCAGGGCCTGGCCCAGACCAGCGGTATCGCCGCCGACCTGGCCAAGCGCGGCTATGCCGTCTGGAGCGTCGAGTACCGAAAGCTGGGCGAGGACGGGGCGGGCTATCCCGGGACCTTCCTCGACGTGGCCGACGCCGTTGACCTCCTGCGCGCCGAGGCCCCGAAGCACCATCTGAACACCCGCCGCGTCGTCGCCGTGGGCCACTCCGCCGGCGGACACCTTGCGCTGTGGGCCGCCGCCCGACACCGCCTGCCCAAGACCAGCCCCCTCTGGCGCGCCGCCCCCCTGCGCATCGGCGCGGTCGTCAGCCTGGGCGGCATCGGCGACCTGGAGGGGCAGGGCGCGATCTTCGCCGGCGCCTGCGGTCCGGAGCCGATCCCGAAGGTCATCGGCCTGGCGACGCGCGCCGACGCCTACGCCGACACCTCGCCCGCCGAACTGCTGCCCGGCGGGGCGCGCGTCACGATGATCTCGGGCGATCTCGACCACGTCATGCCCCCGCCCACCGGCCGCGCCTATGTGGAGCGCCTGCGCAAGGCGGGCGACGCAGGCGAGGCGGTGGCGATCCCCGACGCCAGCCACTTCGACGTGGTGATCCCGTCCACGGCGGCCTGGAAGATCGTCGCCGACACCATCGCCCGCGAAATGGACCGTCTGCCCTGAGCCTGCGCCGACGCCCCCTCGGCCGCACCGGCCTGACCGTCTCCGAGCTCGGCTTCGGCTGCGCCAGCTGGTGGGGCAAGCCCGCGCTGGACGAGGCGACTGCGCTGGGCCTTGTCCACGAGGCTATCGACCGGGGCGTCACACTGTTCGACACCGGCGCCAGCTATTCGGCGGGTCAGGCCGAGCCGCGGCTGGGCCGGGCGCTGAAGGGCCGCGACGCCTCGGACCTCGTCATCGCCACCAAGGCCGGCACCTTCCACGCCGGCGGAGGCCGTATCGCCCGCGACATGACGCCCGCCGCTATCATCGCCAGCGCCGAACGCAGCCTGGTCAACCTGGGGCTCGATCATCTGGGCCTGCTGCAGCTGCACGGCCCGTCGATCCCGGAACTCGACGCGCTCGCCGTCACCCTGTCCGACCTGAAGGCCCGCGGCCTGACCCGCGCCGTCGGCCTCAACAGCTTCGACCCGGCGGTGATCGACCACGCCATCGGCCTGCACGTCATCGACGTGGTGATGATCGACTACAACGTCCTGCGGCCCGAGCGGGCGCCCCTGATCGCCCGCGCGGCGGCGGCGGGGAAGGGGGTGCTGGCCGGTATGCCGCTGGCCATGGGCCACACCCGGCCCCTGCTCGCCCGTCTGCGGGGCCCGCGCGACCTCTGGTACGCCGCCCGCGCCCTGAAGAACCACCGTGACGACCTGGTCCGCGGCGCCCGCTTCGGCTTCCTCCATCGGCTCCCCGACATGACCGGGTCGCAGGCGGCGCTCGCCTACGTCCTGGCCAATCCGGGCGTCAGCGCGGCTGTGTTCGGCGCCACCCGGCCGGAGCATCTACGCGAGAACCTCTCCGCCTCGGGCCGCGTGCTTTCCGATGGCGTGCTGGCCCGCATCCATGGTGCGCAGTCCCGCAAGCCTCTGACGTAACGGCAGGACTTCCGCTGGCCCGCCCGGACAGGCATGCTCCGGGAAAGCGAACAACGATAACCTAGGGCAGGAACCACATGACCACGGCCCCCGCGGACCTGGAAGACATCCTGAAGGACGCCCATCTGCCGGCGCTGCTGACGGCGCTCGTGCACATGACCGGCGATCCGGAATGGCTGCAGGCGAAATGGACCCCGGCCTACAATCCGCTGTCGCGCGGCGACACCGGCATCCCAGAGGCCGAGCAGGCCGTGATCCGCAAGCGCGCCGCCGAAGCCATCACCGCCTACATGGCCGGCAAGCCCATGGCGCTCCCGAACCCCGACCTGGCGCTGCTGCGCCGGCAGATGGACTTCGTGGCAGGCGCGCCGATCCCCGAGCAGTACGCCGACTTCCTGCTCGATGAGCTCGCCCTCGCGGGCAAGTCCAGCAAGGACCCGCAGTTCGACCAGCCCAAGCTGCAGGCCGCTGCGCGCAAGCTGAAGGTGCTGGTGATCGGCGCAGGGATGTCGGGCCTGCTCACCGGCATCCGCCTGGCCCAGGCCGGCGTGCCCTTCGAGATCGTCGACAAGAACGCCGATGTGGGCGGCACATGGTTCGAGAACACCTACCCCGGCTGCCGGGTGGACAACTCCAACCACATGTACAGCTACTCCTTCGAGCCCAACCACGCCTGGCCGCAGCACTTCTCGCCCCAGCCGGAGCTGCTGAAGTACTTCCGCGGCATCGCCGACAAGTACGACCTGCGGAAGAAGATCCGCTTCGAGACCATGGTCGAGACCCTGGCCTGGGACGAAGGCAAGGCCGTCTGGCGCGCATTGCTCAGGGGCAGGGACGGCAAGACCGAGACCATCGAGGCCTCGGCCGTGGTCACCGCCGTGGGCCAGCTCAACCGGCCCCGGTTCCCGGAGATCGAGGGCATCGGCAGCTTCGCCGGCCCCGCCTTCCACTCCGCCGAATGGCGCCACGACGTGGACCTCAAGGGCAAGCGGGTCGCCGTCATCGGCACCGGCGCCTCGGCCTACCAGTTTGTGCCGGAGATCGCGCCGGACGTGGCCAAGCTCACCGTCTTCCAGCGCACCCCGCCCTGGGGCCTGCCCGTGCCGCACTACCACGAGGACGTGCCGGACGGCATGAAGTGGACGCTGGAGCACGTGCCCTACTACGACAAGTGGTACCGCTTCTGGCTGTTCTGGATGACCACCGAAGGCTTCCTGCCGATGGTGAAATCCGATCCCCAGTGGAACGGCTCGCCCGACGCGGTCAGCGCCGAGAACGCCATGCTGCGCGAGATGGCCACGGCCTCGCTCCGCGCCCAGGTGGCCGACCGGCCCGACCTGGCCGACAAGGTGATCCCGAACTATCCGATCGGCGGCAAGCGCTCGGTGCTGGACAACGGCGTCTGGCTCGAAGCGCTGAAGCGCCCGAACGTCAGCCTGGTCACCGACAAGGTGCTGCGGATCACCCCGAAGGGCGTGGTCACCGCCGACGGCGTCGAGCACGAGGTCGACGTGCTGATCTACGGCACGGGCTTCCAGGCCTCGAACTTCCTGTCGTTCCTGAAGATCAAGGGACGTGACGGCCGCGACCTGCACGAGACCTGGGGCGGCGACGCCCGGGCCTACCTGGGGATCACCCACCCGGGCTTCCCGAACCTGTTCACGATCTACGGCCCCAACACCAACATCGTGGTCAACGGCTCGATCATCTTCTTCTCCGAGTGCGCCGTCCGCTACATCGTGGGCTGTCTGAAGCTGCTCGCCGACACCGGCGCCGCGGCCCTGGAGCCGAAGCAGGCGGTCTATGACAAGTTCAACAGGGACGTGGACGCCGCCAACGCCGGCTGGGCCTGGGGCTCGCCCAACGTCTCCAGCTGGTACAAGAACGAATTCGGCCGCGTCAGCCAGAACTGGCCCTACGGCCTCATCGACTACTGGCGCGCCACCCTGGCTCCGAAGCCGGACGA
>CAUJHW010000005.1 GCA_963205005.1 Pseudomonadota bacterium
TCAGGCCTGCGGCTCGAACCAGATCGGCGAGGACCAGGCGCGTTCCATGACCGTGGGGGCGAGCTTCGGGTTGGGCGGCGTGCCGTTGCGCAGGGCGTCCCAGGTCGACCAGCGGCAGGAGGGGTTCTCCAGCACGCGCACGTAGTAGAACGCCCGCTGCTTCGGATTGAAGGTGGGGTCGGTCCAGGCGGTGCTGAGCTGGACGTCGCCCTTGAAGCGGTCGGGCTGGCAGGTCTTCAGGTCGACGCCGGCGCCATTGGCCGGGCAGCGGCCCGAAGCGTCCACCTTGCCGCCGTCGGCGCAGGCCACATCGAAGACGCGCTCCTTCGCCACGCCGTTCTCGACCCAGCCCTTCACGATCTGCGCCCGCTGGAGGTATCCCGAGGATGGGTCGCGCACGGCCCAGAGCAGGAACTTCGGCGCCCGTCCCTTGGACGGCAGCAGGTCGCCGCCCATCGGCACGCCATGCGCATAGGCCTGCCGGACCGCGTCGGTGCGGGCCATCACGTCGGCCGGGAAGTCATAGCCGGCGAAAAACCGCACCTTGATCCGCGGACCCGAGGTGGCGAACGTCTCCTTGCGCCGCATGGCCGCATAGATCGCCTCGCGGCTGTTCTCCTCGGCCCAGACACCCGCCAGGCCAGAGGCGCCCCAGCTCTGGAAGCGTCCGCCGGCGGTCGACGGATCGGTTCCTTCCCAGGTCTTTGCACCCTTGGGAGGCGTTGAACCGCGCAGTTCCGGGGCGCCGTCGTTGCGGCCTGTCTTGCTGAAGTAGTTGGGCTCCTCGACGCTGCCCGGGGCGGCGTTGTGGGTGTCGGACGAGCTGATGAAGCCGAACTTGAACGGGTTGTAGCCCTTGGTCTGGCGCAGCAGGATTCCGTCCTCGAGCGCCTTGCGGACATAGCCGCCCTGGAACTTGGTGATGGCCTTGTCCGTGCCGATGTAGCTTTCCATGATCTCGAAGTTCGCCCACTCGTCGTTCGGCGACAGCGAGGGGTGGGTCTCGGACGTCCCCTTGATCTGGGAGATCTCCACCAGAGGCTCGTTACGGTTGCGCAGGTCAGCATAGGCCCGGTCCAGGGGCTGGCCGTTGAGCCGGACGCTGTCGAACATCAGGCCGTCGCTGCCATTGGAATTGTGCGGGATCGCAAGGGCCTCGATGCCCTTGGACCGCCAGCCGTCCATCGCCTTCCAGAGGTCTTCCGGATCGCGTGACATGTTGGCGCTGTAAGGTGCGCCCACGACCTTCGAGCCACGGAAGATCACGTTGCGGTGCAGGTTGCGGCCGTCCGGCGCCGAGGTGAACTCATAGCCGACGAAGGTCGTGAACCGGCCTGGCTGGTTGTGCCGGGCGGCAGCGTCCTGGATCTCGTTCCACGACTTCGACACGATCTCGGGCGAGCTGAACTCCTTGGGCAGGGTGTTGTCGCGGAAGGCGGTGACCACCCGGGTGAACGCCGCGCGGATGGCCGCCGGCTCCGGGCTGAACAGGCCTTCGGTGACCGGGAGCTTCGACAGCGGGCTCTTCGGGTCCGCGGCCTCACGGATGGCCCCGATGTACTCGGCGTGGTCGGTCACCGCGACGAAGTCCAGCGGACCGCCGGCCAGGCGGATGTCATACCCCTGGGCGTGCCCGATCGCCTCGCCCTTGGCGAACCGGTAGGCGTCGTCCGGCGAGCGGCGGACGTTGAAAATGTAGGCGTCGAACGACAGCTGGGTATGGACGTGCAGGTCGCCGAAATAGGCGTTCCGGTCAGCGCTGTAGCCTGGCAGGCGCTGCTTCACGGGCGCCTTGGCCGCGGCGGGCGCGGCGGCCCTGGCTGTCGCCGCGGGTTTGGCCGGCGCAGGGGCCAGTTGACCCGCGCTGAACGCGGCTGTGCCGCCCACGATGAGACCCACCAGCACCGCCGGTCCCACATAACGCATCGTTGTCATTCGCCCGCCCTCCCCGCCGGCCCGAACCGGACCGGAATTGTCTCGTCGCTAACCCTGGGCGTCGGCGTTGTCACCCCGGCGTCCCAACTTTTGCTCTTCGCCCGCCCCGGCTCCGCTCAGGCCTGCGGCTCGAACCAGATCGGTGAGGACCAGGCGCGTTCCATGACCGTCGGGGCGAGCTTCGGATTGGGCGGCGTGCCGTTGCGCAGCGCCTCCCAGGTCGACCAGCGGCAGGACGGATTCTCGAGAACGCGGACGTAGTAGAAGGCCCGCTGCTTCGGATCGAAGCTGGGATCGGCCCACACCGTGCGGAGCTCGACATCGCCCTTGAAGCGGTCCGGCTGGCAGGTCTTCATGTCGACCGTCGCGCCGTTCGAAGGGCAGCGCCCCGTCGCCGAATCCACCTTGCCGCCATCGGCGCAGGCCACGTCGAAGACACGCTCCTTGGCCACGCCGTTCTCGACCCAGCCCTTCACGACCTGCGCACGCTGCAGATAGCCCGACGAGGGATCGCGAACCGCCCAGACGAGGAACTTCGGCGCGCGGCCCTTCGAGGCCAACAGGTCACCGCCCATCGGGACGCCGTGAGCATAGGCCTGCCGCACCGTGTCAGACCGGGTCAGCAGGTCGGCCGGGAAGTCGTAGCTGGCGAAGAACCGAACCTTCATCCGCGGACCGGACGTGGCGAAGGTCTCCTTGCGCCGCATGGCGGCATAGATCGCCGTTCGGCTGTTCTCCTCGGCCCAGACCCCGGCCAGGCCCGAAGCGCCCCAGGCCTGGAAGATCGGTCGAGCCGGAGCGCCGGGGGCATAGGCCTCGTCCCAGGTCTTCGCGCCCTTCGGCGGGGTCGAACCCCGCAGCTCCGGCAACCCGTCACGACGGGCGGTCTTGCTGAAGTAATTGGGTTCCTCGACGCTGCCGGGGGCGGCGTTGTGGGTGTCGGACGAGCTGATGAAGCCGAACTTGAACGGGTTGTAGCCCTTGGTCTGCCGCAGCAGGATCCCGTCGGTCAGGGCGCGGCGGACGTAGCTTCCGGCGAACCGGGTCACATCCCTGTCCGACCCGATGTACTTTTCCATGATCTCGAAGTTGGCCCACTCGTCGTTGGTCGACAGCGAAGGATGGGTCTCGGAGGTGCCCTTGATCTGGGAAATCTCCACCAGCGGCTCGTTGCGCATCCGCAGTTCGGCATAGGCCCTGTCCAGCGGCTGGCCGTTGAGCCGGACGCTGTCGAACATCAGGCCGTCGCTGCCGTTGGAATTGTGCGGAATCGCCAGGGCCTCAATCCCCTTGGTCCGCCAGCCGTCCATCGTCCGCCACAGATTCTCGGGATCGGCGCTCTCGCTGGCCGAATAGGGTGCACCAGGCACGTTTGCGCCGCGGAAAATGACGTTCCGGTGCAGGTTCCGGCCGTCAGGGGCCGAGGTGTACTCATAGCCGACGAAGGTCGTGAAACGGCCCGGCTGATTGTTGCGGGCCGCCGCGTCCTGCACCTCGCGCCAGGCGCGCGAGATGATTCCCGGGTCGTTGAATTCCTTGGGCAGAGTCCCCGCGCGGCGCGCCGCCCCCATCCGCAGGAAGGCCTTCTGGATCTCGTCCGGATCGGGACTGAACAGGCCCTTGCTGAATTCGAGATCGTGCAGCGGCGAGTCTTCCTTGCCGGCCTCGCGCACCACCGAGAGGTATTCGGCGTGATCAGTGACCGCGACGAAGTCCAGGGGGCCACCCTTCAGCCGCACGGGATAGCCGCTGGAATGGCCGATCACCTCGCCCTTGGCGAACCGGTACGCATCGTCAGGCGTCCGGCGCAGGTTGAAGATGTAGGCGTCGTTCGACAGGTAGGTGTGAACGTGCAGGTCGCCATAGTAGGCGTTGCGATCCGGGTTGTACCCCGGCAGGCGGGTCTCGCCGGGTGCGGCCCTGGCTGGCGCTGCCGGCGCCGCGGCCGTGGCCGGTCTGGAGGCGGGCCGGGCCTGCTGGCCGGCGCTGAATGCGGCGCTGCCGCCGACAATCAGGCCAACGACAACAGCGGGTCCCACATACCTCAGGATGGTCATCTTGCCCTCTCCCTGTCAGCCCGCCTTCCAGGGCGAGCGATGCCGCTGCGATCCGGTCCGGAGGCGCGGCGTTTCCTCGAAGCCTACGGGTGTTACCGGGCGGGATCAACACCGTCCGAACCTCTCTGGAGCAATTGAGCCCAATCGGTAACATTGATATCAGTCTTGCAGCTCATCACCCGGAGACACGGACATGGACATTCAGAACAAGGTGATCGTCATCACGGGCGGCGGCAGCGGCATCGGCAAGGCCATGGCCGAGACGTTCCATCGCGAAGGGGCCCGGGGCATCGTCGTCGCCGACATCAATGGCGCCGCGGCTGAGGCCGTCGCCGCGACGGTCGACGGCGTGGCCATCCGGACGGACGTGTCCGACGAGGCCGATGTGATACGCATGGTCGCCCTGGCCGAGGCGCGTTTCGGGACCATAGACCTGATGTGCTCGAATGCCGGCATCTCCGGGCGCGACCCTGATTTCAACAACGCCACGTCGGCCAGCAACGAGGCCTGGATGCGCGGCTGGGCGGTGAACGTGATGGCTCACCTCTACGCCGCTCGGGCGGCCCTGCCCGGCATGATCGCCCGGGGCGGCGGGTATTTCCTGCATACGGTATCGGCCGCGGGCCTGCTCAGTCAGCCCGGGAGCCCGGCCTACGCCGCCACCAAGCACGCCGCCGTGGGCTTCGCCGAGGCTCTGGCCATCACCCATCGCAACCAGAACATCCGCGTCTCGATCCTCTGCCCGCAGGCGGTGGACACGCCGCTGATCCGGGGAGCCAGCGGCTCTCAGAGCGTCGATGGCGTCCTGTCGCCCGAAGCCGTGGCCGAAAGCGTGGTGGCGGGCCTGGCCGCGGAGGCCTTCCTGATCCTGCCGCACCCCCAGGTCATGACCTACATGCAGCGCAAGGTCGGCGACTACGACCGCTGGATCGGCGGCATGGCCCGCCTGAGGGACAAGATCGCGGCGCCCGCCGGCTGACCACCTTTCCCGGCATCCGGCGACGAACCTGCCAGACGCTGGAGCCAAACGAGGACGGACCGACGGGGCAGGTGGCCCCGCTAGTTCGCGGCGGCGGGTCGCCAGTCGGCGGCGGTGGCGGCGTAGAGCTTCACCATGTTCTCGAGCTGGCGCCCCCTGGACTGGGCCACCTCCATCCGGGCGCGGTTGAGGTCCTGCTGGACCTCGACCACCTGCCGCTGCGTCGCGGCGCCCAGCCGGAATGACGCGTCGCCGACGCCCACCCTCGCCTGGGCCGTGGCCAGGGCGCGGCCGTTGGCGGCCACGATGTCGCGATCGGCGCCAAGCGCGGCCAGCACATCGCTGACCTGAACAAAGGCGCGCACCACCGTCTCCTGGTAGCGGGCCAGCGCGATCCTGGCGTCGGCCTCGGCCGCGCGCTGCTTCGCCTTGAGGGCGCCGCCATTCAGAACGGGCGCGCTCAGTCCCGAGAACAGGTTCCAGCCGCTGGCGCCATAGCCGAACAGCCCATCGGGCCCGGTGTCGGTCTGGGTGAGCGTCGCCGACAGGCGCACGTCGGGATAGCGGTTGGCCTGGGCGATCCCGATGGCCGCGGTCGCCGCATGCAGCTCAGCCTCCGCCGCCAGGATATCCGGGCGACGCCGCACCAGCAGCGATGGCAGCGCGACCGGCACGTCCGAAGGCAGTGTCAGCTGCGAGAGCTCGAACGCTGGCGGCGTCCAGTCGGCCGGCGACCGGCCGACCAGCAGCGCCAGCTGGTGATTGGCGTAGGCAAGATCGCGCCGGAGTTTCGGCAACTCGGCCTCGTCCTTGGCCAGCTGGCCCATCGGCACGTTGAGCGAAGACAGCGGCTCACCGCCGACCTGATAGGCGCGGATAAGCATGTCGATCACCTTGCGGTCGTCCACGATCACGGCCTCAAGGCCCACGATCCGGGCCCGCAGCGCCGCAGCCCGCACGGCCTCGCGGGCCACGTTGCCGGACAGGGCGAGATAGGCTGCGTCGGCTTCCCGCGCCTTCGCTTCCGCCCGGGCAGAGGCCCGCTCGGTCTCCCGGCGCCCACCGCCGAAGAGGTCGAGATCGTAGGAGACCTCGCTGCCCACGGAGAACAGGTTCAGCGTCGGGGGCTTGAGGCCGCCAAAGCTGCTGAAGCCGAACTGCCGGGAGTTGATCCGGGAGCGTCGCGCGCTGAGGTCGAGGTCAGCCTGCAGCGCCTGCTCGCCGCGTACGGCGTCCGACTGCGCCGCCGCCCGCTCCAGGGTCGCGCGGGCCTCGGCCACGGTGGGGCTGTTGGCGAGCGCCATACGGATGACCCGATCCAGCTCCGGCGACCCGAGCGCCTGCCACCAGGGGCCGACCGCGCGGGTCTCGCCGTCAAGGCGCAGGCTCGGGGCCGCGGGGTCACCCGCCATGGCATAGCCCGACGCCGCCGCGCCTTCGGGCGGAGCCGGAGCCTTGAAGTCGGGACCGACAGTCGTGCAGGCGCCCAGCGCCAGACCGAGGACGGCGACCGCTGCGAGACCGGAGCGCATTCTACTTCGCCGCCGCGGCAGCGGGCGCGGCGGCGCCATCGCGCACGTCGACCTTTACCTTCGCCGACAGGCCCGCAGCCAGGCCGGGCGGGATCTTCTCGAACTCGATCCTGACGGGCAGGCGCTGGCTCACCTTGACCCAGTTGCCGGTCGCGTTCTGGGCAGGAAGCGCCGAGAACACCGAGCCTGTGCCAGGCGAGAAGCTGGCCACGTGTCCGCGAAGGTCGTGCTGGGGGTAGGCGTCGATGTCGATGGTGACCGCCTGGCCGGTCTTCATCTTCGTGAGCTGGTCTTCCTTGAAGTTCGCCTCGATCCATGGCGGCCCCGAGAGCAGCCAGAACGCGATCTGCGAGGCGTTGAGATAGCTGCCCACCGGCATCTGCTGCACACGGGCGACGATGCCGTCCGCCGGGGCCACCACAGTGGTGAAGGAGACCGCCAGCCGGGCGCGATCCAGCTGCGCCTGGGCCTGCATCACCGCCGGCGCGGCATCCGGCGAGAGGTCGGGATCCCCGCCGAGACCGGCCAGGGCCTGAGACGCGGCCTGTTCGGCGGCGGCCAGTTGCTCGCGGGCGAGCGCCACCTTGTGCGCCGCGTCGTCGGCCTGCAACTGGGCCACGACGCCCACCGCCACCAGCTTGCGCAGACGCTCGGCCTCGCGGGTGTTGAACGCCAGCGTCTCGCGGGCCGCCTGGACGTTGGCCGCCTGCAGCCGGTAGGCCGCGCGCAGGCCGTTAACCTGCAGGCGGGCGCCAGCCAGCTGGGCGGCGGCGGCCTGTGCGCCGGCCTCATAGTCGCGGGAATCCAGCCGGAACAGCACCTGTCCGCGCCGGACGAACTGGTTCTCCTTGACGTAGATGTCGGTAACGCGCCCGGCGATCGAGGGCGCGACCGGGGCCTTGGCGATCTGGACGTAGGCGTCGTCGGTGGTCTGGAAATGCCCCCGCGTCATCACGTAGGCCATGAGGATCGCCGCGATCAGCAGCGGACCGGCGATGATCAGCGGCCAGCGCCAGCGCCGCAGTCCGCGGGGCGGCGCGTTGGTGTGGATTTCGCCCTTCGCGGGATCGACCGGGCCGCTCATCGTGCCGTCTCTTCGTCGTGGGTTTCGTGGGTGATGTTCAGGAGGCGCTCGCGCAGCCGGACCAGCATTGAGTCGAGCTGCGACAGCTCGCCTGCGGACAGGTCCCGGAACCAGTCCGCCTGCAGATCGTCGGCCGTGGCGAACATGAGGGGAAGCAGGTCTTTGGAAAGCGGCGTGAGCTTGACCCGCCACTTGCGGCGGTCGGCCGGGTCGGCGCAGCGCTGGACGTGGCCGCTGCGCTCAAGGCGGTCGACCATCTCGCCGATCGCCACGCGGCTGATCTCGAGACGTTCGGCGAGCGCGGCCTGGGTCTGGCCGTCCTGCCGCGAAAGCGAGGCGATCACCCGCCAGGTCGAACCGGTCAGACCCGTCACCCGCATGCGCTGATCGAAGGCCGCCCGCATCAGCCGGGTAACCTCCGCCAGACCGTATCCGATCTCGAGACGAGGGTTCGATCCTTCTGGCGGCGGGGCGGGCTGGCTCATGACCATGGATTTCGTTGCGACCGCGTAGCCTTCGGATGTGAGGCGCCTTATCGTCAAGTGCCTTGCGAAGAGACTTGACCGCGGGGCGGCGCCGGTTCAGGCCGTCGTTCCCGGCCGCAGGCGCGTGGGAAGGCTAAGGATCGGATCGGTGGCGTCGGCCCAGGACATCAAGAACCGGATACCGATCACCGGCGCGCTGATGCTGGCGACGCTGATGAACACCCTGGATTCGACGATCGCCAACGTCGCCCTGCCGCATATCCAGGGCAGTGTCTCGGCGGCCCAGGACCAGATCACCTGGGTGCTGACCTCGTACATCATCGCCACTGCGATCATGACGCCGCTGTCCGGATGGCTGTCGCAGAAGTTCGGCCGCAAGCGGATGTTCATGTTCTCAATCGTCGGCTTCACCCTGGCCTCGGTGCTCTGCGGCATCGCCACCAGCCTGCCCGAGATCGTGATCTACCGGCTGCTGCAGGGGATCGCCGGGGCCTCGCTGATGCCGCTGTCGCAGGCGACCATGCTCGACATCTGGCCCCAGCACATGATTCCGCGGGTGATGAGCCTGTGGAGCGCCGCGGTGATCCTGGGCCCGATTCTCGGCCCGACCCTGGGCGGATGGCTGACCGAGACGCTGGACTGGCGCTGGGTGTTCTTCATCAACGTGCCCATCGGCATCCTGGCCTTCCTGGGCATCTCGACCTTCATGGACGTGGACGACGGCGGTCGGCAGAGACCGTTCGACTTCCTCGGATTCACCGCCCTGGTCCTGTTCATCGGCGGCTTCCAGCTGATGCTGGACCGCGGACCCGGCAAGGACTGGCTTCAGTCGCCCGAGATCGTGATCGAGGCCGCGATCGCCGCCGCTGGTCTCTGCGTGTTCATGGCCCAGACCCTGACGGCCGAGCATCCGTTCTTCCACCGCGATCTCGCCAAGGACACCAACTACGTCGGTTCGGCGATCTTCGGCCTGTTCATCGGGGTGCTGCTGTTTTCCACAAGCGCGCTGCTGCCGCTCTTCATGCAGAACCTGCTGGGCTATTCGGCTCTGCACAGCGGCTGGGCCAGCATGCCGCGCGGCGTCGGCTCGCTGATCGCCTTCCTGGCCGTGCCCTGGATGGTGGTCCGACTGGGCGCCCGGCAGGTGCTGACCCTGGGCGTCGGCATATCTGCGCTGGCGCTCTGGCAGATGAGCCAGTTCAACCTCGACATGACCGCCACCCCGATCATGGTCGCCGGGTTCGTGCAGGGCATCGGCACGGGGCTGATGTTCGCCCCGCTGAACACCCTGGGCTATGCGACCCTTGACCCCTCGCACCGCACCGAGGGCACCATCGTCGCCACCATGGCCCGCACCCTGGGCTCCAGCGCCGGCATCTCGATCGTGCAGGCGATCCTGATCAACAACAGCACGCTTGCCCATGAACGCCTCACCGAGCGCATCGCGGTCGGTGATCCGTCCATCGCCGGGGCGTTGCCGTCGATGCTCGATCCCGCGACCACCAGCGGTCTGGCCATCCTCAACGGCGAGGTGACCCGGCAGGGGGCGATGATTGGCTATGCCAACGTGTTCAGCTGGATGGCGGTGGCAAGCCTGTTGCTTCTGCCGCTGCTTCTGCTGATGAGACCCGCGCAGGCGCCCAGGCCAACCGGCGTGGAGGCCCACGCGGACTAGGCCCTGACGCCCGCTTCAGGGCAAAGCGGCGGACGCGACGACGAAATTGAGTCTCAGGCCTCGCGGAATGCGGGGGTGTGACGCTAAGAGGTTCACGGCAGCCGGCCCCCAAGACGCCGGCGCGCAATAGGGATGAGTACATGCACTACGCGGAACTGAACCAGGCCTGGGCCGAACTCACGCAGCCGGGCGCGGCTTTCGAGATCACCGAGGTCGAGGCCAACGGCGCCAAGGTGCGCGCCTTCAAGAACGCGCCCCCGACCGTGCGGGCGCTGTGGCTGTCCACCGCCGCCTTCGGACCCCGCGACTACCTCGTCTATGGCGACGAGCGGGTCACCTACGAACAGGCCCACGCCAAGGTCGCCTCGATCGCCGCCTGGATGTGGGACCAGGGCCTGCGGCCGGGCGACCGCGTCGCCGTGGCCATGCGCAACTTCCCGGAATGGATGCTGATCTACTGGGCCGGCGCCTGCATCGGCGTCGCCATCGTCGGCATGAACGCCTGGTGGACCGCCCCCGAGATGGCCTACGGCCTGACCGACGCCGCGCCCAAGGTGGTGTTCGCTGACGCCGAGCGGATCGCCCGCATGGAAGAACAGCCTGGCATGCTGAACGGCGCGACCCTGGTCGGCGTCCGTTCGCCCGTCCTGCCGGAAGGAGCCATCCCCTGGTCGCAGGTCGAGGGCCACGGCGGCGCGCTGCCAGACGTCGCCGTCGACCCCGATGCGGACCTCTGCATCTTCTACACCTCGGGCACGACCGGCTTCCCGAAAGGTGCCCAGCTCACCCAGCGCAGCTGCGTCAACAACCTGTTCAACATGATGTTCTCGGGACAGGTGCACACGCTCGCCACCCAGCGCGGAACGGGCGTTGTCCCTGACCCGACCGCCGCCCCGCCGATCCCGGTGACCCTGATCACCACGCCGCTGTTCCACGTCACCGCCAACAACTGCGCCGCCTACGCCACGACCGCCGGCGGCGGGAAGATGGTCCTTATGCACAAGTGGGACGCCGGCGAGGCGCTCAAGCTGATCGAGCGCGAACGCGTCGGCTCGGTCAGCGGCGTGCCAGTGATGTCCCGCGAGCTGGTGACCCACCCGGACTTCGCCAAGTACGACACCTCCAGCCTGCTGTCGGTCGGCGGCGGCGGCGCCCAGCTGCAGCCCGACCTGGTGGACAAGATCGACAAGACCGTCTCCACCGCCCGGCCGAACACCGGCTACGGCATGACCGAGACCTCGGGGATCATCACCTCGGTGTCGGGCGACTTCTTCGTCGACAAGCCGGCCAGCTGCGGCCGCGCCATGCCGACCTTCGAGACCCGCATCGTCGGCGACAACGGCGAGGCGCTTCCCCCCGGCCAGCCTGGTGAGCTGTGGGTGCGCGGCGCCTCGGTGATCAAGGGCTACATCAACCGCCCCGACGCCACCGCCGAGTCGATCACCGACGGCTGGCTGCACACCGGCGACGTGGCCTACATCGACGATGAGGGCTTCATCTTCCTGGTCGACCGCAAGAAGGACATGGTCCTGCGCGGCGGTGAGAACATTTACTGCGCCGAGGTCGAGGCGACGATCCACCAGCACGCCGCCGTGGCCGAGTGCTGCGTCTTCGGCGTGGCCGACGCCCGCCTGGGCGAGGAGGTCGGCGCGGCCATCGTGCTGCGGCCCGGCGAGAGCCTCGACGCGGAAGCGGTCCGCCAGCACTGCGTGGCGCTGATCGCCAAGCACAAGGCGCCCCGCTACGTCTGGATCCTGGACACCCCCCTGCCCCGCAACGCCAACGGCAAGTTCCTCAAGCGCGAGCTGCGGGAAACCCTGTCAGTGGCCGACGCCGGCTGAACGTCCAGACCCGAAGACGCCATGGCGGCGACGCCAGGGATGACGCACAATCCGCAAGGACACCGGCCGAAGAGCCGCCAGTTGGGAGTGAAGCAATGGAACTGAAGCCCGGATCGCGCTGGAAGAGCGCCGTCTGCGACACCGAGGTCGTGGTGGTTCGCCCGCCGAAGACCCCGGTCAGCCTGGAATGCGGCGGCCATCCCATGGTCGCGCACGCCGCCGCCAAGCCCGAGGGCCTGAGCGTCTCGGCCGACCATTCCGGCGGCACCGGCATGGGCAAGCGCTTCGCCGACGAGGACAGTGGCATGGAAGTGCTCTGCTCCAAGGGCGGCGCCGGCTCGCTGTCGATCAACGGCCAGCCGATCCTGCCCAAGGACGCCAAGAAGCTGCCGGCCTCGGACTGACGCCGCCATGCATACCGCCCTCCTGCTCGACATGATGGCCGACGCGGCGCCCGACCGGCTGGCGCTTGGGACGCTGAAGGATGGTCTGACCTTCGCCGAGGTCCGCCGGCGCGCTCACCACGGCGCGGAGTGGCTGGCGTTCCAGGGCGGTGGCACGGTCGTGTTCCTGGGCCTGAACGGCCCCGCCCTTCCAGTCGCTCTGTTCGCGGCCGGGATGCTGGCCAAGCCGTTCGCGCCCCTGAACTACCGGCTGCCGGACGCCGACCTGCGCAAGCTCTTGGCCCGCACGGCGCCGTCGGTGGCCATTGTCGATGACGACATGGTCGCTCGGCTGGGCGACACCCCGGAGGTGACAGTGGTCTCCCGCAGTGCCTTCGAGGCGGCCTGCAACGGACTAGGCGTCAGCGAGGCCTCCTTCGACGAGGACCACGACGTCGCCGTCCTGCTGTTCACCAGCGGCACCACCGGCGACCCCAAGGCCGCGATCCTGCGCCACGCCAACCTGACATCCTATGTGATCTCGACCGTCGAGTTCATGGGCTCGGAGGAGGACGAAGCCGCGCTGGTCAGCGTGCCGCCCTATCATATCGCCGGGATCTCGGCGGTGCTGACCGGCGCCTTCAGCGGCCGGCGGATCGTGCACCTCGAGGCGTTCACGCCCGAGGCCTGGGTCGAGGCCGCAGCGGCCGAGCAGATCACCCACGCCATGGTGGTCCCCACCATGCTGGGCCGGGTGCTGGACGTGCTGGAGGCCCGCGGCGAGACCCTGCCGCGCATGAAGGCGATCTCCTACGGCGGCGGCCGCATGCCCCAGCCCGTGATCGAACGCGCCCTGAAGGTGTTGCCGCACGTGGGCTTCGCCAACGCCTACGGCCTGACCGAGACCAGCTCGACCATCGCCATCCTGGGGCCCGACGATCACTGGGCGGCGATCAATTCCGAGGACGAGGCCGTGCGCCGTCGCCTCGGCTCGGTCGGCCGGCCGCTGCCCAGCCTTGAGGTCGAGATCCGCGGTCCCGAGGGCGAACTGCTGCCGGCCGGCCAGTCCGGCGAGATCTATGTGCGCGGCGAGCAGGTCTCCGGCGAATACACCCACAAGAAGATGCTCAACGCCGACGGCTGGTTCGCCACCAACGATGGCGGCTGGATGGACGAGGAAGGCTATCTCTTCGTCGAGGGCCGGCTGGACGACGTGATCGTGCGCGGCGGCGAGAACATCTCGCCCGGCGAGATCGAGGACGTGCTGCGCGAGCACCCGGGCGTCGCCGACGTGGCGGTCCTGGGCCTGCCGGACGATCACTGGGGCGAGAAGGTCGCCTGCGTGATCGTGGGCAAGGACGGGCAGTCACCGTCCACGGACGATCTGGCCGGCTGGGTGAAAGCGCGGCTGCGCTCCACCAAGACCCCGGAGGTCTGGGCGTTCCGCGAGGCGCTGCCCTACAACGACACCGGCAAGCTGCTGCGCCGCCAGCTCAAGGCCGAGATGACCCCGGCCGCGGCGGCCTGACCCGCCGGAGGCCCGGACGCCCTTGCCCCCCGATCCCCAGGCGACGATCTCCGCGCTGATCGCCCTGGGCGGGGCCGGCGTCGAGGTCGTTGAACTGCCGTCAGCGGCGCAGGTGCAGCGCGGCGGGTGCGTGGCGGTGGGGGTTCACCGACGCGGTCCCCTGCCGACCCGGGGCCTCGACGGCTTCGACATCCTGCTGAGCGGCGACCTCGCTGCGCCGCGCCCGTGGGTAGGGGTGTCGCCGGATCGCCTCGACGACGCCATCGCCGTTCTGCGGACAGTCGTCGCCGCCCAGCCCGTGGCCGCCGCCGCAGCTGCCCAGGTGCTGCGCATGACCCTGAGCCTGGATTTCGCTGCGGCCCTGATCCTGGAATCCCTCACCTATTCCATGCTGCTGGCCTCGGACGGCTTCCGGACCTGGCGGGCGGAAACCCCGGTCCGGACGCGGGCGGACGACGACGGCCCGCGAGTCTCGATCGCCGGGGGTGCGGCGGCGCTGTCGATCCGTCTGGAACGCCCCGCTGCGCGCAACGCCTTCGACGCCCGGATGCGCGACGAGCTGTGCGAAGCCCTGGCCTTCGCCCTGGAGCACCCGGACGGCCCTGCAGTGACTCTGAGTGGGGCGGGTCCCGCCTTCAGCGCCGGGGGCGACCTCAACGAATTCGGGACCGCCGCCGACCCAGGCGCGGCGCACCTGATCCGCACACTGCGCTCGCCCGCCCGGCTGGTGCGCGACCTGGGCGGACGCCTCACGGCGCGCCTGCACGGCGCCTGCGTGGGCGCGGGCATCGAAGTACCCGCCGCAGCGTCGCGCGTGACCGCCAGGCGGGGCGCCACCTTCCGCCTGCCCGAGGTCTCAATGGGCCTGATCCCCGGCGCGGGCGGCACGGCGACCCTGCCCCGGCGGATCGGAAGACGTCGCACCGCCTGGCTGGCGATCTCCGGCGCCGAGCTGGATCTCGACACCGCGCTGGCCTGGGGCCTTGTCGATGCGGTGGAGGCGTGAGCCCGATCAGCCCTGCCCTGGCGCTTCAGACGGCGCAGATCGCGGCGCTGACCGGCGCGCTTGGCCGCCAGGTGGACGTGGCAGGCCTCGGCGTGCTGGACCGCACCGGCCAGCTGCCCCTTGCCCCACCGGGGCTAAGCTCGCCCAACGGCGCCTGCCGCCTGTTCCGCGCCGCCGACGGCTGGATGACGCTGAACCTGGCCCGCGAGGAGGACCACGACCTGATACCGGCTTGGCTGGATTGCGGGTTCGGCGGCGAACCCTGGGACGCCGTCGCCAGCTACGCCCGCCATCAGACCCGCGCGGATCTCGTCGCCGGCGCCGACCTGCTGGGCCTGCCCGCCGCCGCGGTCGGTGAAACGATCTGCGACAGCCTCGATCCGCCCCGCCTGCCGCTGGGCCGGCCCGGCCGCACCGGCGGAGCGCTGAGCGTGATCGATCTTTCCGCCCTCTGGGCCGGTCCCATGTGCGGGGCGATCCTGGCTGCCATGGGCGCCGAGATCACCAAGGTCGAAAGCGTTCGCCGCCCAGACCCGACGCGGACCTCGACCCCCGATTTCTTCCGGCGCCTGAACGGGGCCAAACGCCACCTCGCGCTCGACCTTGGCGCAGCGGACGGACAGGCCCGCCTGCGCGACGCGATCCTCGTCGCCGACGTGCTGATCACCAGCGCCCGGCCCCGCGCCTTCGCCGGCCTGGGCCTGGATCCAGCCGAGGTTTTCGCCGAACGCCCGGGCCTGGTCTGGGTGGCTGTGACCGGGTACGGCTGGACCGGCGCGGCGTCATCCCGCGTGGCTTTCGGCGACGACGCAGCCGCTGCGGGCGGGCTGGTCCGATGGACGCCTGGCGGGCAGCCCCGGTTCCTGGGCGATGCGCTGGCCGACCCCGTCACCGGACTGGCGGCGGCAATCGGCGCCCTGCGCGGACTGGAGGCCGGCGGCGGCGTCCTGGTCGATGTGGCCCTGGCAAAGTCGGCCGCCGGCGCCGCCCATGTCTGCGGCCTGTCGCACGCATGACCCTGACGATCCGCAACGTCGAAGTGGAGGGCCGTCCCGGGCTCGACGTGCGCATCGAGGCCGGCCGCATCGCAGCCATCGGCCGCCGGCTGCCCGGCCAGGGCCCGGACCTGGACGGCCGGGGCGGCGCCCTGATCCCCGGCCTCTGCGACCACCACATCCACCTGTTCGGCCTGGCGGCGCGGGCGGACTCCGTGGCGCTGGAGGGGGTCTCCGGCCCCGCCGACCTCGCCGCCCGGATCGCGGCCGCCGTCGCCGCGAAGCCAGGCGGCGCCTGGGTGCGCGCGCTCGGCTACCACGAAGCCATGGCCGGCGACCTCGACCGCGTGGCCCTTGACCATCTGGCCCCGCACCACCGTCTCCGGGTGCAGCACCAGACCGGCTCGCTCTGGATGCTCAACAGCCTGGCGCTCGAGAGTGTGTGCGGCGACGGCGACCCGCCGGGCGTCGAACGTGGTGCGGACGGACAGCACACGGGTCGCGTCTGGCGGCAGGACGCCTGGCTGCGGTCGCGGATCGGAGCGGAGCCACCACCGCTGGCCCCCATCGGCCGCCGTCTGGCCGCCTTCGGGATCACCACCCTCACCGACGCCAGCGTCACCACCGACGCGGACGTCGCGACCCGGCTGGCCGACGCGCGTCGCGTGGGCGACCTGCCCCAGCGGCTGACCCTGATGAGCGGCGGACCGCTGGAAACCCCCGCCGACGGCGCCGTCGCCGTAGGCCCGATGAAGGTGCTGCTGGACGACCACGCCCTGCCCGACTTCGACGACTTCGTTGACCGCGTCGGCCGGGCGCGGACCTGGGGTCGCCCTGTCGCCGTCCATTGCGTGACCGCCGGGGAACTGGCGCTCAGCCTGGCCGTCCTCACGGCCGCCGGTGCGCGGCCCGGCGACCGGATCGAGCACGGCGGGGTCATTCCGGCCGGGGCGATCCCGCAACTGCGCGACCTGGGCCTGACCGTGGTCACCCAGTCGGCGTTCATCCGCGAACGGGGCGACCGATACGCCGCCGAGGTGGAGGCGGGCGAGCAGGACGACCTCTACCGCTGCGCCAGTCTGCGCGCCGCCGGTGTGCCGGTGGCCGGAAGTTCAGACGCCCCCTACGCCTCGCCCGACCCCTGGCTGGGGATCGCCGCCGCCATTGACCGCCGCAGCGCCGCCGGCCGGGTGCTGGGCGCGGCCGAACGGCTGGCCCCGGCGGAGGCCCTGTCGCTGTACCTGGATGCGCCGGACGCGCCGGGCCGCCGCCCGCGGACCGTGACGGTGGGCGCCCCTGCCGACCTCTGCCTGCTGGCCTCTCCGCTCCGGGACGTCCTGGCGTCTCCGGGGCGTGACCAGGTGGCCGCCACGCTCGTCGCCGGCGATGTGATTCACCTGGCCGCCAGGCTTGGCTGACGTGGCGTCCGTGTTGGACGATGCGGGATGGCGGTCTAGCGTCCGGTCGGAGAGCCGGCATGAGACCGCTCAGTGAGGAAGCCCATGCTCAACAAGCTCGACGACTTTCCGGTCCACCAGACCCCGGAACCTCTGGCGCACCCTGCGACCAGCGACCGCAATGTCTATGACCGGACATGGTTCAACGGCTACGCGGCGGACGGCTCGTACTATTTCGGCGTCGGCATGGCGATCTATCCCCACCGCGGCGTCCTCGACTGCGCGTTCAGCGTGGTGCAGCCCGGTGGCCGGCAGCACTGCTTCTACGGCTCGCGGCGCGCACCGATCGAGCGGACCGAGATGCAGGTCGGCCCGTTCCGGCTGGAAGTGATCGAGCCCATGCGCCGGACCCGGCTGATCCTGGAAGACAACGCCAGCGGCCTTTCCTGCGATCTGACCTTCTCGGCCCGCACCGCCGCGATCAAGGAGGCGCGCCAGACGCTCTACTCCGGTCCCCGCGCGACCATGGACTCCACCCGCTTTGACCAGTTCGGCCGCTGGAGCGGCGTGATCCGCACGCCGGACGGCGAGATCAAGGTCGGCGACGACCTCTGCATGGGCACCAAGGACCGCTCCTGGGGTGTGCGTCGCGTTGGCGAGCCCGAGGGCGGCGGCGCTCCGAATGCGCCGGGCGGGTTCTTCTTCCTGTGGGCCCCGCTGATCTGGGACGACCACATCTCGCACGCCATCTTCTTCGACGGCCAGCGCGGCGAGGCGCTGGTGCGCGAGGGCATCGTCGCCCCGCAGTACGCCAGCGAAGCCGCGATCCCTGCCGGTGTCGAGGACGGCCTGGACCAGCGCATGGCCACGGCCCGGCATCGGGTGGCCTATGTGCCAGGCACGCGCCTGGCCGCCTCGGCCGAGATCGACCTCGTGCCGCTGGAAGGGCCGATTCGCACCATCTCGCTCGACCCGATCCTGAAGTTCCAGATGAAGGGCCTGGGCTATGGCCACCCGGTCTGGGGCCAGGGCATGTGGAAGGGCGAACTGGAGATCGGCCACGAATCCTTCGACCCCCGCCAGGTCGATCCGCTGGCGCCGGAGAACCTGCACGTGCAACAGGTGGTGCGGGCCACCGACGGCGAACGCAACGGCATCGGCGTGCTGGAACAGGTCTGCATCGGGCCCTACGCACCGGCCGGCTTCACAGCCATGCTGGACGGCGCCAAAACCTGAACAGGACCGGGCGGTCGCGGCGCGCGATCGCCAGGATCGACAATCAAGCTATGGGGGCGGAGACATGCTGAGCTGGCAGATCGGTGCGGTGAAGGTCACGCGCATCGTCGAGATGCAGATGCCGATCCCGGCAGGCCCCGACAACGGGTTCATTGCCGAGGCCACGCCCACGGCGCTGCGGGCGATCCCCTGGCTCTACCCGCACTTCGTCGACGAGCAGGACCGGATGCTGCTGTCGATCCACGCCCTGCTGGTCGAGGCCCCCGGTCTGCGGCTGGTGGTCGACACCTGCGTCGGCAACGACAAGCCGCGCAGCCTGTCCGGCGGCCGGGCGCTGGCCACCGACTTCCTCAAGGCCTTCGAGGCGGCCGGCTGGACGCGCGACAGCGTCGACGCGGTGATCTGCACCCACATGCACGTGGATCACGTCGGCTGGAACACCATGCTGGTCGACGGCAAGTTCGTCCCGACCTTCCCCAACGCCCGCTACCTGCTGGGCCGCATCGAGTTCGAGCACTGGTCGTCGGAGGGCGACGCCGAGCAGCAGGCGATCCTCGCGGACTCGGTCCAGCCGATCCTCGACGCCGGGCTGGCAGAGTTCGTGGGCCTCGACCATGTGGTCTCGCCCAATGTACGGCTGGTCCCGACCACGGGCCACACGCCGGGCCATGTGAGCGTGATGATCGAGTCCGAGGGCCAGAGCGCGGTGATCACCGGCGACATGAGCCACCATCCCTGCCAGCTGGCCCATCCGGACTGGTCGCCCACGTTCGACAGCGACAAGGCCGCCGCCGCCACGACGCGGGCCCGCATGTTCGCCGAATGGGCCGACCAGCCGATCCTGGTGATCGGCACCCACTACGCCGGGCCGACCGCCGGCCATGTCCGCCGCGAAGGCGACGCCTTCCGCTTCGACGTCTGACGCCTTTCCCTTCCCATCAAGCCACCCAACGCCAGGAACGCTCTCATGAAGACCCGCATCACCGAACTCTTCGGCATCAAGCACCCGATCATCCAGGGCGGCATGCACTTCGTCGGCCTGGCCGAAATGGCCGCGGCCGTGTCGAACGCCGGTGGCCTCGGCATCATCACCGGCCTGACGCAGCGCACGCCGGAACTGCTGGCGGCCGAGATCGCCCGCTGCCGCGCGATGACCGACAAGCCGTTCGGCGTGAACCTGACCTTCCTGCCCTCGGTCACGCCGCCGGACTATCCCGGCTACGTGAAGGCGATCATCGACTCGGGCGTGAAGGCGGTCGAGACCGCAGGCAACAATCCGGCCAAGTGGCTTCCCGCCCTGAAGGAAGCCGGCGTCAAGGTGATCCACAAGTGCACCTCGGTCCGCCACGCCCTGAAGGCCGAGGCCATCGGCTGTGATGCGATCAGCGTCGATGGCTTCGAGTGCGGCGGTCACCCGGGCGAGGATGACGTGCCGAACTACATCCTGCTGCCCCGCGCGGCCGAGGAACTGAAGATCCCGTTCGTGGCCTCGGGCGGCGTGGCCAACGGCCGGCAGCTGGCCGCGGCTCTGGCGCTGGGCGCCGAGGGCATCAACATGGGCACCCGGTTCATCGCGACGAAGGAAGCTCCGGTCCACGACAACGTAAAGCAGGCCATCGTGGCGGCGACCGAGCTCGACACGCGGCTGATCATGCGTCCGCTGCGCAACACCGAGCGGGTGCTTACCAACAGCGCGGTCGAGCGCCTGCTGGTCAAGGAGCACGAGCTCGGTTCGAAGATGAAGTTCGAGGACATCATCGCCGAGGTGGCGGGCGTCTATCCCAAGGTCATGCAGGACGGCGACATGGAAGCCGGCGCCTGGTCCTGCGGGATGGTCGTGGGCCTGATCCACGACATCCCCACCTGCCAGGAACTGATCGACACCATCATGGCGGACGCCGAGTCGATCATCCGCAAGCGGCTGGCGGGCTTCCTCGACGCCTGACGGCGGCGGAACCACCATGCGCGAAGGACCCGACGCCGGGACGGCCGGAATGCGACGCCTCGACGGCGGAACCTTCACCATGGGCTCCGAGCAGTTCTATCCGGAGGAGCGGCCCCGCCGGCAGGTGCGGGTCGATCCCTTCTGGATGGACGAGGCGCCCGTAACCAACCGCCAGTTCGAGGCCTTCGTGCGCGCCACCGGCCATGTGACGGTGGCCGAGATCGCGCCGGATCCGAAGGACTATCCGGGGATGCCGGCGCATATGGCCCGGCCCGGCTCCCTGGTCTTCACGCCGCCTGCGGGGCCCGTTCCGCTGGACGGGAGCGCAGCATGGTGGACGTTCCACTTCGGCGCCTACTGGCGCAGGCCCTATGGCCGGCATGGCCCGAAGGCGCGCGACGATCACCCGGTGGTGCACGTGGCCTATGAAGACGCCGCCGCCTATGCCCGCTGGGCCGGCAAGGACCTGCCCACAGAGGCGGAATGGGAGTTCGCGGCGCGGGGCGGGCTCGAAGGCGCCGAATACGCCTGGGGCGACGAACTGGCGCCGGGCGGTCAGATGCTGGCCAACTACTGGCAGGGCCAGTTCCCCTGGCAGAACCTGGAGCTGGACGGCTGGGCGCGCACCTCGCCGGTTCGGTCCTATCCGCCCAACGCCTTCGGCCTCTACGACATGATCGGCAATGTCTGGGAATGGACCTGCGACTGGTACGCCGAGCAGCCCGCCGCGCTCCCCAGCCCCTGCTGCCTACCGTTGAACCCGCGCGGCGGACCGGAGAACAGCAGCTACGATCCCCTGACCCCCGACATCCCGATCCCGCGCAAGGTGATCAAGGGCGGCTCGCACCTCTGCGCCGAAAACTATTGCCAGCGCTACCGTCCGGCCGCCCGCCATCCCGAGGCCGTCGACAGCGCGACCACGCACCTGGGATTTCGGTGCGTCGTACGCGACTCCGCGGCCTGACCGCTGTTTGTCCCGCGCCACGCCCGCTATGCTGAGTTCCACAAAACAAGGGGGGATGCCGCGATGACGGCGACGGACAACAGACTCGCGCTCAGCGGCGTGCCGGGCTCGCCCTACACCCGCAAGATGCTGGCCGTGCTCAGATACCGCCACATCCCGTACCGGCTCATCATGGGCTCGCGGGACATGCCCGGCCTGCCGCAGCCCAAGGTCGGCCTGCTGCCGACGTTCTATTTTCCGGATGGGGCCGGGAGCCTGCAGGCAGTCACCGATTCCACGCCGATCATCCGCCGGCTGGAACGCGAGCACCCCGAGCGGTCCGTGCGGCCGGCCAACCCCGTGCTGGCGCTCATCGACGCGATCCTTGAGGACTACGGCGACGAGTGGCTGACCAAGGCCATGTTCCACTACCGCTGGCACTATGCCGACGACATCGCCCGCTCCGCCGCCGTGCTGCCGAACTGGGCCCGGGGCCGGATGTCCGACGAGGCCCTGAAGGCCGCCGGGACCGTCTTCGCCGAACGCCAGATCCCGCGCCTGCGCTATGTCGGCTCCAACGAGACCACCTGGGACGTGATCGAGGCCAGCTACATGCGGTTCCTCGACGCCATGGAAGCGCATCTGCGCGACCACGCCTTCCTGCTGGGCGCCCGGCCCGGCGCGGGCGATTTCGGCGTGTTCGGCCAGTTGACCCAGCTGGCCCTGTTCGACCCGACCCCGATGGCGATCACCGCCGTGCGCGCGCCGCGGGTCATGGCCTGGACCGCCGCCCTGGAAGACCTGACCGGCCTTGAGCCCCGGGACTCCGACTGGTTCGACCCCGCCGCCCTGCCCGCCACGCTCACCGCCATCCTGAAGGAAGTCGGCCGCGTCTATGTCCCGCTGCTCCTGGCCAACGCAAAGGCCGTCCGGGCCGGCGCCGAACAGGTGGAGACGGTCATCGACGGCAAGGCCTGGGTGCAGCAGCCGTTCCCCTATCAGGCCAAGTGCCTGATGTGGCTTCGCGAGGAGTATGCCACGCTCGATACCGGCGCCCGAGCCGAGGCCGACGCGGCGCTGGCCGGCACGGGCTGCGAGGCGTTGTTCGCCTAGAACACCGACCAGCCGGCCAGCTTCACCAGCTGTTCGAGCGCCCTGGCGCCGACGTATGAGGTGCCGGCCTCGTCCAGCCCCGGCGACCAGACGGCGATGGCGGCGCGGCCCGGGACGATGGCAAGGATCCCGCCGCCCACGCCGCTCTTGCCCGGCAGGCCGACGTGGAAGGCGAATTCGCCCGAGGCGTCATAATGGCCGCAGGTCATCATCACCGCGGCGATCCGCCGCGCGCGCTCGGGCGTGGTGACATAGGCGCCGCTGATCGGGTCGGTCCCGCCGTTGGCCAGGAACAGGCCGGCGCGGGCCAGCTGGCGGCAGGTGATCCTGAGCGAGCACTGCTGGAAATAGGTCTGCAGCGTCTCTTCCACGCTGGTCATGTTGTCGAAGCCGCGCATGAAGTTGGCCAGGCTGTAGTTGCGGAAGCCGGTGGCCGCCTCGGACTTCGCCACCTCGGGGTCCACATCGATGGTGTCGACACCCGACAGCATCCGCATGAAGTCGCGGATCTCGGCGATCCCCTCGGCGGGCGGGCGGCCGGCCAGCAGGGCGTCGGTGACCACGATGGCCCCGGCGTTGATGAACGGATTCCGCGGGACGCCGCGTTCGTGCTCGAGCTGGACGATGGAGTTGAACCGCGAGCCGGAGGGTTCGCGCCCGACCCGCTTCCACAGGTCCTCGCCGTGGCGCTCCAGGGCCAGCGTAAGGGTGAAGACCTTGGAGATGCTCTGGATCGAGAACGGCATCCAGGCGTCGCCGGTCTCATGGGCCTCGCCGTCACAGGTGATCACCGCCAGGCCGAACCTGCGGGCGTCCACCCGGGCGAGCGCGGGGATATAGTCAGCGACCTTTCCGCCCCCCAGGTGTTGCTGCATGTCCCGCCCGACAGTGGCGACGATTTCAGCAAGGTCGGGCTTCGATGGCATGTCCGGCGGGTCCAGGCGCCGCGCGCGCGGCAGGGGGAAAAGCGAGACGCTATCACGTGACCCGCGAGAATGGCCGAGCTTATGATGGCGAAACGGCGCATGAGTCTCCGTGGATCTTGGGGCGAGGACCGGGCTTGGCCACCGACACGTCGACCGAACCGCGACACGGAGGCGGACGCGATGCGCCGGCCGCCCGGCGGCTGTCGGCGTGGCTGAAGGGCTATCGGCCCCTGCCCGGCGTTCCGGACGAACTGTTCGACGAGCACGGCCGGCCGCGGGACCGGTGGATCGCCTTCCTGGGTGAGTTCGCCGCCCACACCGAAGGCGCGTTCGGAATCGCCACCCGGCACCTGCGCGACACCGGAGCCTCGCACAGGGTCTATGGCGAGGATCACGAGCAGACCTGGCCCATCGACCCCCTGCCCCTGATCCTTGACCAGGCGGAATGGGATGAGATCACCGCCGGCGTCACCCAGCGCGCCAACCTTATCGAGGCGGTGCTGCAGGACATCTACGGCGAGGGCAAGCTGGTCTCCGAAGGCGCTCTGCCGGCCGCCGCCCTGGCCGGAAGTCCGGACTTTCTGCGCTCCATGGTCGGCGCCAAGCCCGCCGGCGGCCGCTACCTGCAGCTCTACGCCGCCGACCTGGGCCGTGGACCGGATGGCCGCTGGTGGGTGCTGGACGACCGCACGCAGGCGCCGTCGGGCGCCGGCTACGCCCTGCAGAACCGGCTGGTGGTCTCGCGCGCCTATCCGGCCCTCTACAACAGCATGAACGTCCATCGGGTGGCGCCGTTCTTCGACGCCTTCCGCAAGGGTCTGTCCGAGGCCGGCGACCGCAGTGACCCGCGCATCTGCCTGCTGACCCCCGGCCCGTTCAGCCAGACCTATTTCGAACAGGCCCACCTGGCCCGCTACCTTGGCTTCCTGCTGGTCGAGGGCGATGACCTGGTGGCCCGCGACGGCAAGGTCTACGTCCGCACCATCGCTGGACTGAAGCGGGCCGACGTGATCCTGCGTCGGGTGGACGCCGACTTCCTCGATCCGCTGGAGCTCAACACCAGCTCGCGCCTGGGCACGCCCGGGATGCTGGAAGCGATCCGCGAGGGCGGGGTGGCAGTCATGAACATGCCGGGCTCCGGGGTGATGGAATCCCGCGCCCTGCTGGGTTTCATGCCGCAGCTCGCCCGCCGGCTGCTGGGCGAGGAACTCAAGCTGCCCAACGTGGCGACCTGGTGGTGCGGCCAGCCGCGTGAGCGCGACCTTGTCGAGTCCACCCTCGAAGACCTGATCGTCGCGCCCGCGTTCAACACGCCCAATCCAGACGGCGGATTCGCCGGGCCGCGCCTGGTGGCGGACATGAGCCCCGACGAGCGGGCCGCCTTCATGCGCAAGTTCGCCGACCGGCCAGGCGACTTCGTCGGCCAGGACGTGGTCCGGCTGTCGACCATGCCGGTGCTGCGCGACGGCAAGCTGGAGCCGGCGCCCTTCGTGCTGCGGGTGTTCGCGGCCGCCACGCCGGACGGCATCAAGATCCTGCCCGGCGGCTTCTGCCGGATGTCGGACCGCACCGACGTGCGGGCCATCTCCATGGGCGAAGGCGCGCGCACAGCCGACGTCTGGGTCATCGACGAAAAGCCCGTTGAACGCCTGACCCTGATCCCCAGCCGCGATGACGTGAAGGTGCGGCGCATCCTGGGCCACCTGCCCAGCCGGGCGGCGGACAACCTGTTCTGGCTGGGCCGCTACATCGAGCGCGCGGAGGCGACGCTCCGGTTGGTCCGCAGCCTGTGCACCAGCCTGATGGCTTCCGAAGCCGCGATCCACGCCAGTGGCGAGACCTTCGACACCCTGCGCCGTCTGCTGGTCGAATGGGGCGCGCTGGACGAGAAGACCATGGCCAGCAGCGTGCTGGAGGCCGCCCGCGCCAGCCTCCACGACGAAACGGCCTGGGGCTCGGTGATCAGCCTGGTCCGTTCGGCCAAGCGCACCGCATCCGGCATGCGTGAGCGGCTTTCGCCCGACTTCTGGGCGCTGCTTCTGGAGCTGGAGGCCGACCTCGGCGGCGACGAGGTCCTGGGGTCCGAGGCCGAGGCGCTCAAGCAGGTGGAAGACGCTCTCCAGCACCTGGCCGGCCTGTCGGGCCTGTCGCAGGAGAACATGAACCGGGTAGCGGGCTGGCGCTTCCTCGACATGGGCCGACGGATCGAGCGCGGCGTGAACATCTGCCGCTTCACCCGCATGCTCGCCCACGACAAGGCGACCCTGGACGACCTCGACCTGCTGCTGGACCTGGCCGACAGTCAGATCACCTACCGCGCCCGCTACCTGGTAGGCCTGGCCCTGACGCCGGTCCGCGATCTGGTGATGCTGGATCCGTACAACACGCGCTCGCTGGCCTTCCAGCTGACCACGCTCAAGGACCACCTCTCGGTCCTGCCGACCCTGCAGGACGACGGCATGCTGGAGGAGCCCAGCCGCATCCTGCTGCCCCTGGCTACCGAGGTGGAGACAGAGGACGCCCGGCGCCTCGACGCCGACAAGACCCACCGCTGGGAACGCGCCCTCATGCGGGCCTCCGGCGCCATCGCCGACCGCTTCTTCCTGCAGGGGGCCAACGCCGTGCCGACGGTCAAGCTGGTCGGGCTGGCGTGATCTACGGTCTTCGCCATCGCACAACCTACAGCTACAGCGACTCTGTCAGCTTCGCCCGCTGTGTCCTGCGCCTGACCCCGCGTTCTTCCGCCTCGCAGACCGTTCTGGAGAGCTCGATCCGGGTCACCCCGCGCCCGTCCATGCGCCAGGAGCGCACCGGAGCGTTCGGCGCACAGATGGTGACGGTGATGGTCGACCGGCCACACGACACCCTGGTCATCGACGCGCGCTCACGGGTCGACGTCCACACCCCGCCGCCGCCGGACGCGATCTCCAGCCTGCCCTGGGAAGCCGTCCGCGGCCTGGCGTTCGAGAACCGCGACATCGGCCCCGAAGGTCCGGCCAACTACCTCTACGCCACCAACCGGACCCAGCTGGTCCCCCGCATCACCGACTACGCCCGCGAAAGCCTGAAGCCCGGCCGCCCAATCGTGGCGGCGGTGTCCGAGCTGATGAGCCGGGTCTACCGCGACTTCCGCTACGATCCCGGCGCGACCGAGGTCTCGACCCCGGTATGGCAGGCCTTCGACGCCCGCCACGGGGTCTGCCAGGACTTCGCCCAGATCATGATCTCCGGACTGCGCGGCCTGGGGGTGCCCACGGCCTATGTCTCGGGCTACCTGCGCACCATTCCACCGGAAGGTCAGCCGCGGCTGGAGGGCGCCGACGCCACCCACGCCTGGGTCTCGGTGTGGTGCGGTGAGGCGGCCGGCTGGGTCGGCTTCGATCCCACCAACGACATCCTGGCCGCCGACGACCACATCGTGCTGGCCGTGGGCCGCGACTATGCAGACGTTGCCCCCATCGACGGGGTGATCCTGGCCACAGGCGCCCAGACGCTCAAGGTCGAGGTGGACGTGGTCCCGGAAGACGGGACCTGAGGCTTCAGGTCTCCAGACGGCGCCCGGTCAGTTTCCCCGGAGCCGATTGGACTGAAAGGCGCGGCTCAATAGCCGGCGGCGGCCTCGGCGGCCTTCATGAACGGTTGCCGGAACCCCTGGCGCACATCGGACTGGACGCCGAACTCCATCAACCTGTCCTCGGCAGGCGTGTAGGCGGGCCAGGACTTTCCGCCGCAGGCCGGCCGGCCGTCGCGGGCGAAAGCCACCCAGCAGGCGTGGATCAGCGCCTCCATGCCCCGGTCCTCCTCGGTGATCATCCGTCCGGCCAGCTTCGAGCCTGTGCCGAAGACATAGATGATCTCGGCGCCGTGGGCCGCCCCGGGCACGCGGTCGCGCTGGGCGGTCGCCACATATGAGAAGTGGTACAGCCACGAGGGCGCACCACCGGACGCGCGCGCCGCCACCCAGCGGGCCGGAGCCCCCATCACCACGTCGGTATAGGCGGCCTGGGCAGCAGCCTCCGGCGTGACCCCCTCGGTGAGATACAGCGCCCGCTGCTCCGGCTTCAGCCGCCCCAGCGCCACGGCCGGCGGAATCGGGAATGCCCGCATCAGCGAGGCCTCGAAACTGTTGCTGCCGATGATCAGCGGCACGTCGATCGCACGCCCGGCGGCAAACGCCTTGCCGGGAGATTCCTTCAGCAGCCTTCCGTCCGCGACCGGGCCGATGGCGCCCGCTCCGCCCCCGCTCACGATCAGCTTGTCCACCGGCAGGCCGCGGAGCTGGGCTACGGCCGCGTCTGCGCCGGACAAGCCCGCCGCGCTCGCCATCGCGACGCCCCGGACCTCCTCCTCGGCCAGGCCGGGCGCCGGCTGCCAGCCGCCGCCGGACTCCACGATCGCCTTGTCGAACAGCCCCTTGGCTGACGGCGTCGCCAGAAGCGCCAGGATGCTGGCCCCGCCCGCGGACTCGCCGAAAACCGTCACGTTGCGCGGGTCGCCGCCAAACGCAGCGATGTTCTTCCGCACCCAGTCCAGCCCTGCCATCTGGTCCATCAGGCCATAGCTGGCCAGAGGCTCGGTGGGCTTCGCGGCCCGGGTCAGCGCCGGATGCGCGAAGTAGCCGAACGCGCCCAGCCGGTAGTTAAGGGTCACCAGCACCACGCCGTCCCGGGCGAACGCCCCGCCGTCATAGATCGGGCCGGCTCCGGACCCGAACCGGTGCGCGCCGCCGTGAATCCAGACCATCACGGGGGCCGACTTCGCTCCCCTCGGCGAGAAGATGTTGAGGCTGAGGCAGTCCTCGCTCTGCGGACGGCCGCCGCCCGCGGCGGGAATGCCATCAGGACGCGCGCCCTGCACGCAGATCGGCCCGTAGTCGGCGGCGTCGCGGGGTTCGATCCAGGGCTGCGGCGGACGCGGAGGCGCCCAGCGGCCCTCGCCCGCGGCGGACGCGGCGAACGGGATGCCGCGGTACACCGAGGCTCCGTCCTCGATCACACCGCGCACTGGTCCCGATGTGGTGGAGGCGACAGGCCGTTCCTGGGCCACGGCGACACCGGCGGCGGCCATGAACAGGGCCAGCCCGGCCAGGCTGGAGATCACGCGCTTCATTCGGCTCTGTCCCCGCAACGAGACACCGATAACGCAGCCGCCGCGCCTGTCGGTCAAGCCCGCGACGGACCCGCCCGCACCAGGTCATCGGCGGCCTGGGCGGCGATCGTTTCAGCTTCGGCGGATGGAACCCCCAGTCCGCGGAGCAGCAGGGCAGAGATCTGCTGGGCCAGGCTGATCGCCAGCGGCAGCGACGGCTCGCGGCTGACCCGCGCCAGCGCCGCCTGGGTCACGCCCATCACGAACACCAGAGCAGATTCCAGGGTCGCGATCGCGAAGCGGCCTGACGCGAGTCCGGCCGTCAGGTCATCGATGAGGCCGCGGTTCAGGCGGACGTTCGTGCTGACCAGCGCGCCGGACACCCGAACCAGCACGCGCGCCCTTTCAGGTTCGTCCACGGCGAAGCGGACATAGACGCAGGTCGCCCGCACCATTCGCCGGGCAGGATCCTCGACGCCGGCATTGGCGGCGTCGACCGCCTTCTCGATACCCGCGCGGATCTCGGCTGTGACCGCCCCTACCAAGGCCTCGCGATCGGCGAAGTGATTGTAGAAGCTGCCCTTGGCCACCCCGGCGGCCTGGACGATGTCGTCGATGGCCACGGCGTCCACCGGCCGCTCGGCGAAGAGCTCACGGCCCGCGCGGATCAGGGCCTCGCGGGTGCGGGCGCCGCGTCCGGTCGGGGGCGGTGAGGCGGTTGAAGGACTCATGATGGTCTTGAGGGGTATCAGGCCACCCCCGCGACCGCGAGGCCCGGCGCACGCGCCGACCACGCGGCCGCCAGCACAGCTGCGTCGCCGGTCCCGAAGACATAGCGGTCGGGCCGGACCAGGACAGCCTCGGCCCCCTGCTTCTCGAGCCAGTCGGACAACGCTGCGCGATAGGGCGCCAGACGGGCGGCGTTGAGGTCAGCGCGGCCGATCAGCCAGGGTCCGGCGCCGAGAACATCATCCAGACCACGGTCGTCAGCCCAGGGCTGGAAGAACAGGGTCCCGGCGGCCGGGCTTCCGGGCAGGAGACAACCGGGACCAAGCGGCGGCGGGCTGAAGCTGGGCAGCGGCGGCTTCGGTCCCGGGCCGATCATGGCCGCGTCACGGGCGGCGGCGGCCTCCGGGTCCAGAGTGCAGACCAGCCGCCCCATGCCGATCGCCAGCTCGATGAACGCCCGCACATGCGGCTCGCGCTCGGACTGGTAGGTGTCGAGCAGGGCGGGGTCGGCCCCCTCCAGCACCGCAGCCAGCTTCCAGGCCAGGTTGGCCGCGTCACGCAGGCCCGCGCACATGCCCTGCCCCGCGAACGGCGGCGTCTGGTGTGCGGAGTCGCCGGCCAGAATCACTCGTCCCTGCCGCCACCGGTTCGCCACCAGCCCGTGAAAGCGATAGACAGCCCGGCGTTCGATCTCGATGTCACCGCAGTCCCACGCCGCGACCAGCGGCAGGATGAAGTCGTCGGCCAGCACCTGCTCGGCCGTCTCGCCCGGCAGCAGCATGAATTCCCAGCGGTGGCGTCCCGGGCCCATCAGCACGCAGGTGGTCGGGCGGGCCGGATCGCAGATCTGCAGGTTCACGTCCGGAACCCGCGCACCCTCGTTCACGCGGACATCGATCACCAGCCAGGGTTCATCGAAGCCATAGTCGAAAAGTCCGCCACCCAGGGCCGCGCGCACCGCGCTGGAGCCGCCGTCGCAGCCGACCAGGAAACGTGCCCGCACCGTCTGCCGGCCGCCCGGTCCCTCCAGTGTCGCCACAACGCCTTCGGCATCCTCGATATAGCCGGTGAAACGCACGCCGATGCGCGTCTCGACCTTCGGATCGGCGGCCACCTTGGCGCGCAGGGCGTGTTCGAGGCCGGGCTGATGGAACATGTAGCTGGCCCGCCACCCTGACGGCGAGCCGCCTGCCGAGCCTTCCATACGCATCAGCACCCGGCCGTCGGCGGCGCGGAATTCATAGGCCGGGGCCGGCCGGGCGTGCTGGCTTACCGCCTCGGTGACGCCCAGCTGCTGGAACAGCCGCATGATCTCATGGTCGAAGTGGGCGGCGCGGGGCAGCGGATAGACCTCGGGGTCCTTCTCCACCACCAGCACCGAAACGCCCAGGTCCCCCAGCAGGGCGGCCAGGGCCGCCCCCACAGGGCCAAGGCCCACGATCAGCACATCGCAGTCGGCGGCCATGGGTTGGGTCCTAGGCGCAGGGGTTCTCGATGGCGCCGAGGCCATCGATCTCGATCCGGACGACGTCGCCCGGTCGCAGGAACTTCGGTGGCTTCATCGCCGCCCCGATCCCGCCCGGCGTGCCGGTGTAGATCAGGTCGCCGGGTTCCAGGGTCATGGCCTGCGACAGGTGGGCGACCTGGTCCCAGACGTCGAACACCAGATGGCGGGTGTTGGAATCCTGTCGGGGTTCGCCATTGACGAAGGCGCGGATGCCCAGAGCGTGCGGGTCGGCCACCTCGTCGGCGGTCGTGATCCAGGGGCCGAAGGGCGCGTGGGTGTCGAACGACTTGCCCAGCGTCCACTGAGGCGTGCTGTGCTGCCAGCGCCGCTCGGTGCCATCGTTGCCGACGCAGTAGCCGAACACCGCGGCCGCGGCGTCGTCCCGGGCGATATGCCGGCCGCCGGCGCCAATCACGGCCACCATCTCGGCCTCATAATCGGCGAAGCCGCCCTCGGGCGCTTCCATGGCGTCGAACGGGCCGTTGGCGGCGCTGGGCGCCTTGGCGAACCACACCTGCTTGTCCGGCGCGGCCATGCCGCTCTCCTCGATGTGGTCGGCATAGTTCAGGCCGATGGCGAAGATCTTCCCCGGCCGCGGGATCGGGGCCAACAGGCGCACTTCGGCAAGGGCCAGGGTGTTCGGGGCGCTGTCGCTGATCCGGCGGACTTCAGCCTCGATGGTGGGCCAGGCGGCGATCAGCCCGATCATGGTCGCAGGCAGGCCCGGCGCGGCGCGCGACAGCGGGACGATCCGGTCGCCCTGGACGAGGCCGAGTTCCGGCGTGCCCCCGGCGGTGAAGGTGGCGAGTTTCATGTGACGTCCTTCGGCTCAGCCCATGGTCGGCGGCGGGGTGGGTCCCCACTGCACGCCCAGCAGGTCCTGGAGGGTGGCGGTGCTGGAGCCGTCGGCGGCGGTGAACAGGTCGCCGTCGGTCCAGTGTTCCAGGGTGTGGCCCCAGGGGTCGCGCCAGTAGTCGAACACCTGGCTGCCCAGGATGTGACGCCCGACGCCCCATTCGGCGGTGCGGCCGGCCGCCTTCAGGCGATCGTGGCCGGCCATCAGGTCGTCGACGTCGGCCACCTCGAAGGCGGCGTGGTTGAACCCCGACCCCTTCGGGCTCTGGATCATGAACAGGCTGTGGTGGTCGGTGGGCGTGTCGCCCCGGTCGCAGCGGAAGAACGCGCCGATGGAGAACTCCGGCGTCAGGGCGATCTCGTCGGAGGTGATCAGGCCGAAGCGGTCCTTGTACCAGCGCTCGCTGGCGCGGAAGTCGCTGACGTTCAGCACGATGTGGCCCAGGCGCACCACGTGTGCCGGACCCTGTCCGGTGCGCTTGGTCTGCCGCAGGCGATCGCGGCCCGCGGCGTTGTTCCAGGGCGCCCGGCGGGGCAGGTCCAGCGGATCGACCGGCGCCTGGCCCGCGACCACCTCGACCGTGCGGCCGTCGGGATCGGTCAGGATAACCACCTGGCCGCCGCCTGGCGCCTCGAAGGGACGCACCTCCGCCCCCTCGGCCTCGGCCAGTGTCCGCAGGTCGGCGACGGACGCCGCGCGCAGGCCCAGGCCGGAGAAGCCCGCTTCACCCTCTTCGGTGACGTGGACAAAGGGTGCGGTTCCCGATCCCCGCCCGTAGAGCCGCCCATCCGGCCCTTCGAAGGGGATCAGACCGAAGTCGGTCAGGAACTGGCGCATCTCGGCCAGGTCCGGAGCGGAGAAGCGGACGTGCGACACGTCCTCGATCTTGATGAGACTTGAAGTGACCATTTGGTCAGATTGAAGCAAGCCCCGATCGTTCGCAAGGGAAATTTCCAGGTCGGCTGATGACGGTCTCGTCAGTTTTGCCACAATCAGATTCAGTGGCAGTATGAATGTCACTAGTCTGTGTTGCCGGGACGCAGGGTCGGCTATGGTCGGCCGGCGCCTTTCCGGCGTCGTCCGCCGCAACAGGTCTTCACGCCATGCGCATCTCCAAGGCTATCGTCACCCTCTTCGGCGCGCTGTTCGGCGCCCTGGGCGTCGGCTTCTGGCTGGCCCCCGAGCGGCTCGCCCAGCGCTTCGATCTCCAGGCGCTCGGCGTCGCCGGGCTCTCGACCCTGCGCGCCGACATGGGCGGGGCATTCCTGACGCTCGCGTTCCTCTGCCTTGTCGGCGCCTGGATGAAGCGTCGGGCCCTGCTGATCGCCGCGGCGGGCGTGCTCAGCCTGATCGTCGTCGGTCGGATACTGGCCTTCGCCATCACCGGCAGCCCAGCGGCCATGGGCGCGAACATGGTGGTTGAGGTCGCCGCGGTGATCGCCCTGCTCGTGCACGCACGCGCCCTTGCCCGCATGCAGGCGGCCGAGGCACGGCCCGTCCGGCCGGTCCGCGCGCTGGTCATCGGCGCACTCATCATCGGCGCGCTTGGAGCCGGCCTGTCGGTCGCCGCGCACAATCCGAAGGTTCAGGACGCCCTCGTGGCGAAGGCCGTGCGGACCCAGGTTCAGCGCACCAACAAGGCCCTGCTGGGCGACGACGCCCTGCGCGTGGCGATCTGCGGCAGCTCCGCGCCGCTCCCGAGCCCCGACCGCGCCAAGGCCTGCGTGGCGGTGATGGCCGGCGGCAAGGTCTACATTGTCGACAGTGGTCCGGAGTCGACCAAGAACCTGATGCGCTGGTCCCTCCCCCTGGACCAGGTGGGCGGAGTGCTGCTCACCCACTTCCACTCAGATCACATCGGCGACCTGGGCGAACTGAACCTGCAGAGCTGGGTGCAGGGCCGCGCCGCGCCGATGCCTGTGTATGGCGGCCCGGGGGTCGAGCAGGTGGTCGCCGGCTTCAACGCCGCCTACGCCCAGGACGAGGTCTATCGCGTGGCCCATCACACGGCCCAGCTGCTGCCGCCCTCCGCCGGAACCATGATCGCGCGGCCGATCGCCATGCCGACAGAAGCACAGCCGCACACCGCCGTGTTGCTGGACGACGGCCGGATGCGGATCACCGCCATCGAGACCAATCATGCGCCGGTGAAGCCCGCCTACGCCTACCGGTTCGACTACCGCGGTCGCTCGGTGGTGATCACCGGCGACACCACGGCCTGGGCGCCGCTGGTTGAGGCCTCACGCGGCGCCGACGTGATGGTGTCCGAGGCGATGAACCGCGAGATGGTCGCCGCCCTGCAGAAGGTCACGGGCGAGACCGGCCGGCCACGCGTCTCTCACATCATGCACGACATCCAGAGCTATCACCTGTCGCCAACCGAGGCGGCGACCATGGCCAACGCCGCGGGTGTGAAGCTGCTGGTGTTCTATCACCTGCTGCCCGCGCCGGATAACGCGGTCCTGCGCACGGTGTTCACGCGCGGGGTCGACGAGGTGCGGAAGGGCCGCTGGGACCTGTCCAGCGACGGCAGCCTCTACACCCTGCCGGTAGGATCGACGGACGTGCTGGTAGGCCGGGTGGCCTACTAGGCGTCGTAGGTCCGCACGGTATGGGCCACGTGGAAGCATCCCGAATGCGACAGCACGATCCAGTCACCGCTGTGGGCCACGACCGGGCCTTCGGGGGTAAGCACCTGGACGGCGCTGGCCTCGGACACGGATCTGGCTTCGTCGCCGAGCCACTGCCAGAGCACGGCCCAGTTCTTCTGGTCGTGCGCCGGGGGGACCCGGAGCGCGGCGCCGTGGTCGAAGGGGGGATGCAGGCGGATGACTGACATTGGCCTCGGGAATCGCAACGCGGTACCGGGAGACTTCGGCCCTGTTTCGGTCACCAAGAGCTTAACTGCGCGGCATTCGAACGCAGTCCGCCTGGTTGAACGCTGTTCCCCTCAGGGCTGAAAATGCTTTGCAGACCCTGGAACAAAGGATTTTAGTCGCAACTTGGACTTGCGGTGTCGGACGGGGACAGCGCGCAATGGAGGATTTGCAGATGGTGGAGGTGTCCACAAAGGCGCCTGATCCGATGGACATCGCGCTCGGGGCCGCGGTGCGTATTCGTCGTCGAACGATCGGGATGTCGCAGGAGGCTCTGGCCGAACAATGCGGGGTCAGCTTCCAGCAGATCCAGAAATACGAGAACGGCGCCAACCGGATTTCCTTCTCGCGCCTCGTGCAGATTTCCCGCGCGCTGCGCTGCCGGGTCACTGACCTGATGGATGTCTTCGACGGCGCCGACAAGGAAACCGCCGAGGACCTGGACCTGCTCACGCGCATGCGCACGCCGGGCGCGCTCGAGCTGCTCACCGCCTTCGAGAAGCTGGCGCCTGACGTCCGCAGCTCGCTGGTGGGGCTGGTCCGCGCGCTGACATCGCAACAGGCGGCCGCGGCGGCCAAGCTGGCCGTTCACGCCTGACACCTGTTCCCGGGCACTGAACGAAATGGCCGGGCGCCTCGCCCGGCCATTTCGCATTGCGGCCTCAGCCCGCAGCCAGCACCTTGTCGACGAGCGCCCGGGCCTCGGGGCCCGACCAGTCGGCCTCGCCGGCCACCCGCGCCTTTTCCAGGCCGTCGCGACCGTAGATCACCGTCGTCGGCGCACCGGGCGCATTGACCTTGAACGGCAGCTTCATCTCGCGGTCGTGGTAGAACTTCAGCGGATCGTGACGGGCGATGAACAGCCGGGCCTTCGTCGCCGAGGTCTCGGAGTCGATGCTGACCGTCACCACCTCGACATCCTTGCCCGCATATGCGGCCTGCAGCTTGGCCAGGGTCGGCATCTCGGCGACGCAGGGCGCGCACCAGGTGGCCCAGATGTTCAGCACTACGACCTTGCCCTTCAGGTCGGCGATCTTCATCGGCTTGCCGCTGGAATCGAAGAACGTGTAGTCGGGCGACGGGACTGGCCCCGTCGCCATCGTCAGCTTCTCGGACATCGGCTTGACCGCCGCGGCCGGGGTCGCGACAGGCACGGTCGGCGGCGTCTTGGTGGATGACTGCGCCATGATGTAGACAACCGCCGCGACGCCCACGAGGGCGGCGCCCCAGAGGGCCCCTCTCAGGACCCCGCTCCTGGGCTTTACGGACGCCTGCGGACCTTCGCTCATATGACCGACTCTTCCTCTGTCCCGCCCGCCAAGCCCGCACCTGCGGGACAGGCCATGTGGGGGGGCCGTTTCTCGGGGAAACCCGCCGAGCTGATGCAGGCGATCAACGTCTCCATCGGCTTCGACCGGCGACTCGCCGACCAGGACCTTGCCGGTTCGCGAGCGCATGCGGGGATGTTGCTCAAGCAGGGCGTGATTTCAAGCGAGGACGCCGCCGCCATCCTGGGCGGCCTCGACACCATTGCCGGCGAGATCGCCGCCGGGACCTTCCCCTTCCGCGACGAGTTCGAGGACATCCACATGAACGTGGAGGCCCGTCTGCGCGAACTGATCGGCCCCGCGGCCGGCCGCCTGCACACGGCGCGCTCGCGCAACGACCAGGTCGCGCTGGATTTCCGCATGTGGGTGCGCGACGCCTGTGATCGGACGACGGCCCAGATCCGGGCGCTCCAGACCGCGCTGCTCGCCAAGGCAGAGGCTCATGCCGATGCTGTGATGCCCGGCTTCACCCACCTGCAACCCGCCCAGCCGGTCACCTTCGGCCACCATCTGATGGCCTATGTGGAGATGTTCGGCCGCGACGCCTCGCGCTTCGTCGACGCCCGGACGCGGATGAACGAGAGCCCGCTGGGCGCCGCCGCCCTGGCCGGCTCGCCGTTCCCCATCGACCGGCACATGACCGCCGGAACCCTGGGCTTCGACCGGCCGACCGCCAACTCTCTGGACAGCGTCGCCGACCGTGACTTCGCCCTGGAGAGTCTGGCCGCTGCAAGCGTCTGCGCCATCCACCTGTCGCGGCTGGCCGAGGAGATCGTCATCTGGATGACGCCGCAGTTCGGTTTCATCCGGCTGTCGGACGCCTTCACCACCGGCTCGTCGATCATGCCGCAGAAGAAGAACCCCGACGCCGCCGAGCTGGTGCGGGCCAAGGTCGGCCGCCTGCTGGGCAGCTTTACCCAGCTCTCCGTGGTGATGAAGGGCCTGCCGCTGACCTATTCGAAGGACATGCAGGAGGACAAGGTCCCCACCTTCGAGGCCTTCGACGCCCTGGAGCTGAGCCTGCTGGCCATGGCCGGAATGGTCGCCGACCTGGAGCCCGATCGTGAACGGATGGCCGCCGCCGCCGGCGCCGGCTACTCCACCGCCACCGATCTCGCCGACTGGCTGGTGCGCACGCTCAACATGCCCTTCCGCGACGCCCACCACGTCACCGGCGCGGCGGTGAAACGGGCCGAGGAACTGGGCGTCGGCCTGCCCGACCTGCCGCTGGCCGATCTGCAGGCCCTGGATCCCCGCATCACGGCCGCCATCTACGATGTGCTGACGCCGGAGGCTTCGGTCGCCAGCCGGGTCAGCTATGGTGGCACCGCGCCGGATCAGGTCCGCGCGCAGATCAAGCGTTGGAAGGAAGCCCTGGCATGACCCGCATTCTGGCGATCTCGACCGCCCTGATCCTCGCCGCGGGCCTCGCCGGCTGCGGCAAGGTGGGCCAGCTGGAGCGCCCCGGCCCGCTGTTCGGCCAGGAGCGCAACACCACGAAAAAGGCCGACCAGGCCGAGCGCAACGCCCAGGACCCCAGCCGCCCCGTCGACACCGTCGACCCGCGCGACCGCTCCACCGACCCTGCCCCGCCGCGCACCCTGCCGATCCCCGGAACCAGCACGGGCGCCACCGGCGTCGCTCCGCCCAGCGCGATGCCCGATCCCTACGCCAACCCCCGCCGATGAATCACTTCGAGCTTGAGGGGGGCGAGCTCCACTGCGAGGGCGTGGCTCTGTCGGCCATCGCCGAGGCGGTCGGCACGCCGGTCTATGTCTATTCGTCGGCGACCCTGGAACGGCACTACACCGTCCTGCGCGATGCCCTGGTGGACGCCGGCCTCGGCCAGCCGCTGATCGCCTACGCGGTCAAGGCCAACTCCAACGTCGCGGTCTTGCGCACCCTGGGAAAGCTGGGCGCGGGCGCCGACACGGTCTCCATCGGCGAGATCAAGCGGGCGCTGGCGGCGGGCATCCCGGCCAGGCGCATCGTCTTCTCCGGCGTCGGCAAGACCGAGGCCGAGCTGGCCTTCGCCCTGGACGTGGGCGTCGGCGAGATCAACGTCGAGTCCGAACCCGAGATGCACTTGGCCTCGAAGGTCGCCCAGGCGCGCGGGACCCGGGCGACGATCGCCATCCGGGTCAACCCGGACGTCTCCGCCGGCGGCCACGCCAAGATCTCCACCGGCAAGTCAGAGAACAAGTTCGGCGTCTCGTTCTCAGAGGCCGAGCGGCTCTACGCCCAGGCCTCCAACAACGCCGGCCTGAAGCCCGTCGGCGTCACCTGCCACATCGGCAGCCAGATCACCGACCTGGCCCCGCTGGAGGAAGCCTTCGTCAAGATGCGCGGCCTGGTCCAGCGCCTGCGCACCGAGGGCCTCAGCGTTGAGCGCCTCGACCTGGGCGGCGGCCTGGGCGTGCCCTATTTCAACATGCCGACGCCTGCGACGCCGGCTGACTACGCCGCCATGATCGCGCGCACCATGAAGGGCCTGGACGTCGAATTCGCCTTCGAGCCGGGACGGATGATCGCCGCCAACGCCGGCATCCTGCTCTCCCGGGTGCAGCACATCCACGAACGCCCCGAGGGACGGAAGTTCGCAGTGCTTGACGCAGCCATGAACGACCTGATCCGGCCCGCCATGTACGACGCCTACCACGACATCCGGCCGGTGAAGCCGCGGCCCGGCCCGCTGGTGACCTACGACGTGGTGGGTCCCATCTGCGAGACCGGCGACACCTTCACCCGCGACCGCGATCTGCCCCGGCTGGAAGCCGGCGACCTGGTGGCCTTCATGAGCGCCGGGGCCTATGGCGCGGTCATGTCCAGCGAGTACAACTCGCGCCTGCTGGTCCCTGAAGTGCTGGTGAAGGGCGATGAGTACGCCGTCGTCCGCCCGCGCCCGACCTATGAGGACATGCTGGACCGGGAACGCACGCCGCCCTGGCAGCTCTGAGCGGGCCGCTGACCCGAATCCGACGCCGCCACTCGCTTGCGAGGGGAGTGTGCTTCACTTGCCCTCGGCGCGGGCCTAGCTGCTGTACCGCAACGGGATTCAGCAAGAGGTAGATGGCGTGAGCATTCGGAACATTCTTGGGGCGCTGGCGGCGACGGCTGCGCTCACCTCTGCGGGCGCTGCGGGCGCGACGACCGTCAACTGGGTCGATTGGACCGCCCAGACCAGCGGTACACACGTCGACGGGACCCTGACCATCGGCGCCAACGTGCTCGATATCGACTACGACGGCGCGATCGGCTTCACCCAGACCAACGGCGGCACCGACTACTGGGCCGCGCAGGTCGCCGACTACACTGATGGCGCGGTCAATCGCCCGACGGGTTCCGACATCATCGCCCTGAACGCCGGTGGCCAGAAGGTGGTGACCTTCAGCCAGGCCGTGATCAATCCGTTCTTCGCGTTCTCAAGCTGGAACGGCAACACCGTGGATTTCAGCGCGCCCTTCACCATCGTCGGGCAGGGCTGCGGACACTGGGGCTGCGGCACATTCGTGCCCAACGTCGGCAACACCGGTTTCACCGGTTCGGGTGAGGTTCACGGCGTTCTGCAGTTCCAGGGAACCTTCACGTCGATCTCTTTCACCGACGTCTCTGAGAACTGGCACGGCTTCACCGTCGGCGCCGAAGGCGTTTCCACAGGCGCTGTTCCCGAGCCCGCCACCTGGGCGATGATGATCCTGGGCTTCGGCGCAGCCGGCGCCATGCTCCGCCGCCGCCGTACGGCGATCGCCTGACACCGGCTCCCTGCAGGGCTCCGCCGCGGGCGGGGCCCTACAGGTCCAGGTGCATGAACTGGTTGAATTCGCTGGCCTCGTAGCCGGCGAAGACGCCGCCGGGCTGGAAGCCCCGCTTTCGGTACATCGCCAGCGCCGCCTCGAAGGACGGGCCGCTCCCCGTCTCCAGGCTGAGCCGACCCAGACCTCTGGCCCGCGCGGTCTCGATGATCCGCTCCAGGATCGCCGCGCCCACGCCCCTCCGAAGGTGATCGGGATGGGTGCGCATCGACTTGATCTCGGCTGAGCCGTCGCCCAGGTCCTTCAGCGCCCCGATGCCGGCAATGGCCTCGCCGTCCCAGGCGCTCCACACCGTCACCTCGGGAACCTGCAGCCCGGACAGGTCCAGGGCGAACACATGCCCCGCCGGCGAGTTGGCGTGCATGCCTGACAGGTGCAGCGCCAGCAGGTCGCGGGTCGGCTGGCCGGTGAGGTCGTCCTCGCGGATCGAGAGCGCGCTCAATCCATCGCTCCGATGTAGGGCAGCCCCCGCATCTTGCCGGCCACGTCCATGCCGTAGCCGACCAGGAACCGGCCCGGCGCCTCCCAGGCCACGAAGTCGGGCTCCATCGAACGCGGCGTCGGCCAGGGCTTGCGGGCGAAGACGGCAGTCAGCACCTCACCGGCCCCGGAATCCCGCACGAGCCGGGCGGCCTCCGATAGCGACAGGCCGGTGTCGAACACATCGTCCACCACCAGCGCCTTGCGGCCGGAGATCGGACGCTGAAGGTCCGCGCGGACCTCGCAGCGGCCGGTGGACTGACGGCCGTCCTTGTACGAGGCCAGCCACATGGCGTCGAAGGCGACCATCCGTCCGCGCCGCGCCAGCGCCCGGGTCAGGTCGGCGGCGAACCAGAGGCCGCCGGTCAGCAGGCACACGACCACGGTGTCGTCGTCGATGCGGGGCGCGATGATCTCCGCCAGAGCCTCCACGCGTTCGGCCACCTCGGCCTCGGAAATCAGAACGGCGGGGTCAGTGTTGCTCATGGGGCGTCAGGGCGTCCGGGGAATCTGCGGGAAGGGGTTTGGCCTCGACCGCCTCGGGGGCGTGGCCCTCGGCGGGTGCGTGCGCGGCTTCGGCGTGGTCAGGGGCGGCGTGCCCGGCCGGGGCGTGGCCAGCGGGCTTCGCCGTCAGGTCGAATGCGGTCTCAAGCTTCGCCGAGCTGGCCGGCGGGTCGGGGAAAGACACCGCGAAATAACGGCGGCCGCCCGGCGGCACACGGGCGTTGAGGGGCTGGGCCAGAAGGGAGGCGAGCGGCGCGCCCGACTTGTCCAGCAGGCTTAGCCGGATCGGCGGCGCCTCGGTGGCGACCTTGTTCTTGTTGCGGATCACGCCGGTGATCGAAAGCACAGGGCGACCGGCCTGAAGCACCGCCTTGAAGGTCACGTCCTCGATCGCCAGGCCCAGGGTGTCCACCTCAAGGCCCACAGCCTCGAACACCGGCGCCGTGGCCGGGACAGCGTCGACCACAGCCTGCCGGAACAGCACCGCCGCGCCGATCGCGCCGATCAGCGCTACCGCCACGCCCAGGCCAATGAATATCCCGACACGCCGTTTTTTCTCCGGCGGCGCCTTGGGCTTGGGCGCCTTTGCCTTGCTGACGATCGCCAGGTCGTCGCCGGATCCGACCGGCAGGGTGTCGGGGATCTCGCCGCTGCCGGCGGCCGGCGTCGGGGCTGGTGGGGGCTTGGGCTCGGGGGCGCCATCCGGCATGGCGCGCCAGCGGTTGCCGCAGCTCGAGCACTTGACCGTTCGTCCCTGCGGCGGGACTCGGTCGTCGTCCACGAAATAGCTGGTGGCGCAGTCGGGACAGGTCAGTATCATGATGGTCGAATCGGACGCTCCAGCACCCTCACTCCGAGGTCGCCGATTTCGGCCTCCATGTCCAGAAACGCCAACGACGCCGCCGGGAACATGTCGGCCGACGAAATCCTCCGCTTTTCACGCGTTTCCATGCGGTACGGGCGGGGGCCTGACGTGCTCAGCGATGTCTCGCTCAGCCTCCCCCGCGGATCTTTCCACTTCGTTACGGGTCCGTCCGGAGCCGGCAAAAGCTCGCTGCTGAAACTGATCTATCTGGCGGCCCGTCCATCGGCCGGTTCAGTGCGGCTGTTCGGCGAGGACGTCACCCAAATGGCCGCCCGCGACCTGCCCCGCACGCGACGGCGCATCGGCGTGGTGTTCCAGGACCTGTTGCTGCTGGACCACCTGTCGGCGTTCGACAACACCGCCCTGCCGCTACGCATCGCCGGTCACAAGGCCTCGGAGTATCGCGGCGACGTGGCCGAACTGCTGGCCTGGGTGGGTCTCGGCAATCGCATGGGGGCCCTTCCGCCGACGCTGGCCGGCGGTGAGAAGCAGCGGCTGGCCATCGCGAGGGCCGTGGTCAACCGCCCCGAGATCCTGCTGGCTGACGAGCCGACCGGCAACGTCGACCACGACATGGCGCTCAGGATCTACCGCCTGTTCGTCGAGCTGAACCGGCTGGGCACCACCGTGATCATCGCCACCCACGATCAGGACCTTGTCGCCCGATCCGGCCGGCCGGTGCTGCATCTGGAGAAGGGCCGCCTGAAACCGCTGCCGCCGCAGGGGCCGGTGACATGAACCGTTTCCCGAACTTCCGCTCCCTCCTCCCCCTACAGGTGAGGAGAGCGCGATGAGCGATGTTTTCGATCCCACCCGCTGGAAGCCGGCGCCGTTCCTGCCCGAGGCTGACGCCCGTGATCCGGCGCTGATCTTCGTGATCGCGGTGCTTTGCTTCCTGGCCTGCCTGACCGCGCTCGGCGGACTGGCGGGCGACCGGGCGGCGGGCGGCTGGACCGGCCAACTCGTGGGAGAGGCGACCGTGATCGTCCGCGCCCGCGGCGGCGAAAGCCCCGACGCGGCCGCCGCCCGCGCCGCCGAGGCGCTGGCCGGCGTATCCGGCGTCACCGAGGCCCGCGCCCTGGAGCGGGAAAAGGCCTATGCGCTGATCCGCCCCTGGCTGGGCGACGGGACCGATCTCGATGACCTGCCGGTGCCCCGCCTCGTGGCTGTCACCCTCGACCGGCGCGCGCCGGCCACCGCGATCACCCTCGACCGGGCGCTCAAGGCCCAGGGGCTCGACGCGGTCGTCGACGACCATTCCATCTGGATCAAGGACATCCGGCGGGCCGCCGGCGTGGTCCGCTGGACCGCCATCGCCATCTTCGTGCTGATCGCCGGCGGCGCGGCCGCCGTGGTCGCCTTCGCCACCCGGGCCGGCCTTGCCGCGCGCCGCGACGTGGTCGAGGTGCTTCACCTGACCGGAGCCGAAGACAGCCAGATCGCCAGCCTGTTCGAGCTGCGGTTCGCCAGGATCGCGGCGGTCTCCGGCGCCCTCGGCGCCGCCGCGGCCGGACTTCTGGGCGCGGGCCTGCGGCTGGCCGGCGGCGGCCAGGGCATCACCCCGGCCCTCCCCATTGCCTGGATCGACCTGTTGGCGGTCCTGCCATGCCCGATCCTGGCCGCCCTGGTGGCCGCAGTCGCTGCGCGCCTTACGGCAAGGCGGCTGATACAAGGACTCTGATGAAGTCCATCGCCGCCTTCCTGGTCGTGGCGTTGATCTGGTTTTCCGGCCTCCTGGCCTACGCCGGCCGGGTCCAGCACTCGACGCCTAACCGCGCGCCCGCCCAGGCCCACGGCATCGTGGCGCTGACCGGCGCGAACTCCAACGAGCGCCTGGCCGCGGCCATGGGCCTGCTGGAAGACGGCTATGGCCGCCGGCTCCTGGTTTCAGGCGTCAACCCCATGGCCAGCCGCGCCGACGTGCGCCGGGTCTCCAAGGCCGTGCGAAGGCTCTACGACTGCTGCGTCGACCTGGGCTTTACCGCCGCCGACACCGTGGGCAATGCCCGCGAGACCCTCGCCTGGGCCGAGGCCATGCGCTACCGCAAGCTGATCATCGTCACCGCCGACTACCACATGCCCCGCGCCATGCTGGAGCTGAACGCCGTGCTGCGCGGCTCGGGCATCACCGCCCAGCCCTACGCCGTCCCCACCCGGGCGCTGAAGGCCCGCGACTGGTGGCGCAATCCGGCCGCCGCGAGGTTGATGGTGGTGGAGTATTGCAAGTATCTGGCGATCCTCGGCCGCGAGGCGGTGCTGGGGCTCGGTCCCCGCGAAGGTCCCGCGGCACAACAGAAGGCGCCCTCGTGACTGCGATCCGCTCGACCGTCTATCTGATATTGTTCAGCATCTGGACGACGGTGGTCGCCGTGGGCTTCACGCCGATCCTGTTCGGTCCGCGCCGCTGGTCGCACCGCATGTTCAACTTCTGGGGCAAGGGCGTGATCGCCCTGCTTGCCCTGGCAGGTGTGCGGGTCGAGGTGCGCGGGCGAGAACACATTCCGACCGGCGCCGCTCTGGTCGCGCCCAAGCACCAGTGCATGCTGGACGTTTTCGCCCAGTTCACCTGGCTACCCGCCAACGCCTTCGTCATGAAGAAGGAACTGGCGTGGATCCCCTGGTTCGGCTGGTACGGGAAGAAGGCCGGGGCGATCGTCATCGACCGCGCAGGCGCGGCCAAGACCATGCGTCAGCTGATCCGCGAGGGGGTCGACCGCTTCAGTTGGGGCGCCCAGCTGGTGATCTTCCCGGAAGGCACCCGCCAGCCGATCGGCGCCGTTCCCGACTACAAGCCCGGCATCGCCGCGCTCTACAAGGAACTGAACGTGCCGGTGTATCCGGTGGCCACCAACGCGGGCGAGCACTGGTCGGCCAAGGGGCTCCGGCTGACCCCCGGCCTGATCGTCTACGAGTATCTTGAACCGATCCCGCCCGGCCTGAAGCGCGCCGAGTTCATGCGCCTGCTGGAAGAGCGCATCGAAGCAAAATCCAGGGAACTGGAAGGGCTGTGATTTTCCCACCCCTACTGGGGAAGGACAGACCGCAAAGCGGTCAGGGTGGGGATTTCAGGTTCAGGCGCCGCGCCCGGCCGCGACTCCCCCACCCTGCCTGCCTCTGGCAGGCTGTCCCTCCCCGTTAAGGGAGGGACTGGGCCTCCACCATTTCCAGCAGTCGCTCCATCGACGCATCCCGAACGCCCATCTCGCGCAGGTGGGCCACCAGGTCGCGCAGGTAGTCGACATTGCGGCCCGAGAGACCGGCGGCGCCGGCGATCAGCGCCGCCTGATGTTCCAGGTCCAGGGCCCCGGCCCACTGGGGATGGCTCACGTCTGACAGGAAGGTGAGCGACTCGACGCGCCGCCCGTCGTCCAGCCGCACCGGCCGGCGCGCCTCGATATAGGTCTCGGTCGGCTGTTCGCGCTCCAGGAGGTAGGCATAGGTCTCCGCCCAGTCGGCCTCGTCCACCCGGTAGGCCGCGCCCCGCACCGCGCCGCCGGGGGCCAGCCCCAGCACCAGCCCCGGACGATCGTAAGTGCCCCGGTGATGGACGGAATAGATGCAGAAGGCCCGGCGGCGTCCGTGTAAGGTGGCGGCCCGCCGCTCGGCGAACGGGAAGCCGGGACGCCACATCAGCGACCCGTATCCGAAGACCCACCGTTCCGCCGTCATTCCCGACCCATTCTCCCGACCGTCGACAAGACCCGCCCATGTCTCTGCCCGATCCGACCCCGACCCGCAAACTGAGCCGGCTGGGCCTCTACGGCCCCTTCGCCGCGCTGCTGTTGCTGATCCTAGCCTGGAGCGCCGCCTGGGTCTGGGCCCGCGGCCAGGCCGAGACCCGGATGGATGCCGGCGTCGAACTGCTGAAGCGATCCGGCTACGACCTCGGCTGGAAGGAACGTCGCATCGGCGGCTATCCCTTCCGGCTCAACATCACCCTGACGGAGCCCTACGCCCGCGACCGGTCCGGCTGGGCGCTGGAGGCGCCGCGGCTGGAGGGCCAGGCGTTCATGCATGCCCCGACCGTGTGGGTGATCGCCGCCCCTGACGGCCTGACCTTCGTCCGCCCCCAGGGTGGCCCGGTGCGGGTGTCGGGCAAACTGATCCGCGCCAGCCTGAGCCACCTGACCACCGCCCCACCCAACATCTCGTTCGAAGGCGTGAACCTGGCCTTCCAGCCGGCCGCCGGCGCCCAGCCCTTCGGCCTCTCGGCCGCCGAGCGGATCGAGATCCACCTGCGCCGCGCGCCGAAGGAAGTCGGCGACGAGGCCGGCGTCTGGCTGATGGTCAGGAACGGCAAGGCGGAACTCTCGGGCCTGCTGGGCCGGATCGCCGGCGACAAGCCGATCTCCATCGAATGGGACGGCCGGATGTCGAAGATCGACGCCTTCCGGGGCCCGGACTGGCGCGGCGCCGTGCGCAACTGGACCACCGCCGGCGGGCGGATGGCGGTCAAGCGCGGCGGACTCACCGCGGGCGATGCGGTGATCGGCGCCAACTCCGGCAGCCTGGGCGTCGGATCGGACGGCCGTCTTACCGGCGTGCTGGATGTCTCGCTGCGACAGGCGCCGCGCGCCCTGGGCGTGATGGGTTCGAGCGGGACCATTCCGCAGGACCGCGCGGAGGCCGCGGCGGCCGTCGCCACGGCGCGGGCGACCGGCGACATGGCCCGCGCAACGCTGAACTTCGAGGCCGGCCAGATGACGCTCGGCCCTGTCGCGCTGTCTCCCGCACCGAAGGTGTACGAACCGAACTAGCTGGGCCATGGTGGGCCCATGGCTTCTCTATACGAACGCTTCGTCCTGCCCGGCCTGCTGAAGTGCGCCTGCGCCTCGCCGGGGATCATGAAACAGCGCGCCATGGTCGTGCCGGGCGCCGCCGGCAAGGTGCTGGAACTGGGCATCGGCATGGGCCTGAACCTTGCCTACTACGACCCGTCAAAGGTGGAGAGCGTCACCGGCGTAGATCCCGCCGCCGAGCTGCGCGCCATCGCGCTGGCTGCGCCGCATGATCCGAACCTGACCGTCCGCGTCGAGGACGGAACCGCCGAAGCCCTCCCCTTCGAGGACGGCAGCTTCGACTGCGTGGTCTGCACGTTCACGCTCTGCTCGGTGCATACGCCGGTCAAGGCGCTCAGCGAGGCCCGCCGGGCGCTGAAGCCGGGCGGCCGCTTCCTCTACTGCGAACACGGCCTCGCGCCGGACGCCGACGTAGTGAAGTGGCAGCGGCGGATCGAGCCGGTCTGGAAGCGAATCGCAGGCGGCTGCCACCTGACGCGGCCGGTCACCTCGGCGATCACCGCCGCCGGCTTCCACGTGCGCAAACAGGACAGCCAGTACATCCCCAAGGCCCCCCGCTTCGCCGGCTGGGTCGAATGGGGCGAGGCGACGGTCTAGATCCGGGCTTCGACCACCGGCAGGGCGAAGGCGCGGAAGCGGCTGGGCAGCCGCATGGCCGCCCGGGTGGCGTCGCGAACGCTCTGGAAGTGCTGTGCGAGGTCGGCAGCATCGGTCCAGGCGACGCGGGCGCTGTCGGGGGCGAGGTACTCGAGATGGTCCGCAGTGTTGCGGGCGACGACAACGGAAGACGCCATGGGCTCTTCTCCATCGAACGGTGTTCCGTTCTGGCTCACCTGACGCCCTGCGCAACAAGCCTCGTGCCAGGGCGCGAATCGTCGCTGACTCTTTCGCCAGTTTTGCCGGGGGGCTCACCGTGCCGCAGGTTCACTATGGGGTAGATTGCCAGGACGGAGTCTGGTGGGTCAGCCTGAACGACAAGCGGTTCGGCCCCTATTCGAGCCTCGACACCGCAATGGCCGCTGCGTCCGGCGCCGCCCACAAGGCCGAAGCCCAGGGCTACGAGGCCTTCGTGACCATCAACACGCCTGCTGAAAGCGCCGAAGAACCGGCCGGGCAAGACCAGGACGCCGCCTGAGCCTGAAGGGGAAATTCGCGCGAGGGCCCCATGGTAGCTGGAGGCGGGCTCGAACCGCCGACCTGTGGGTTATGAATCCACCGCTCTAACCAGCTGAGCTACCCAGCCACAGGGCCGCTCGCGCGAAGGCGCGGTTTATAGGGGGGAAGCCGCGAAGCTTCAAGCGCTTGGGAGATCGCCTTTCAACAGCTAGGTTTGACCCTGCGATGAGCGTCCTCCACCTCCTGGGAACGGCCGGCGAAGGCGGGGCTGAAACCTACTTCGTCGACCTGGTGAAGGCGTTGAAGCGGGCGGGGGTTCCTGAGGCCTGCGCCATACGGGGCAACACGGCGCGGGAAACGCGGCTGGCCCGGGCTGGCGTGCCTGTGAAGGTGCTGCGCTTCGGCGGCCCCATCGACATCCTGACCCGCCCGGCCGCCGCCGGCTTCGCCTCGCTGCAGAAGACGAAGGTTGCGCTGGCCTGGATGAACCGCGCCGCCCGCCACACCCCGCGCGGTCCCTGGGCGCGGATCGGTCGGCTGGGCGGCTACTACAGCCTGAAATACTACAGGGGCTTCGATCACCTGGTGGCGAACACCGAGGACATCGCAGAGTGGATCGTCAGCCAGGGATGGCCGGCCGGGAAGGTGTCCTGCATCCCCAATTTCGCCGCCGCCCCGCCACAGGCCGAAGCGGTGGACCGCGCCAGCCTCGCTACGCCGCCGGACGTGCCGCTGCTGCTGGCTATGGGCCGGCTGCATGAGAATAAAGCCCACGACGTCAGCCTGCAGGCCCTCGTGCAGCTACCCGACGCCTGGCTGTGGATCGCCGGCGTAGGTCCGCTGGAGGCCAAGCTGCGCGGCATGGCCGAGGCCCTGGGCGTCGCCGACCGGGTGCGGTTCCTGGGGTGGCGCACCGATGCCTCGGCGCTCTACCGGACTGCGGATGTCTGCATCTTTCCGTCCCGTTTCGAGCCGCTGGGCAATGTGGTGATCCAGGCCTGGGCCCATGGCCTGCCGGTGGTCGCCGCCGCCAGCCAGGGACCCGGCGCCCTGATCCGCGAGGGCCAGGACGGCCTGCTGGTCCCCATCGATGACCCCGACGCCCTGGCCGGGGGCGCTCGCCGCCTGCTCGCCGATCAGGCCCTGCGCGCCCGCTTCGCCCGGGCAGGCGCAGCCCGCGTCGAGGCCGAGTTCTCCGAAGCCGCAGTCGTCGGCCAGTGGAAGGCGCTCTTCGCCGACTTCGGCGGCCTCTGATGTGCGCCATCGCGGGGCAGCTGGGCGGAACGGACGCCGCCGCCGGCCCCATGATCCGCGCCCTCGCCCACCGCGGCCCTGACGGGATCCGCACCGAATCACTGCCAGGCGCGGAGCTCGCCCATGCCCGGCTGTCGATCATCGACCTGGATGGCGGCTGGCAGCCCCTGCACGCCGCCGGCGGCGTGGTGGTCGGCAACGGCGAGATCTACAACTATCTGGAAATGGCCCGTGACCACGGCCTGGAGGGCCAGCTCTCCACCGGCTCCGACTTCGAGCCGCTGCTGCATCTGTACGCGCGCGAGGGCGAGGCCGCCTTCGCCCGCCTGCGCGGCATGTATGCCCTGTGCCTGATCGGTCCCGATGGCCGCGCGTGGCTGGCCCGCGACCCGTTCGGCATCAAGCCGCTCTACATCATGGAGCATGACGGCGGCCTGGCCTTCGCCTCGGAACCCCGCGCCTTCTTCGCCGCCGGGCTGATGGCCCGGGTGCTGGACGACGACGCCGCCCGCGAACTGCTGGACCTCAACTACACGCTCGGTGAACGCACGGTATTCCAGGGCCTGCGCCGTCTGGCGCCGGGCGAGGTGGTCGAGGTGCGGGATGGCCGGATCATCTCGGGGCATCGGCGCAGCCCGGTCCCTCCCTTAATGGGGAGGGACAGCTCGCCGAAGGCGAGCAGGGTGGGGGACTCAGGATCAAGCGCGGGGCCCGGACCTGACGCCCCCACCCTGACCGCTTCGCGGTCTGTCCCTCCTCACAAGGGGGAGGGAAATCTGGACGACGTCCTCGCCCATCTCGACGCCGTGCTGGAGAACTCTGTCGCCGTCCATCAGCGCGCGGACGTGCCCTACGGCCTTTTCCTGTCCGGCGGTATCGACTCCGCCGCCATCGCCACCCTGATGGCCCGGCTGAACAGCCGTCCGGTCACCGCCTTCACCTGCGGTTTCGACGCCCCCGGCGCGAAGGACGAGCGCGCCCAGGCCGAGCGGGTTGCCCGGGCTCTCGACCTCGACTGGCGCGAGACCAACTTCGGTGAGGCGGATTTCTGGCGCATCCTGCCGCAGGTCGCCTGGGCGCTCGACGACCCCACCGCCGACTATGCCACCCTGCCCACCTACAAGCTCGCCGAGGCCGCAAAGGGTACGCTCACCGTCGTGCTCACGGGCGAGGGCGGCGACGAGCTCTTCGGCGGATACGGCCGCTATCGCCGCGCGCTCCGGCCCGGCTGGCTGGGCGGCCGCCCGGCTGAGCCCCGCGGCGCCCGTCCCGAGATTCTGGCCGCGTGGCGCGACGCCGCACGCGCGCCCCGCGGCGCCACGCCCTTGCAGGCCGCCCAATGGGCCGACATCGCCACCTGGCTACCCAACGATCTGCTGCTGAAGCTCGACCGCTGCCTGATGGCCCACGGTCTGGAGGGCCGTACGCCGTTCCTCGATTCCGAGGTGGCCGCCTTCGCCTGGCCGCTCGCCGACCGGCTGAAGGTGCGCGGCGGCTACGGCAAGTGGATCCTGCGCAAGTGGCTGGAACGCGCCTGCCCCGCCGCCCAGCCCTGGGCGAAGAAACAGGGCTTCACCGTCCCGGTCGAGACCTGGATCGCCCCGCGCGCCGCCGACATCGCCGCCAACCTGCCGAAGGTCGCCGCCGTCCGCCGCCTGATGGGCGATGAGGCTGCCGCACGGATGCTCACACCGGGCGCCGGCCGCTGGCCGCTGCTGTTCTTCGCCGTCTGGGCGCTGATCCATCTGGAGGGCGCCTCGCCTACGGACGCCCTGACAGCGATCTGCCCGGACTGACGCCAGTGCGGGCGATCCGCGCGGCCGCAGGGGGCCGGCGACTTGCCGGTCGCATCCACCCCTGCGACGGTCGGGCACATCCTGGGGAACCTGCCGCATGAAGTCCTTCGCCCTCGCCGCCCTGGCGCTTGCCGCCGTCGCGCCCGCCGCCGCCCAGGCCCAGGCCCCATCGCCCGGTGAGGCCGCCTTCCGCGAGCTGTTCAAGGAGATGGTTGAAACCGACACCAGCGCCGCCACCGGCGACTGCACCGCCCTGGTAAGGAAGACCGCCGCCCGGATGACCGCCGCCGGCTTCCCTGCCGGCCAGCTGCATATCTTCATCCCCGACGGCGCGCCGAAGGCCGGCAACCTGGTCGCGGTGCTGCCTGGCAAGGATCCCAAGGCCAAGGCCGTCCTGATGCTGGGCCACATCGACGTCGTGAACGCCCGTCGCGAGGACTGGGTGCGCGACCCCTTCGCCTTCATCGAGCAGGACGGCGAGTACTACGGCCGCGGCGTGTCCGACATGAAGGCCCAGGACGCCATCTGGGCCGACAACATGATCCGCTACGCCGCCGAGGGCTATAAGCCGCCCCGGACCATCAAGATGGCGCTGACCTGTGGCGAGGAGGGCGGCGGGGTCGTCAACGGCGCAGGCTGGCTGGCCAAGAACCAGCGCGAACTGATCGACGCCGGCATCGCGCTTACCGAGGGCGGCGGCGGCGACCTGGACGCGCAGGGAAGGAAACTGGCCGTCACCGTCATGGCGGCGGAAAAGTCCGGCGGCAACTTCGTGCTTGAGACCACCGGTCCCGGCGGCCACTCGTCCAAGCCGAGGCAGGACAATATCATCGTCTCCATGGGGCAGGCCGTGGCCAACCTGCAGCGCCTCGACTTTCCCACCGAACTCAACGCCTTCAACCGCGCCTATTTCACCGCGCTCGCCCCGCGCGTCGACGCCGAGGCCGGCGCGGCCATGCGCAAGGTGCTGACCGATCCGCAGGACCCTGCCGCCAATGCCATCCTGAACCGCTCGGTCTCCTGGCGGGCCATGATGCGCACCACCTGCATCCCAACCCTGATAGAAGGCGGCCACGCCGCCAACGCCCAGCCGCAGCGGGTGCGCACGACCATCAACTGCCGCACCCTGCCCGGCTCGCCCCTGGAACCGGTCGAGGCGGCCATTGTCGCGGCTGTGAACGATCCCGCCGTGAAGGTCATCGGCATGAACGGCGGCCCCCCGCGCCCGCCGGCCCCGCCGCTGACGCCGCAGATGATGGCCCCCATCCAGGCCGTGGCGGCCAAGGTGTTCCCCGGCGTCCCCGTCACCCCGATGCAGGAGACTTTCGGCACCGACTCCAGCCGGCTGATCGCCGTCGGCATTCCGACCTACGGCTTCTCGGCCCTGTTCCGCGGCGACGACGCCGGCAATATCCACGGCCTGAACGAGCACATCTCCGTGCAGTCGGTGATGCAGGGGCGCGAGTTCATGTACCGGCTGATCAAGGCCTACGCCGAGCAGAAGTAGGCCGCCAACCTGGGCTCTGTACTCACTATCGCTCATCCCGGCATTCGCCGGGATGAGCGGCAGGTGGGACCCTACCCCAGCGCGTCCGCCACCAGCGCCTGGGTCAGGCGCTGGCAGGGCGGCGAACGCTCATCGAGGCGCTGGATCATGCCCACGAACACCAGCTCGTTCTCCGGATCGACCCAGAACCAGGTCCCCGCCGCCCCGTCCCACTGGTAGGTTCCGCGCCCGACGCGAGAGCCGGCCAGGGCCGGGTCGGTGAACACCGCGCCGTTGAAGCCGTGACCGAAGCCCGGCCGGATCGACTGGTGGCCCACACCGTAGCCGCCGGCGAGGAGATCGTCGCCGAGGTGATTGGCGGTCATCAGCGCGACGGCCTCCGGGCTGATCACCCTAACCCCGCCCAGACTTCCGCGTCCCAGCAGCATCTGCGCGAAGCGGGCGTAGTCGTCGATCGTCGAGAACAGTCCGCCGCCGCCTGACGGGAGCTTCGGGATGCGGGAGGGATCGCGATCGAACAGCGCGTTCTCGGCCTCCACCAGTCCGCGCTTCTTGCTGCGCCGGTAGAGCGTGGCCAGCCGCGCCATCTTCGCGCCCGGCACGAAGAAGTCGGTGTCGACCATGCCCAGCGGCGCAAAGACCTCCTCGCGCATGAAGTCCGGCAGGGTGCGGCCCGTCAGCCGCTCGATGATGGCCCCCTGAACGTCCATTGAGATGGAATAGCGCCAGCGACTGCCCGGGTCGTAGGCAAGCGGCGCGCGGGACAGGCGCCGCATCATGTCCGCCAGGTCGGCCGCCTGCCAGACACCCTCGGCGATATAGGCCGCGTCCGTCGGCTCGCTCGGGTCGAAGCCGTAGCCCAGACCCGCCGTATGGGTCATCAGCTCGCGCATCGTCGGGGCGTGCGACGGCGCCCCGCCGCCCCCCAGGGTCACGTCTGCGAACTCCGGCAGATGCCGGGCGATCGGGTCATCCGGCGACCAGAGCCCCCGGTCCCAGAGCACCATCATCGCCACGGCCGTCACCGGCTTGGTCATGGAGTAGATGCGGTAGATCGTGTCCTGCGCCGACGCCTCGCTGCGGTCGATGTCCTTGAGGCCCAGCAAGGCGCGATGAACAACCTTCCCCCGCCGCGCCACCAGCAACGAAGCGCCCGCCAGTTCTCCCGACGCGATGAGCCCGGAGATTCCCGCATCCACGGCGGCGAGCCCCTCGGTGGAGAAGCCAAGATCGGCCGGCGGGGTATCGGGAAGGATCGCGTTCATGTCGGACCTCGGGACCATGGCCCCGATACCCTCGCGGATGCAGCGCGAGGCGTCCAGCGGGTCGGCCCGCCCGCAAATTTCACCCCGGATGGAATAAACGCCCGCCGACCTCCGTTCTCAGGTCAGCACCTCCGCGCGCGCCGGCGCCGGGCCACACCCTTGAATGGACTGCCAGGATGAACCTGCCTACCTCCGACACCCTCTGGAAAACCCTGCGTGGCACGCTCGCCGCCGTCGCGGTGGCCGCCGTCGCCGGGGCCGCTTCGGCGGCGACCTACGTTCCGGTCACCCTGGACTTCGAGGACCTGGCCGACAGCGCCAATGGCGGCGTTCCGCTCGACGCCTACATGGGCTTCAGCTTTGACGCCGGGACCTTCTATGTCACCGCCCTGACCAACAACACGCTGATCACCAACAGCGCCCTGGTGATCACCCGCACCGATGGCAAGGCGTTCTACTTCGACTCGCTGAAGTACTCGGCCCGTGGCGGCGACTCCGAGAAGTTCTACTTCCTCGCCCACAACGGCGCGGCAACGGTGTTCGACGGCGCCGACCTGAACGCCAACGACGACGGCTACTTCAAGACTGACATCACCCAGCCGAAGCTGACCGAACTGTCGGGCTTCCAGAACCAGCTGATCACCCGCCTGACCATCGTCAGCGGCATCCGCGGCGCGACCAGCCAGGACTATCAGCGGATGACCGTAGACGACCTGCAGTTCCGCATCGAGGAGCCTGCGGTGGTCCCGCCGCCCCCGACAGCCGTACCCGAGCCGGCGAGCTGGGCGCTGATGCTGCTGGGTTTCGGCGGCGCGGGCGCCGCGCTTCGCCGCCGACGGCGGCCGCTCGTCACGGCCTAGTAGGTCGCGCGCAACGTCACGCCGTACATCCGCGGATCGCTGGGAGTTCCCACGACCAGGCCGGAGTTTCCGGCCTGGACCGTGACGTTCTGAAGGTAGCGCTCGCCGAACAGGTTCTTCACCCAGACAGACGCCTCCCAGGCGCCATTCGACCGGAAGCCCGCCGTGGCGTTGAACAGGCGGTAGCCGTCGATCACCGTGTATCTGCTGGCGGTTGGATCGCCGAACGTGCGGGTCCGCGCCGAGAAATCTCCACGCACATAGGCCTCGCCGGCCACCGCGCCCAGGTCGAGATCGTCCCTGTATTCGGCGCCCGCGGTCCAGACAAACTTGGGCAGGTTCGGCAGGCCGCGGCCGGTCAGGTTGCAGACCGTCGTCGCATTGCCGATCAACTCCAGCGGGCACGGCCCGTTGCGGTACGAGGCGTAGATCCCCTTGGTCCGGCTCAGCCCGAACCGGCCGGTCAGGTGTGCGCTCAGCACGAAGGCGCCGTCGACCTCCAGGCCCTTCACCCGAACCTTCTCGATGTTTGCGAGGTAGCCCCGCAGGGCGCCCGGCCCGGTATCGACGACATTGGTCTGGAAGTCGCGGACCACGGTGCGGAAGACATCGACGTTCAGCACCAGCCGGCGATCAAACAGCTCGGATTTCAGGCCCAGCTCGTAGTTGGTGTTCCGCTCAGGCCGGACCACCGCCGTGGCCAGCGCCGGACTGTTGGCGGCGTCCAGGGGCAGGCCCGACATGTTGATCCCGCCTGACTTGCTCGCCTTGGCGAAGCTGGCGTAGGCCCGCGCCCCGTCACTGAACGCCCAGGACGCCGAGGCCCGGCCCGACAGGCTGCCGTCCCTGTCGCTGGCCCGGTAGGACTGCGGCCGCAGGATCGACAGCTTGCTGTTCAGCAGCGCGCCCGTCGCCGGGGCGCCCCCGAAGACCGTGGAGTCGAACTGGCCATCCTTGTCCTCGTAGGTGTAGCGCAGCCCACCCGTCAGGCTCAGCCGGTCGGTCACATGCCAGGTCGCCTCGCCGAACACAGCCGAGCTCTCGCTGTGGAAGCGCGTATGGCCGTCGGTGGTGTAGCCATCGAGCAGGTTCGCCGGAAACGCCGGCGCCAGGCCCAGCAGCCAGTAGGTCGCCTGCGGGCCGTAGCCGGTGATCGGCTCGCCCTTGATGGTCTGGGCGAAGTAGTAGAGCCCGGCGACGTACTCGACCCCATGGCTGCCGTTTGAGGCGATGCGCAGTTCCTGGCTGTACTGGTCCTGGCGCGACGGGATGTGCTGGGTCAGCTGGATCGGGATCGATGTGTAGTCGCGGTCATTGGCGGCGTCCCAGTTCCACCAGCGCCAGGCGCTGACGGAGGTCACCGTCGCGAAGCCCACGTCCCAGTTGGCCACCGCCGAGAACCCGGCGTCGTCGGTGTTCACCAGCAGGGGCGCGTCGATGTCGGTCAGGCGGTCGTGGGGATCCTGGCTGGGTGGCGCGTAGCCCAGTCCAGCCGCCAGGGCCGGATACTGCCGGGCGGCGGACCTGAGGGTTGTCCCCACCCGGACGAACACCTGCGTGCAACAGTCGGTGTTGATCGAGCTGTCGTCGCCGGACAGAAGCAGGCTGAACCGATCGTTCGGCTTGAAGAGCAGCTGGCCGTGGATGGCGCGATTGTCCACGTCGTTCTGCCTGCGGCCGCTGCGGACGTTGTGGATCACGCCGTCCCGGAAGGTCCCGGTCACCGACAGGCGCCCGGCCACCACGCCGCCCCAGAGCGGTCCGGTCACGGTGACCTTTCCCTGCCGGTATTCGTGGTTTCCGAATGTGACTTCCGCCTCGCCGCCGAAGGTGAATGCCGGCGCCCGCGTGGTGATGTTGATCGCGCCCGCCGTGGTGTTCTTGCCGAACAGCGTGCCCTGCGGTCCGCGCAGCACTTCCACGCGCTCCACGTCCAGGAAGTCGAACGCCGCCGTGGCCGGACGGGCACGGTAGACCTGGTCGACATAGAAGCCCACGCCCGGCTCAAGCCCATCGTTTGACTGGGCAATGGCGACCACGCTCGATCCCAGCCCCCGGATGGTCACCGCCGTGTTTCGCGGGTTGGGCGAGGCGTAGTTCAGATTGGGGATCAGCTGGACGATCTGGCTGACGTTGTTGGTCCCGGACGTCCGCAGCGCCTCCGCGCCGACCACGGACAGCCCACCCGGCACGGCCTGGGCATCCTCGGACCTCAACCGGGCCGTGACGATAACGGTATCGATCTCCGCGGCGCTATCCGCCTGGGCCGGGCCACCAATCGCCAGCGTCGAAACTGCACCCATAAGCGCCGCTACGCCCGACAGCTGTCCCGCCATGCCTCACCCCGTTATGCGGTTTAAGTACATAACGCGACTCCGTTATGCGGTCGATATGCATAACGAGATGCGGTGAGCGTGTTGATGCTGACATCTCCTGTCAGCAGGCCTGTGCGTTGATCTGGTGATCCTCGCGTGGAGCGCCTACCTTGAATGCCATGCCCCGTCCTGCCGAACCGGCGGGCGTCGCGGATATGTCCGCGTCGTTCGACTACGATGAAAACACCATGCCGCTCCTCTGGAAGCCGCACCGTCCGGTGCGCCCGGAGAAGAGCGAGGGTGGCCGCAAGTTCAAGCTGGTCTCGGCCTACGACCCCGCCGGCGACCAGCCGACCGCGATCCGGGAACTGGTCGGCGGCATCGACGGTGGGGAGCGCGATCAGGTGCTGCTGGGGGTCACTGGCTCCGGCAAGACCTTCACCATGGCCAAGATCATCGAGGAGACCCAGCGGCCGGCTCTGATCCTGGCGCCCAACAAGACGCTGGCGGCCCAGCTCTACAGCGAATTCAAGAGCTTCTTCCCCGAGAACGCGGTCGAGTTCTTCGTCTCCTACTACGACTACTACCAGCCCGAGGCCTACGTCCCGCGGACCGACACCTACATCGAAAAGGACTCCTCGATAAACGAGCAGATCGACCGCATGCGCCACTCGGCGACCCGGGCGATCCTGGAACGCGACGATGTGATCGTGGTGGCCTCGGTGTCCTGCATCTACGGCATCGGCTCGGTCGAGACCTATTCGGCCATGACCTTCTCGCTGAAGGCCGGCGACCGCATCGACGAGAAGAAGCTGATGCAGGACCTCGTCGCGCTCCAGTACAAGCGCAATGACGCGGCCTTCGAGCGCGGCACGTTCCGCCGTCGGGGCGACACGCTGGAGATCTATCCGGCCCACTACGAGGACCGCGCCTGGCGGATCAGCCTGTTCGGCGACGAGATCGAATCGATCACCGAGTTCGACCCGCTGACCGGCAAGAAGACCGCCGACCTGCAGGGCGTGAAGATCTACGCCAACAGCCACTACGTCACGCCGCGGCCGACGCTCCGGCAGGCGATCAACCACATCAAGGACGAGCTCAAGGCGCGCCTCGACTGGATGGTGGCGAACGGCAAGCTCCTCGAGGCGCAGCGCCTCGAACAGCGCACCACCTTCGACATCGAGATGATCGAGGCCACCGGCTCCTGCGCCGGCATCGAGAACTACAGCCGCTATCTCACCGGCCGCCGCGAGGGCGAGCCGCCGCCGACCTTCTTCGAGTACATCCCGGACAACGCCCTGCTGTTCGTCGACGAGAGCCACCAGACCGTGCCTCAGATCGGTGGGATGTACCGGGGCGACTACCGCCGCAAGTTCACCCTGGCCGAGTACGGCTTCCGCCTGCCCTCCTGCATCGACAACCGCCCGCTCAAGTTCGAGGAGTGGGACGCCATGCGGCCGGACAGCGTGTTCGTGTCCGCCACCCCCGGCCCTTGGGAGATGGAGCGCACCGGCGGCGTGTTCGCCGAGCAGGTTATCCGCCCTACCGGCCTCATCGACCCGCCGGTGGAGATCAAGCCGGTGCAGTCCGACGGCTTCAGCCAGGTGGACGACGTCATCGACCAGGTGCGCCAGACCGCCGCCGTCGGCTACCGCTCGCTGATCACCGTGCTGACCAAGAAGATGGCCGAGGACCTCACCGAGTACATGCACGAGCAGGGCCTGCGGGTCCGCTACATGCACTCCGACGTCGACACCATGGAGCGGATCGAGATCATCCGCGACCTGCGGCTGGGCGCCTTCGATTGCCTGGTCGGCATCAACCTGCTGCGCGAGGGCCTCGACATTCCCGAGTGTGGGCTGGTGGCCATCCTCGACGCTGACAAGGAGGGCTTCCTGCGCTCCGAGACCTCACTCATTCAAACCATTGGCCGGGCGGCCCGGAACGTCGACGGCCGGGTCATCCTCTACGCCGACCGCGTCACCGGCTCGATGGAACGCGCGCTCGCCGAGACGAAGCGCCGCCGGGAGAAGCAGCAGGCCTACAACCTCGACCACGGCATCACGCCCGAGAGTGTGAAGAGCCAGATCAAGGACATCCTCGCCAGCCCCTACGAGAAGGACCGGGTCACCGTGCCTGTGGGGATCGCCGAGGACGGCAAGCCGTTCATGGGCGACAACTTCAAGGTCACGCTCAAGGACCTGGAGGCCCGCATGCGCGAGGCCGCCGCCAACCTGGAGTTCGAGACTGCCGCCCGCCTGCGCGACGAAATCAAGCGACTGAAGATGCTCGACCTGGAATTCGCCAACGAGATGCTGACCCCCCAGGACGAGACCGCCGACAGGGGCGCTGTCAAGCGCGTCAAGGCAGAAGCCCGGGCCGAGGCGGCCGAGCGGTTCCGGAAGGGCCGGCTCTAGTCGAAGGTGTCCGCCAGCCGCTGGGGTCCGCCGACCCTGCGCAGGTAGATCACCGCGTTCAGCGCCGTGCCGAGCGCCATCAGCACGGCGACCATCAGCTGGGTGGCGATCCGCACGCCGGGCGCGGCCGGATCCTCCGCGCCGCCCGCGGCGGCCACGGCGACGACGCCGACCAGCATGCCGGGCAGGCTGAGGATCACCGAGGCCATCAGGAAGCCCAGGACCTGGCCGCGCATCCGGCCCCAGGAACCCGCCGCCGTGGCGCCCGGATCACCCACAAGCCAGGCGATCGGCAGCAGCATCAGCCGGGTCAGGACGATCGTACCCACCAGTCCTCCAGCCGCGACCAGCAGGAAGCGGGGCAGAAGCTGTTCGGGTGGCAGGCCCTGCGCGCCCTGCGCCACGAAGCCGAGCGCATTGGCCAGGACCGCAACGATGGCGGTCCAGAGCACGAAGCCCACGAACCCGGCGTCGAGCCGGGGCGGCGACCGCCCGGTCAGCAGGATATGCAGCAGAACGCCCTGAGCCGCGGAGTTCACGCAGGCGAGGACGCCCAGGAATGTCCAGGTCGCCGGGGTGAAGACCTGCCCGTCCATCGGCACGCCCATTCGCCGCCCGCCGAGGTCGAGGGCCAGGTCCGCGACAGCCAGCGCGCCGAGCACCATCCAGGCGCTTGAGGGCGCCGCCCGCAGCAGCCGGAACGCCGCGCCGGGCAGGCCGCCCTGTCCCAGGTCGAGCGGAGGACGCCAGGGCGCGCCGGGGGGCGTGGGGTCAGTCATCCCGGCTCCCTACGACAGGCCGCGCCGCCGCGCCAGTTGGCCCGGCTTAACCACGCACCGTGTCGCCGGCGCCCCACCCGTGCGGACAACAGCCTTAACTGGCCCCGTTCATGCGGCCGACAGGGAACCTGTGCTGTTTCAGGGCGTAGGTTCTGCAGCAGGGCAGGCCTTGCCGCGATCCGGACCGGGTCGCGGGCCGTCGGCGCCCTGGGGAGACATTTGAGGATCATGAGGATGTCACCGTCACTCGCCGTGGTCGCCACCAACGACCTCAAGACCGGTCTTCCGAAAGCGGAGACCGTCGCGCAGCGCGTTCAGCGCCTGCAGGCCGAAGCCCGCCAGCTGGCCAAGGACCACGTCAGGACCCTGACCGTCGCCATGGCGGACCTGGAGGGCCTCGCGGCCGAGATCGCAGAGGGGGGCGACTCCTATCCCCCCGGCGTGCGCGACATTGCCCGCCGCCTCTCCGAGGATCTCGACAGCCGCATCCAGACCCTGGAAGCCATCACCGCCCGGACCTGAAGGGCGCCTAGCCCACCAGGTCCCGGAACTCCGGACTGCGGCGCAGCCAGGCGGCAGCGTAGCCGCAGATGGGCGTGATCTTTAGGCCGCGGTCGCGGGCGTCCTGGCTGAGCGCGCTCATCAGCCGGCCGGACGCGCCGGAGCCGCGCAGGGCGGGCGGGCTGAAGACGTAGTCCAGGTACATCCGGGGCCCGTCCAGCCGATAGTCGGCGTAGGAGGTCAGGCCCTGCTCATCCATCTCGTAGCGGGCGCCGGTGTCGCGCAGGGTCGTATCGGGCATTCCGCAGGCTCCTCGTCCGTCGTAGGGTCCATGCTGGGGAACGCCGGAGGAACGATCAAGATGCGTCGCGTACTTGTGCTTTGCGTGGGGCTGCTGGCCCTCGCCGCCTGCCAGAAGAAATCCGAGACCGCCGCGGTTGGCGACACGCCCTCCGCCGCCGCCACGGCTCCCGCCGCTTCACTCGGCCCGCCCAAGCGCAAGCCGGGGCTGTGGACCCAGACCGTTTCCTCAGACGGGATGACACAGACCATGAAGCTGTGCCTCGACGAGGCGACCGAGGCCAAGATGACCGTCTGGGGCCAGCAGGCCAGCAAGGACATCTGCGAGAAGAACACCGTGACGCCCACGGCCGGCGGCTGGACCTTCGTCAGCGCGTGCGACATGGGCCAGGCGGGCAAGGTGACGACCACCGGCAAGGCGACGGGTGACTTCAACTCGAAATACGTGATCAAGGCCACATCGGTGACCACCGGCTCGTCGATGGCCCAGACCAACGGAACCCACGAGATGGAGATGACCGGGACCTGGGAAGGCGCCTGCCCGGCCAACATGAAGCCCGGCGACATGACCCTGCCCAACGGCATGACCATGAACCTCAACAGCCTGCCGGGGAAATAGGCGGCGTACATTCCGGGGACGTGTCGGGCGCGGCTGACCTGAGACGTCCTCTGTCCCGTTGAGGAGAACGCCCATGGCCAGCAAGGTCGACCTTCCCCCGAACCACGACCGCGAACTGGTGCTCGCCCGGATGGTCGAGGCCACGCCGGAACAGCTCTATCGCGTCTGGACGACGCCGGAGCTTTACCCGCGCTGGTTCTGCCCGGCGCCCTGGCGCGCGGAAGCCACGAAGATGGACCTGCGTCCCGGCGGCGCCAGCGAGACCACCATGTATGGCCCCGATGGAGAGGTCGCGCCGAATCCCGGCGTCTATCTGGAAGTGATACCCAACCGGAAGCTCGTGTTCACCGACGCCTTCACCGAGGGCTGGGTTCCGGCCGAGGGCGGCGGGATGATGACCGCCACCGTCACCTTCGAGCCGCAGCCGGACGGCCGCACGCTCTACACGGCCCGGGTCAGCCACCCTACCGTCGAGAAGCGCCAGCAGCACGAACAGATGGGCTTCCACGACGGCTGGGGCGTCGTCGCCGAACAGATGGAAGCGCTGGCAAAGACCCTCTAGGCCAGCTCGATCGCCATGGCCGCGGCCTCGCCGCCGCCGATACAGAGGCTGGCGACACCCTTGCGGCCGCCGCGCGCCTGCAGGGCGCTGATCAGGGTGGCCAGGATGCGAGCGCCCGACGCGCCGATCGGGTGACCGAGCGCGCAGGCGCCGCCGTTGACGTTCAGCTTCGCCCGGTCGAGGCCAAGGTCGCGCTCGGCGATCATCGCGACGACCGCGAAGGCCTCGTTGATCTCGAACAGGTCGACGTCGTCCACGCTCCAGCCGGCCCGCTTCAGGGCCTTCTGCACCGCCGGGACGGGCGCCGTGGTGAACAGGCCGGGCTCGTGGGCATGGGCCGCGTGGCCGGCGATGCGGGCGACGATGGTCATGCCCAGGCGGCGCGCCACGCTCTCGCGGGTCAGCACCAGGGCCGCGGCGCCGTCGCTGATCGACGAGGCGTTGGCGGCGGTGATTGTGCCGTCCTTGGCGAAGGCGGGCTTGAGGGTCGGGATCTTGGCCGGATCGGCCTTCAGCGGCTGCTCGTCCCTGTCGACCGTGACCGTTCCCTTGCGGTCGGTTACCTGAACCGGCGTGATCTCACGGGCGAAGGCGCCGCTCTCGGTGGCCGCGCGCGCCCTGGTCAGCGAGCCGATCGCGTACTCGTCCTGGGCCTCGCGGGTGAACTGGTAGGCCTTGGCGGTCTCCTCGGCGAAAGAGCCCATCAGCCGGCCCGGCTCGTAGGCGTCCTCCAGTCCGTCCAGGTACATGTGGTCAAACATGGTGTCGTGGCCGATCCGAGCCCCGGCGCGATGCTTGGTCATCAGGTAGGGCGCGTTGGTCATGCTCTCCATGCCGCCCGCGATGATCACGTCCACGGAGCCCGCGGCCAGGGCGTCATGCGCCAGGATCGCGGCCTGCATGCCCGAGCCGCACATCTTGTTGACCGTGGTGGCCTCCACCGACTTGGGCAGGCCCGCGCCCAGCGCGGCCTGCCGGGCCGGCGCCTGGCCGAGACCCGCCGGCAGCACGCAGCCCATGATGATCTGTTCGACGGCGGCAGGATCGACGCCCGAACGCTCAACCGCGGCGCGGACGGCGGCCGCGCCGAGATCGGTGGCCTTCACGGCGGATAGCGTACCCTGGAAGCCGCCCATGGGCGTGCGGGCATAGCTGGCGATGACAACGGGATCGGAGGTCTGGGTCATCCGGCAGATATAATTTCAGCGGGCGCCGAAAACCAGCCGCCGCGCTCAGGGCTGGCGCGTGGTGATGTCGCTGTAGGGGCCACCGTCGCGGATGGTCTTGTTCCGGTAGATTACCGCGCCGATCAGGTTCGGCTTCTGGCGGATCGCCGCGCAGAACTCCGGCCACAGGTCGGACGGCAGCCACAGGCACGGGGCGCGCGGATCCTCGTCACAGGCGATGTCCACGAGTTGACGGGCGTTCACGGCCGCCCGCCGTCAGTGGTTCCGGACGGTCGAGGCGATGAAGCCGCCGCCCAGCACCCGCGTCGGGGCCTCTGGCGCATAGAGCACGCAGGCCTGGCCGGGCGCGACGCCCTCCTCCGGCGCGCCGAACACGATACCCGGAGCGCCATCGACCACGCCAAGCCGCCCCGGCACGGGCTCGCGGGTGGAGCGGACGCGGGCCAGGACGGGCCGGGCGCCGGTAATGGCGTCCTCGAAGGCGCCGCCGCCGATCCAGTTGATCTCCTTCAGGGCGAGGGACCGGGTGAGCAGGGCCTCGCGCGGGCCGACGATGACCTCGCGCCGGTCCGCATCGATGCGGACGACGAACAGCGGATCGCCCACGGCCACGTTCAGGCCCCGCCGCTGGCCGATGGTGTAGCGTGTCACCCCCTCGTGCCGGCCCAGCACCCGGCCGTCGAGATGCACGATGTCGCCCGGCTCCGCGCCGTGTGGGCGCAGGCGGTCGATGATCGTAGTGTAGCGGCCCTCCGGCACGAAGCAGATGTCCTGGCTGTCCGGCTTGTCGGCAACCCCCAGGCCCAGCGCCGCCGCTGCAGCCCGGACGGCAGGCTTGGGCAGGCCCCCAAGGGGGAAGCGCAGGTAGTCCAGCTGCCCGGCCGTGGTGGCGAACAGGAAGTAGGACTGGTCGCGGGCCGGGTCGAACGCGCGGTGCAGCTCGGGCCCGCCCGGGCCGACCTCGCGCTGGACATAGTGCCCCGTCGCCATGGCCTCGGCGCCCAGGTCGCGGGCGACGTCCAGCAGGTCGCGGAACTTCACCGTCTGATTGCAGCGGATGCAGGGGATCGGCGTCTCGCCGCGCAGGTAGGAGTCCGCGAAGTCCTCGATCACCTGCTCGCGGAACCGGCTCTCGTAGTCGAGGACATAGTGGGGGATGCCGATGCCCTCGGCGGCCGTGCGGGCGTCGTGGATGTCCTGGCCGGCGCAGCAGGCCCCCTTCTTCTGGATCGCTGCGCCGTGATCGTAGAGCTGCAACGTCACGCCGACGACGTCGTAGCCGGCCCGCGACAGCAGGGCGGCGGTCACCGTGGAATCCACCCCGCCGGACATGGCCGCGACGATCCTGGCCCCGGCCGGCAGGCGCACGGCGTCACGCACGGCCTCGACGAGGCCGTCGCTCAGAGCTTCGGGAACGGTAAGGGGCGCGTTCATTGCCCGCCTATGTAGCGGTTGCGGCGCGGATTTTCGAGGTCGCCCGGGAATTCCGGCTCGAGGCGGCCAGAACCGCGGCCTACTTCAGGATGTTGAGCAGCGAGGAGGACTGCAGGGCCTGGAACACATAGGCGGCCGATTGCACCGAAAGCTGGGCCTGCTGCAGGTTGGCGGCGGCCTGGGCCATGTCGGCGTCGGTGATGTCGCCGAGCATGCCGGCCAGGGAGTTCTGGCGCGCTTCCAGGTCCGAGGTGATCGTCTCCAGCCGCTTCTGGATGGTGCCGTTGTGGGCGACGATCAGGGTGACGTCCTCCCGGACCGAGTCCCAGGTGGCCAGCTGGGATTCCAGGAAGGTCTTCTGGGCGTCGGTCATCGCACCGGTGAACGGGCCGTTCGGACCCTCGTTGAACGTCTGGAAGGCCTGCAGCGCGGTCAGCATGTCGGAGCCGATGTCGCTGGCCAGGACGCCCGTCGTCACCTTGGTGGATTCGTCGAGCTTGGCCTGGACCTTGAAATTGTCGTTCTGGAAGAAGTTGGCGATGATCGCGGGCGGCGCCGTGAGATCGGAGAGCGCCGTGGCCGTGACCGGGCGGGTATCGACCTGGCCGCCGGCGAACAGGTACTTGCCGCCATAGCGGGCGTTCATGCCCTCGACGGCCGTGTTCATCTGGGCCTGGACGTCCTCGATCAGCGTGTCCACACGGCCCGAGGCGATCGCCTCGGCCATGGCCTCGCGCACGGCCTGGGCGGAGTCGGCGACACGGCGCAGGCTGGCGTCCTGGGTCGTGAGCTTGTCGGCGATCATGGCGCCCTGATCCTGGAAGACGCCGAGCCGGGTCTGCACGGTGCGCATGGCCGTGAGCATCTCCGAGGACTTTGCATAGTCCTTGAGATTCTGGCCGTTCTTCTGGGTCGCGACCTGGTTGCCGGCGTCCATCTGCCGCTTCTGCGCGGCCAGCAGGTTAGACAGGACGGCGGAGTAGTTTCCGGGTGTGGTGACGCGCGTAACCATCGTTCAGTTCCTCAGACGATGCCCAGCAGCGTGTCGAGCATGTCGCTGGCGGCCTGGATCATGCGGGCGGAAGCATTGAAGGCCTGTTGATAGGTGGTCAGATTGACCAGTTCCTCATCGAGATTGACGCCTTCAACCGACTGACGCCGGTTCGTGGCCTCCACCGCGACGGCGTCGGAGCTGGCCTTGCGGGTCTCGGCCGCTGCCGCGCCGCGACCGATCGCCCCGCCGAATTCCGAAGCATAGCGCGACACCGTCATGGACACCTGGCCCAGGGAGCCGGCGGCCTGGAACTGCACCGGCACATCGCCGGAAGTGGAAACCCCCAGGGCGCCGCGTCCGTCGCCCGGCCGGACAGCCACCGTGCCGACCGCGGCGGTCGCGTCCAGCTTGCCCACGGCCATCTTCGTCGGATCGGCATAGAGCGCAGCCGAAACGTTGAACCGCGAAGCGCGCGTGGAACGCTCCTGGACGCCCAGCCCGAACAGTTGGCTGATCGAGGGGCCACCCGCCCCACGGGCGGTGTCGTCGCTGACGATGGAGAGCCTGGAGTCTGAAGGCGCGGAGCCGGCGAAGGTCAGCACGCCGTTCGGATCGAGTGAGAATGCGCCGTACAGGCCAACGCCGGTGGCGTTGCTGTTCAGCGTGTTCACCAGGTCGCTCATCAGCGGCGCGGCCGGGACCGTCACGGTGATGTCGCGGATGGGCCGGCCGTCGGGCGTCGCCAGATGCAGCGTGATCTGGTCGCCGGCCGTGAACCCGTGGTTGGACGTGGGCTGGAGGCCGGTGGCGTAGTTGGTGGTCCCGGTCGCCTTCACCAGGTCGTTCAGGCCGAAGAAGTGCGAGAAGCCCCTGCCGGTCTTCGCCGAAGTCCCCTCGTCAATGGCCAGACCCAGCCCGCCGGCGCCGTTCAGCGTCAACGCGCGACCGGAGAACGTGGCGCTGCCCGAGGCGCCCAGCGCCGTGTTCAGGTCTGCGAGGAATGAGGCCGGGGTGAAGGCCGCGCCCGGTCCGCCATTGACCGAGATGGTGCCGCCCGTGAAGTCGATCGCCACCGACTTCTGCATCACGCCCTGGGCATTCACCAGGGCGATGGTCGAGGTTCCGGTGAAGCCGGCGATCGCGGTGGGAAGATCGAGCCCGGTGTCGCGGCCGGCCATGCTGGTGGGCGGGGGATAGGCGGCCGAGGCGTTGTGGGCCGCGTTCAACTGGTCGATGGCCCGGCTCGTGAATTCTCCCAGCTGGTCATAGATCTTGGGCAGCTCCACATCGCGGAGGTCCATCAGACCGCGAAGGCTGCCGCTGGTGAGCTGTATCGGCTGCTGGGTGGTGCTGCCGGCCGGCTGGGCGGTGATGTAGCCGGGCGTCGTATCCGAGGAGTTGTAGGTCAGCCGGGCCGGCAGGTCTCCGGCGAGCAGAACGCCTTCCGTCGACCGGACGTCGACGCCGCCGCCTGCGCGCGGGGCCACGCGGATGTTCATCAGGCCGGCCAGCTGATCCAGCAGCTGGCTCTGGATGTTCGCCGAGCCGGACGCATCGGCGCTGAGCACCGAGGCGCGGTTGATGTCGATGTTGAGCTTGCTGATCTGTTCCAGCAGATCGTTGGCCCGCTGCACGCCGGCGTCGACCTGGGTCTCGACTGTCTCGCCCAGAGCGACAACCTGGTCGTTGATCCGCCCCGACTCGCCGATGAAGTCCTCAACCGACGAAAGCGCCTGGCTGCGCAGGAGGGTCGAGGACGGGTCATCAGCGATGGTCCCGAACGCGCCGAAGATTTTGTCCAGCCGGTTGAAGAAGAAGCCGTCCGCCGACGGGTCGCCGAACAGGCTCTGGGCATTGTCGAGATACTGCGACACCGCCGACCACCGCTCCGACTCGGAGGCCGCGGTGAGCGAGGCGAGCTGGAGGTACTGATCGGTGACGCGTTTGACGCCCTCGATCTTCACGCCCATGCCGACGCCGTCGACGACCTGCTGTTCCTGGTTGACGGCCTTGCGGACGTACCCGGGCGTGTTGACGTTGGCGATGTTGTCCGAGACCGCCCGGATGGAGGCCTGGGCGGCCTGCAGGCCGGAGGCCGCGGTCTTTAGGGTGACGCCGAGCGACATGGGTTAGGCCTCCGCCCGGCAAAGGTTGACGCCCTGCCCGGCGGAATCTGCCGGGACAAAGGTGAACAGGCGCACTGCGGGCCGTAAATTCTTCAATAGTTTCAGCATGGTCACTCTGCGGACCGGATGGGTTCGCAAATACAGGCGCAAGACCGGCGCCAGTTGGAATCCGGCGGGTGCGGGGCGGCAGGGAATGCCCCACCGGTACGCCGACAGCCCGGCAAAAGGCGCCAACAGCCCAATCGGAGTCGACCCGTCGCGTGGCATATTTCTTATTGAGATCAGTTAGTTAGAAAACTGGCCCGGACGTTGCTCAGGGTTTCCCGAATGAGCCCGGCGCAGGACGCGCTTTCCTCACATTGAAGCCCTCGCTTCCGGAATCCCATGAACGCGCCAGCGCTCAATACGGCCGCAATGCCATCCCAGGGTCAGGCCGCCTCAGCCGCCGCTGCGCCTGTGGCGAGCCCCCTCGCCGGCTTCGAGGCGCTTCTCGCCGCACTGTTGCCGCAGGATGCGACTGTCGGTGTCGCCGGAGCGAAGGCGCCTGCCGGGTCCGCTGCCGTAACCGCCAAGTCCGCCGAAGCTCTCAAGGAGTCCTCCGACGACGCCGAGGCGGAGCCTGCGATCCTCGCGTCCGACAACGCGGCCGGCGACGCCAATTCCGCCCTGCTGGCCAGCCTGCTGGCGGGTCAGCCGGCGGTTGCTGAAGCGGCGACCGCGGCTGGCAAGCCTGCATCGGAAAGTGTCGTGGGTTCGCCCGGCTCGAACGGCCGGACCCGGGCCGCCGCCGCGCCCAGCTTTGCCGATCGCACAGCCTTCGTTCCCGATAGCCCGGAACCCGGCCCGCAGATCGCGCCTGACGAGACCGACTTTACCGCTTCGCCGCCCGTCGGCGGCGGGGCCCGCCAGGAAACGTCCACCCCGGCGGCGAGCCCTGCGCTTCAGGGCGCCTCGGCCGGCCCCCGCAACCCGCCGGCGACGGCCGACGCGCCGCCGCCCCCACTCGCTCAGGCCGTCACAGCCGATATTCCGGACGTCCCGCCGCCCGTGACCCAGGCTGAGGCTCCCGCCGTCGAGCCGACCCCTGTCGCGACCGCAGGACTGCCGCCGCCGCCGATCGCCGCGCCGCCGGCCCGGCCGGAACCGCCAGGCCGCGCCACGCGCGCCGAACGCGCCCGGGCCGCGACCGACGCCGGCGCCATCGACGCCCCGCCAGGCCTGGCCAGGGCGGCGCCCCCCGGGCTGGCAAAGGCCGGTCCCGGGACCGCAGCCTCGCCCGAAGCCCGCGTCGACCGCGCAGAACCCGCTGTCGCGGAGGCGGACTCAGAGCTGTCATCAGAATCCCCCGACGGTGTCCTGCAGGCCGACACGAAGGCCACCGCACAGTCCCTGACACCGGCGGCGCACGCCTCGCACGCGGTTCGCGGTTCGCCGGAAACCGTGGCCAACCTCGCCGCCCAGATCGTCAAGAAGCTCGAGGGGAAGTCCACCCGCTTCGACCTGGAACTCAACCCCGCCGGCCTCGGCCGCGTGGATGTGCGCCTCGAGATCGGCGCCCAGGGCCGGATCACCGCAGCCATGACCTTCGACAGTCCGCAGGCCGCCTCCGAGCTGAAAGCCCGGGCGTCGGAGCTGCAGCAGGCGCTTGAACAGGCCGGCTTCGACATGAGCGGCGGGATGTCCTTCGACGTCGCCGGCGATCGGGGCCAGCAGCAGCGGCAGGCGTGGCAGGACCAGAACGACAGCAATGGTGAGGCCTTCCGGGGCCGCGCCTTCCGCGCCGCGCTCGATACGGCCGGCGATGCGGCGGACACGGCCGTGAGCGGCGCCCTGCGCCTGCGCCGGGGCGTGAACGCCGGACTGGATTTGAGGATCTGAGCATGGCCATTGGCGACGTCACCTCAACCGCGGCCACCACCGACACAACGGCGATCGGCCGGGCGCGGCTGGCGGAGAACTTCGACACTTTCCTGTCGCTGCTGACCACGCAGCTGAAGAACCAGGATCCGCTGTCGCCGATGGACTCAAACCAGTTCACGCAGCAGATCGTACAGATGACCGGGGTCGAGCAGCAGCTCGCCACCAACGATCTGCTCAAGAAGCTCGTGTCGAACACCACCTCGGGCGTCTCCACGGCCGTCAGCCTGATCGGCAAGGAAGTCCGCGCCGAGGCCGATGTCGCGGCGCTCAAGGGCGGCAAGGCCACCTGGACCTACAAGCTCGACCGCGCGGCCAGCGATGTGAAGCTGGAAGTGCTCGATTCCAAGGGCCGGGTCGTGTCCTCCAGCGCACCCGTAGACAACAAGGCGGGCGAGCATCAGTTCGTCTGGGACGGAAAGAGCGCCGGCGGGACCGGCCTCGCCGACGGAACCTACAGCCTGCGCGTCACAGCCAAGGACAGCGAAGGCTCGATCGTGACCTCGAAGGTCTTCTCCGAGGGCCTTGTGACCGGAGTCGAGCAGGCCGACGGGGCCACCCTTCTGACCATCAACGGCGCGCAGATCCCCTGGGAGAAGCTCGTCACCATTCGCCAGCCGGCGACGCCCGTGACCACCCCCCAGACGGGCGGATCCACGGCGACCGGTTCAACCAACACCTCGGACGACAAAACGTCGTCTCCAGCGGAGGCCTGACGGCCGACCCCACGCAGGACGCGGAACCCGCTTCAGGAGAACGGAACTAAGTCATGTCCATCAACTCAGCCATGCTGGCCGGCGTTTCAGGCCTGGTCGCCAATTCCTCGGCGCTCGCGGCCATCTCGGACAATATCGCGAACGTCAACACGGTTGCCTACAAGCGCAACCAGGTGAACTTCGCCAACGCCGTCACCGCCCAGGCGGTGAAGGGGAGATACTCGGCCGGCGGCGTCCAGGGGATCACCCGCCAGTTCGTCAGCCAGCAGGGCCTGATCCAGGCCTCCGGCTCATCGACCGACCTCGCCATCTCTGGCGACGGCTTCTTCGTGGTCACAGACAAGGGCGCCGGCGTCACCGCGCAGGACGCCCGGACCTTCACCCGCCAGGGGTCGTTCAGCATCGACGCCGACGGCTTCCTGAAGAACGATTCCAACCGCTACCTGCAGGGCTGGCCGGTACAGGCCAACGGGACGTTCAACGTCAACCCGTCGGATCTCAACTCGATGGGTTCGATCAACGTCAAGAACCTCGGCGCGGCGGTGGCGGCGACCACCGACGTCGGCATCAGCGCCAACCTTAACGCCGCCGGCGTCGTTTCCGCGGGAGAGGCGGCCTACAACACCGGTGCGACCTCGATGGCCAACTATGCCGCGAACGTCGCGGGCGGCACCCAGCCCGACTTCGTCATCGAGATGAACCTCATCGATTCGACCGGCGGTTCGCGCAAGCTGGCGATGGCCTTCCTGAAGGACAACGCCGCGCTCGGGAACACCTGGCACGCGGAAATCTACGCGGTGCCGGCGACGGACGTCAGCTCCGCCGGTCCGTCCGGTCAGCTGGCCTCCGGCAATGTGGTCTTCAACAACGACGGCAGCATCGACCTGACGAACACCACGCTGTTCGGCGCCCCCGGCGCGCCGGCCGTCATCAGCCTCGATGCATCCGGCGGCGCCAATCCGAAGTGGACCGACAGCCTCGGTATCGCCGCCCAGGACATCACGCTGGACCTGAGCACCATCACCCAGCTCGCCCAGGGCTCGACCGTCAACTCGATCTCCTCCAACGGCGCGGGTGTCGGCAACATCGTCGCCATCGACGTGGACGAGGACGGGATCGTCTCGGCGATCTACGACAACAGCCAGATCCGCAAGGTGGCCAAGATCGGCATCGCCACCTTCCCGAACTCCGACGGTCTGACGCCGATTTCCGGCAACTCCTACCGGGCCTCTCTCGCGGCGGGCGTGATGACGGTGAAGGAATCGGGAAGTGGCGGGGCGGGACGGATCGCCCCCTCCAGTCTCGAAGCGTCCACCGTCGACCTGTCGGCGGAGTTCACCGGCCTGATCCAGACTCAGAAAGCCTATTCGGCATCTTCCAAGATCATCACAACGGCTGACCAGATGCTCGAAGAATTAATCAACATTAAGCGCTAATACTAAGCGCATACTGAAGATCAATTCGCGACATGGGCTCAACTGTATTAAAATGGAACACGGGGGGCGCATGATTAGGCGTTTCTTTACTAAGGCGATTCAGCCGCTGTTAGGGGCCAATGCGTATGTTTCACATCAATCAGTGATGGTGAGGCGCTAGAAAGCCCATGTTGCAGCAACAACAGACGCGCACGAACAGCCGCGGCGAATCCTATGTGATCGGGCCGACGGGCGCGCCGTTGACCAAGAACGATCTGCCGCCTCCGAACACCGGACGGTGGGTGATCCGACGCAAGGCCGAGGTGGTGGCCGCGGTCCGCGGTGGTCTCATCTCGCTCGATGAAGCCCTGGAACGGTACTCGTTGACCAACGACGAGTTCCTGTCCTGGCAGCGCTCGATCGAGCGTCACGGGCTCGCCGGTCTCCGGACAACCCGCCTGCAGCAGTATCGCTGAGCCGACCGTTCCCCCAGGACGGCTTAGCAAGAAGGCCGGCCGCGCCCCCAGGCGCGGCCGGCTTCTTCGTTTCAGCCCAGTCTGCGAACCATCACGGTGATCCGTTCCCGGTCGCCGGGCCGGCGCTCCACCAGCAGGCGGGCAACCTGGGCGTCGTCGTGGAAGGCGTAGCCCTTGATGGCGTCGAGGATCGCCTTGGCAAGGTTGTCGAGGTCCATCCAGGGCGGCTCGCCCACGTACTCCATCCCGATCTCGACCGAGAAATCGCCCCAGGCCGGCCGCGAGCCGCGCCAGGCCTTGCGGAAGAATTCGTAGATCAGCGGCTTGTAGTACTTACCCTGGGTCGTCAGCCCATCGACCGTGAGCTCCATAAGCCCCTCGGCCTCCCGGGCGCGCACCTTGCCGTGCTGGGTCCAGACGTCGGTCATCGGGCCCCTCATAGCGGTCCGGCGCCTTGCAGTCTCCCGCTGTGGAGTTAAACCCTCTCGGGAAGACAGCCTGGGGGACTTCCATGAGCACGCGGACGGAAACCGACACCTTCGGACCCATCGAGGTCGCGAACGACGTCTACTGGGGTGCGCAGACCCAGCGCTCGCTCGGCAACTTCAAGATCGGCTGGGAGAAGCAGCCAAAGCCGGTGATCCGCGCCCTCGGCATCGTCAAGCGCGCCGCGGCCGAGGCCAACATGGAGCTGGGCAAGCTCGACCCGGAGATCTGCAAGGTCATCGTCGCCGCCGCCCAGGAGGTGATCGACGGCAAGCTGGACGACCACTTCCCGCTGGTGGTCTGGCAGACCGGCTCCGGCACCCAGTCCAACATGAACGCCAACGAGGTGATCTCGAACCGCGCCATCGAGATGATGGGCGGGGTGATGGGCTCCAAGAAGCCGGTCCATCCGAACGACCACGTCAACATGAGCCAGTCGTCGAACGACACCTATCCGACGGCCATGCACATCGCTTCGGCCGAGGAGGTCGCCCGCTCGGTGATCCCGGCGCTGGAGCACCTGCACAGGGCGCTCGTGGTGAAGTCCGAGGCCTTCGCCCACATCATCAAGATCGGCCGCACCCACACCCAGGACGCGACGCCCCTGACGCTGGGCCAGGAGTTCGGCGGCTATGCCCACCAGGTCGCCATGTCGGTGCGCCGGGTGCAGGAGACCCTCTACGGCCTCTATGAACTGGCCCAGGGCGGCACCGCCGTCGGCACCGGCCTGAACGCCCCCATCGGCTTCGCCGAACTGGTCGCCAAGAAGATCGCCGGGATCACCGGCCTGCCCTTCGTCACCGCACCGAACAAGTTTGAAGCGCTCGCCGCACACGACGCCATGGTGTTCAGCCACGGCGCCCTGACCGCCACGGCCGGCGCCCTGTTCAAGATCGCCAACGACCTTCGCTTCCTGGGCTCCGGCCCCCGCGCCGGCCTGGGCGAACTGGCCCTGCCCGAGAACGAGCCGGGCTCATCGATCATGCCCGGCAAGGTGAACCCGACCCAGGCCGAGGCCCTGACCATGGTCTGCGCCCACGTCATGGGCAACCAGACCGCAATGGCGTTTGCCGGCAGCCAGGGCCACTTCGAGCTGAACGTGTTCAACCCGGTGATGGCCTACAACTTCCTGCAGTCCTGCCGCCTGCTGGCCGACGGCGCTGTGTCGTTCACCGACAACATGGTCGCCGGCACAGAGGCCCGCGAGGACAACATCAAGGCCAACCTCGAGCGTTCGCTGATGCTGGTCACTGCCCTCAACGGCAAGCTGGGCTACGACAACTGCGCCAAGATCGCCAAGGCGGCGCACAAGAACGGCACCACGCTCCGCGAGGTAGCTGTTGGCGGCGGCTACCTCACGAACGAGGAGTTCGATCAGTACGTGCGGCCGGAGAAGATGATCTCGCCCGGATGACCAGCCGCCATTGACCCCGCGCCCGAACCGGCGCGTGAAGGTTCATGGCCAAGGAAACCGTCTACATCGTCCAGTCGTACAAGGCCGGGCGCGGCAAGTCGTTGAAGGCAGAGCAGCAGGTCGGCTGCAAGACCGCCGAGGAGGCGCGCCGCAAGGCGGAGCGGCTGGGGCCGCTGCGTCCTGCGGTGGTCGCCTTCTCCGCGACGGCCGACACCGAGATGGGCGACTACGACGAGAACCCGGTGATCCTCTTCCGCTCCGGCCCACTGCCCCACCCGTTCAACGAGGCCTGACTACTCCGCAGCGTAGACCAAGGGATGGTCGTGGGCCCACAGGTGCGCCCTGTAGGTGTCGAAGCACTGCTCACCGCAAAGGAGCCGCATCAGGGCGCCCTCGGCAATGAACCGGGCACAGTCCGGATCGGCCTCGACCAGAGGCGCGAGCGCCTCGGCGTTCCAGGCCCGGGAGTGCTCGATGTCGAGCTGGGCGTGCAGGACGAAGTACTTCCGCTGCTCCGGCGTGCAGCCGAGCCGCTTGAGCCCCTCCGCCACGGCTCCCACGCGCGTCGGCGCCGTCAGCTCCACCACGCCCAGCGCCCCGATCGACTGGTAGACATAGCGCCGCGTGGTGGCGAAGGCGGTCATCACATTGGCCAGGCACAATGAGGGCCACAGCGTGCCGGGGATGGTCGGCCTCAGGTCCAGGCCCTCCACCGTGCGGTCCAGCATGGGGCCGTGCATCCCGCCCGCATTGCCGCGTCCCATCTCGTCCCAGTAGTTGCGGGCCAGCTCCAGCTTCGGACGCGCCGGCAGCTTGACCTGTGTCATGGCCACCAGGTCGTCGAATCCGGCCTCGCCGGCGGCCTCCTGGGTCAGGAACCAGCGCATCTGCTCCAGGCTGGCGTCACGTTCGAGCCAGCCGAACAGCGGATCCCACTGGCCCGGTCCGGAATCCTTCAGCCCTTCGAACCAGCCGATGAACCTGTCCGGATCGCGGGGGACGTCGGCGACCCGCGGGGCGACATGCGCGCGGAAAGCGTCAATGAAGGCCCCCTCCAGCCGCAGCATTCGGAAATCGGTATTGAGATCTGCGGTCCAGTCCGGCCCCGGCGTCTGGACCGCGAGCCTTCGGCGGTTCCAGCGGGCGAGCCCCTGGTGAAGGGCCTCGGCGTCCGGAAACTCGGGTGTGAACGTCCCCAGGCCGGCCAGGCGCGACGATGCAAGCATACTGATGACTCCCTCGGACGCGAGGAAGCGCGCGGGCCGGGGAACGGGTTCCTACAGCCGGGCTTAGGCCCGGCGCAGCACCGCGAAGTCGGCGAGGTCGTTCAGGGCGGGCAGCCAGGTCGCGCCGCCGAAGCCGGCGATGGCCGCCTTGGCGCTGTCAGCATAGCGGGCGGCCAAGGCGAGCGTATCGTCCAGAGCGCGGGTCTCGCGGATCAGGTCGAAGGCGTGTTCGAGATCGCCCTCGACCTGCTCGCGGCGGTCAATGGTGCGGACCCAGAAGTCGCGCTCTGAGGCCGCGGTGCGGGCCATGGCCAGCAGCAGCGGCAGGGTGACCTTGCCCTCCCGGAAGTCGTCGCCGGGGTTCTTGCCCAGGGTCTTGGCGTCGCCGGAATAGTCGAGCGCGTCGTCGATCAGCTGGAAGGCCAGGCCCAGGTCCTGGCCGAACCGGCGCATGGCCCGACAGCGGTCCGGCGCGGCCCCGGCCGACACGGCGCCGGCCTCGGCGGCGGCGGCGAACAGCTCGGCGGTCTTGGCCTTGATGATCTCGATGTAGACCTCCTGCGAGAGGTCGAGGTCGTGGGAGCGGGTGAGCTGCAGCACCTCGCCCTCGGAGATGACCCGGCTGGCCCGCGCCAGGATCTCCAGCGCCGGCATGGAGCCCGCGCCCACCATGAGTTCGAAGGCCCGGGCGAAGAGGAAGTCGCCCACCAGCACGCTGGCCGGGGCGCCCCAGATCAGGTGCGCGGCCACCCGGCCCCGGCGCAACTGGGAGGAATCGACCACATCGTCGTGCAGCAGGGTCGCGGTGTGGATGAACTCGACGGCCGCCGCCAGCTTGAGGCAGTTGTCATCGCGGGCGCCGCAGAGCCGGGCCGCGGCGATGGTCAGCAATGGCCGCAGGCGCTTGGCCGAGCCGGCGATGAGGTGGTCGGCCAGCGCCGGGATCACGGGCACCGGACTGTCCATGTGCTCGCGGATCAGGGCGTCAACCGCCTGCATGTCCGGACCCGCCAGCTTCAGCAGCGGATCCAGCGAGGGCGGGGCGGCAAGAGCCTGGGCAGCGTCCAAGCGAAACAGTCCTTCATCGTCCAAGAGCGCCGTGCCCCATCCGGTCGCCGTTTGCCGGGACAATGGTGACGGGATAGGGCACGGTCAAGCGAGCAAGCATACGCGTTCCGCGTTCTTATACCTAAGGTTCCCCCAATGGATGCCGTCACTGAAGACCGACTGCTCGACGGTCGCGTCAGACTGCGACAGCCTGCCCGGGGCTACCGCGCCGGGCTCGACGCGGCCCTGCTGGCGGCGGCCTGCGACGCGAAGCCCGGACAGCGGGTGCTGGAGGCCGGCTGCGGCGCGGGCGGCGCCCTGCTGGCGGCGGCGGCGCGACGTCCCGAGGCCCGGTTCGTCGGGGTGGAGCGCGATCCCGACGCGCTCGCCCTGGCCCAGGCCAACATCTCCCTGAACGGCGTCCTTGACCGCGTTGAGGCGGTCGAAGGCGACGTGGCGGTGCGGTTCTCGGTGCTGGGGCTGGAGCCGTTCGACGCGGCGATGACCAACCCGCCCTTCTTCGATGATCCCGGCAGCCTGCGGGGACCCGCACCCGACCGCCGCGCCGCCTGGATGGCCGACGACGGCCTGGCCGCCTGGATCGGATTCCTGTCGAAAGGGGTGCGCGAGGGCGGCACGATCACCCTGATCCACCGCGCCGACCGGCTGGCCGACATCCTGACGCTGTTCGGCGAGAAGTGCGGCGGGATCCAGATCCGCCCCGTCCACCCCTTCGCCGACGAACCGGCCAAGCGGGTGCTGGTGCGCGCCGTCAAGACCGGCAAGGCGCCGCTCCGGCTGCTGCCTGCCCTGGTGCTGCACGACCGTGGCGGCGAGAAGCATCGGCCCGAGGTCGAGGCCATCCTGCGCGGCGAGGCCGACCTGCCCTGGCTGGGCTAACAGGCGCTCTCGTCCAGCCGCGCCGTATCGGCCAGCAACCGTTCCAGCAGTTCGAAGTCGATCTGGTCCGGCCGGCGGTAGCGGATGCAGCTCTTGCCGGCGTCCAGCCCCTTCAGCGCCTCGGCGTGCAGGGCGTGCACGCGCGGGCTCACATAGAGCGAGACGTACTGCTTCTGGCTGTTGAAGGCGAAGGCCGGGGCGGCGTCGCCCTTCGCATAGGCCGGCATGCCGTAGCGCATCTGTTCGGGGAAGCCCGGCAGGGTCTTCAGCGCCACAGCGCGGATTTTCGCGAGGCAAGGGGCGCGGGCAGGGTCGGCCTCCGCCAGCCAGGCGTCCACCGTGAGCGCACTCGACTGGACCATCTCAGCCCAGCCCCAGCTTCGTGCGGTAGGTGTCGTGGACGATATCGCGCCAGTCGGAGGGATGCTTCTGGAGATAGGCCGCGATGAACGGGCAGGTGGGGATCACCTTCAGCCCATGGTCACGGGCGTAGCCGAGCGCGGCCTTCGCCAGCGCGCTGCCGACCCCGCGTCCCTCGAAGGCCGGCGGCACCACGGTGTGCGGCAGGATCATGCCGTGGTCGACCAGGTTGTACTCCGCGAAGGCGGTCTGGCCGTCCAGGTTCACCTCGAACCGGTGGGCGGCGGTGTTGTGGGTCACCTCGGGGACATCGGCCATGATGGATCCTTCGCTGCGCTCAGCCGTCTTCTTGACGCGAAGCCGGGCGCCCGCCAAGGTCCGCGGCGTTCCTGACGCGGCTTTCAGCAGAGGAGGATGCCCACATGTCGACCCTGTCGCCCATTGCCCGCGCAGCCCTTCGCTGCGTCGCCGCCGCCTTGTAGGCTGGAGATTCCCCGCATCCGGGATCTCCGCGGTCGACGCCTGACCGGCTCTCGACATCAAGGACCATCCCATTGCTGAATTCGCCCCTGCTTGCCGCCTATGGCTGGAGCGACGCGCTCCAGGCCGCCTTCGCTCCCTTCGCCGACCAGGGCCTTGTTCCCGGCCGCATCGTCGTGCAGCAGCGCGGCGGATACCGGCTGATCACCGAGGCCGGCGAGATCGACGCTCGCGCCACCGGGCCGCTGATGAAGGCCGCCACCGACATCGATCGCCCCACCGCCGGGGACTGGGTGGCGGTAGAAGCCCGGCCCGGCCAGACCACCGCCCTGGTTCACGGCGTGCTGCCCCGGTCGACCGCCTTCATCCGCAAGGCCTCCGGACCGCGCGCCGGGGCCCAGGTGGTGGCGGCCAACGTCGACGTGGCCCTGCTGGTCGCCTCGCTGAACGCCAACCTCAACCCCCGCCGGCTGGAACGGTATCTCGCCACGACGCATGAGAGCGGCGCCCAGCCGGTGATCGTGCTGACCAAGGCCGACCTGGCCGAATTCCTCGACGAGGACGTGGCCGAGATCGAGGCCATCGCCCTGGGCGCCCCGGTGCTGGCGCTGTCGGCCAAGACCGGCCAGGGCCTGGAGGCGTTGGCCCAGTGGATGCAACCGGGCAGGACCGCCGTGCTGCTGGGCTCGTCGGGTGCGGGCAAGTCGACCCTGCTGAACGTCCTGGCCGGCGAGGAGCGGATGGCCACCCGCGAGGTGCGGGCCACCGACGACCGGGGCCGGCACACCACGACCCATCGCGAACTGGTGCTGCTGCCGTCCGGCGCCCTGATCCTCGACACGCCGGGGATGCGGGAGCTGGGCCTCTGGGACGCCGATGAAGGGGTTTCGGCCACCTTCGCCGATATCGAGGAACTGGCCACCCAGTGCCGGTTCCGCGACTGCGCCCACGGCGATGAGCCGGGCTGCGCCATCCAGGCCGCCATCGACGCGGGCGAACTCGATCCCAGCCGGCTCTACAATTACGAGAAGCTGCAGGCCGAACTGGCTCACGACCGCCGCCGCCAGGACCCGGTGGCGGCTCTGGAGAACCGGAAGCTGTGGGCGTCGCGCCACAAGGCCGGCAAGGCCCGGACCAAGGCCAAGCGGCGGATGCCGGACGAATAGCGGCAGCCCCCCCGCGAAGCGAGACGGGAGAAGTTGGCCCAGCGGTTGCCCGGCTACGCCGACACCCCAAATCGGGGGAGGTCGAAAGGTTTGGGATCGTGATTAACGGGCGCCCGTGACGGGAGCCGCAATCCGCCGCTCCGTCCTGTGCATGGAGATGGGTGTTGTCGTTCCGACCGTTTTCCACCGCCGCTGTCGTCCTGGCGGCCTCGCTCATGGTCGCCGCGCCGGCCTCGGCCGCCGCGGTGATCTACACGTTCACCGGCGTCCTCTCGTCAGGCTATGACGCGACCGGCGAATTCGGCGTCGCGGGTCTCGACCTGACCGGAAAGAACTTCACCGCCGTGTTCCGGCGCGACGACGACACGCCGGGCGCCAACTTCCAGTCAACGGCCACCTCGAGCGCGGTGTTCCGCTCGGGCGGCCCCCCTCCGGTCACGGGGTCGCTCACCATCGGCGGCGTGACGATCGACTTCGGTCTCATGGACGGACGCCAGGTCCAGACGGCCCAGCCCGGCGTGGAACAGGCCGCGTTCTCCACTCAGGACCAGGAGAACTACACGGCGGGCTTCATCGACCATCACTTCGGGGCCCAACTGACCGCCGGGGCCGTGGGCTTCGGAACCAGCTATCTCGGGGGCCCGGACTATCACAACCTGCCCGCGCTCACCGCGGTCGGCATGCCGGGGCTGACGCTCTACGGGAATTTCAGGATCGATGGCTACGACCAGAACTTCACGACCGGCCAGTATCAGAACTTCCGAACCGCCAGTGGCGCCTTCTCCCCCACAGCCATGACCGTGACTGTCACCGGCGTGCCCGAACCCGGCGCCTGGAGCCTGGCGATCCTGGGCTTCCTCGGCGTGGGCGCGGCGCTGCGCAGGCGTGGCGCGGTGGCCCTGGAGGTCTGACCGGGGTCAGGGGTGTTGGTGCCCCTCTTCCTGCCCTCTCCCTCCTCGGCTTTGCCAGGGGGAGAGGAAGGAGTTGTAGCTTGAGACGAAAGAAGCCCGGACCTGCGCCCGGGCTTCTCTGATCTTTGCCTGATCCCCGCTCTCGTGGGGATGACCCGCTGCGCGGGTCAGTTCCGGGCGGTGTCGACCAGCTTGTTCTTGGTGATCCAGGGCATCATGGCGCGCAGGCGCTGGCCGACTTCCTCGATCTGGTGTTCGGCGCCGCGGCGGCGGGTGGCCTTGAAGGAGGGGGCGCCGACAGCGTTCTCCTGCATGAAGTCACGCACGAAGCGGCCCGACTGGATGTCCTCCAGAACGCGCTTCATCTCGGCCTTGGTGTCGGCGGTGACGATGCGCGGGCCGGTGACGTACTCGCCGTATTCGGCCGTGTTGGAGATCGAGTAGTTCATGTTGGCGATGCCGCCTTCGTAGATCAGGTCCACGATCAGCTTCACTTCGTGAAGGCACTCGAAATAGGCCATTTCCGGCGCGTAACCCGCCTCGACCAGGGTCTCGAAGCCCGCGCGGATCAGTTCCACCAGGCCGCCGCAGAGCACGGCCTGCTCACCAAAGAGATCCGTCTCGCATTCCTCGCGGAAGTTGGTCTCGATGATGCCCGAGCGGCCGCCGCCGATGGCGGAGGCATAGGCCAGGCCGAGGTCCATGGCGCCGCCGGTCGCGTCCTGGTGGACGGCGATGAGGCAGGGCACGCCGCCGCCCTTCTGGTACTCGCCGCGCACGGTGTGGCCGGGGCCCTTGGGGGCGACCATCAGCACGTCGATGCCGGCGGCCGGCTCGATCAGGTTGAAGTGCACGTTCAGGCCGTGGGCGAACAGCAGCGCCGCGCCGTCCCGAATGTTGGGGGCGATCTCGGCGTTGTAGATACCGCGCTGCAGTTCGTCGGGGGCCAGCACCATGAGCACGTCGGCCCACTTGGCGGCGTCGGCGACGCTCATCACCTTCAGGCCGTCGGCTTCCACCTTCTTGGCGGTGGCCGAACCGGGCTTCAGGGCCACGGCCACGTTCTTGGCGCCCGAGTCATGAAGGTTCAGCGCGTGCGCCCGGCCCTGGGAGCCATAGCCTACGATGGCGATCTTCTTGTCCAGGATGCGGGAAATGTCGGCGTCGCGGTCATAGTAGACGCGCATGATTGTTCTCCTGGGCAGGTAAGACGCCGCGCCCACGCGCAACGCGGGTGCAGCAAAGCGGGCGCTTTCCAGCGGTTTTTTGCCGAAAGGTCAAGGGAAGCCGCCAATTCGGCGACCGCGAACACGTCGCCTGCCGGCCCGAAGCGTGGCAGATCGGGGCAATGATCGAGGTTTCGCCCGAAATCCAGCTCGGCGACGACGAGGTTCAGGTGCGCGCGGTCCGCGCCTCCGGCCCCGGCGGGCAGCACGTGAACAAGGTGTCCACGGCCATCGAACTGCGCTTCGACGTGCGCGGTTCACCGTCGCTGACGCCGGCGGTGCAGGCGCGGCTGGAGAAGCTGGCGGGCAGCCGGCTGACCTTGGAAGGCGTGATCGTCCTGGTGGCCCAGGCGCGGCGCTCGCAGGAGATGAACCGGCAGGAGGCCTACGAGCGGCTGTTCGAGCTGATCCGCAAGGCGGCCGAGCCCCCGCCCCCGCCGCGCAAGAAGACACGGCCCACCTACGCCTCGAAGCTGCGGCGGGTGGAAGGCAAGGTGAAGCGCGGCAACGTCAAGGCGATGCGCGGGCGGCCTACAGGCGAGGACTAGGGCACGGCGCCGCCCCGCCTTTCCTCCCCAAGAAGGGAGGAAAGGCCGCGGCGTCCGTCAGATCGTGGCGTCGAAGACTTCGGCGCCGGGGGTGTTCTTGCGGATGTTCTCGATGGCCTTCTTGGCGCCGGACTTCGACGAATAGGCGTCGGTGGAGAAGACCACCTCACCGTTCTGCACGAAGCGCACCCGGTGTTCGCCGACCTTGTCCTTGTAGATCTCGAACCTGTGGGCCACCGCTCGTCTCCTGTTTTCAGCGAGCAACTTCGCCCCCGGCTTTCAAGTCTACCCTCGAAGGCGTGGGGTCAACCGTTGAAAGCTACAATCGTGTGACGACAGATCAGTCGGTGGTGTCGTCCACCTCGGCGTCGGGGCCGTTCTTCTTGATGCTGTCGATGGCCGCCTTGGCGCTGGCCTTGGAGGCATAGCCCTCGGTCGAGAACATGGTTTCGCTGTTGTACTTGAAGCGGACCCGGAACTCGCCGGCCTTGTCCTTGTAGATCTCGAACTTGTGGGCCATCGCGGCGCCTCCATTTTTTTGACGAAGCAGAACGAGCCGCGCCCCCGTGACGATCCTGATCATGCCCGGCGGGTCTGGCAAGCCTCCGCCGCATTCGCCTATAAGGTGGCCCCATGTCGCGAACCTCACTGATCGGCGCGCTTGCGCTCGCCGCCCTCGCCACGGGCTGCGCGCCCAGCCTGGGCCCTCCGCCGCCCAACGCCCCGCCGCCGCGGGTGCTCGGGTCGGCCACCTTCTCGCCCGGCGACTTTGCCTGGTCGCAGCGGCCGGGCGCCAACATCATCGCCGGCAAGGTGGCGTTCCGGCAGGGCGCGGTGCGCTACACCTGCGCCGGAGCCAGCGTGGTGCTGACGCCGGAGACGCCGTGGTCCACGCGCCGGATGGCGGCGCTGTACGGCTCGGCCGAGCGGGCCGCCCTGCCCGCCGATGAGGTCCGCGCACGAACGCCCAGCGCCCCGGCCGGCGACGCCGGGCCCTATGTGAAGCGCACCACCTGCGACGACGCCGAGCAGTTTGCCTTCGGCAACCTGGCGGACGGATCCTGGTACGTGATCACCGTGGTGCGCCCGGTGGGCGGGACCGGCGGGACCATGGCGCTGATGAAGCGGGTCACGGTCCGCGGCGGGCGGACCGTGCCGGTGGTTCTGTAGCTAGGCTCTTCACCCCGCGGCCGCGCTTGCGTGGACAGGGGGATCCAGACGGTATCCACATGGCGACCTGAGGCGCGAAGCGCGGCCCGGGTCCCCCGGTTCGGCCTGTGGCCGACCGGAGGATGACGATTTTGGTCAATGCACCTGGGCGCGGCCGATCTCGAGGCCGGCTTCGCCGCCATGGACGGCGATCACGGAACCGGCCTCCAGGTCCCCCGCCAGCAGCTTGCGTGCGATCGGGTCGATCAGGTCCTTCTGGATCACCCGCTTGAGCGGCCGGGCGCCGTAGACCGGATCGTAGCCGCGCTCGCCCAGCCAGTGCAGGGCGGACGGGTCCAGCGCGATCGACATGCGCCGGTCGGCCAGGAGCTTCTCCACTCGCTGGAGTTGGATGCGGACGATGTTGTCCATCTCCCCGCGGCCCAGCCGCTTGAACAGGATGATCTCGTCGATCCGGTTCAGGAACTCGGGCCGGAAGTGGTGGCGGACCTCTTCCATGACCAGCGGGCGCGCTGAGTTGACATCCTCCCCGTCGCCGAGGGCGGCCAGGTGCTGGGACCCGAGGTTCGAGGTCATGATGATCAGCACGTTGCGGAAGTCGACCGTGCGGCCCTGACCGTCGGTGAGACGGCCGTCATCGAGAACCTGGAGCAGCACGTTGAACACGTCCGGGTGGGCCTTCTCGACCTCGTCGAACAGCACGACCTGATAGGGCCGACGACGCACGGCCTCGGTCAGCGCCCCGCCCTCGTCATAGCCGACGTAGCCGGGAGGCGCGCCAATCATGCGGCTGACCGAGTGCTTCTCCATGTACTCGCTCATGTCGAGGCGGGTGATGGCCTGCTCGTCAGCGAACATGAACTCGGCCAGCGCCTTGGTCAGCTCGGTCTTGCCAACGCCCGTGGGGCCGAGGAACAGGAAGGAGCCGATCGGACGGTTGGGGTCCTGCAGGCCCGCTCGGGCCCTGCGCACGGCGTCTGAGACTGCGGCCAGCGCCTCCTCTTGACCGACCACGCGACCGCGCAGGCTGTCTTCCATGCGCAGCAGCTTCTCGCGCTCGCCCTCCAGCATCTTCTCGACCGGAACACCGGTCCAGCGGGAGACGACGGCGGCGATCTGCTCGGCGTCGACCACCTCGGGCGCCATGGCCTCGTCCTGGTTCTCGGCGGCCTCGGCCTCGGCCAGGCGCTTTTCCAGGCCGGGAATCTCGCCATAGGCGATCTCGGAAGCCCGCTGCAGGTCGCCGCGCCGCTGGGCGCTGACCAGTTCGGCGCGCAGGCGGTCCAGCGCCTCGCGGGAGGTGGCGGCGGCCGAGACCTTGTCCTTCTCGGCGCGCCAGCGGGAGCTCATCTCCGCGGACTCGATCTCAAGGTCTTCGAGTTCCACTTCCAGCTTCTCGAGTCGCGCCTTCGAGGCTGCATCGGTCTCCTTTGAGAGGGCCTCGCGCTCGATCTTCAGCTGAACGACGCGGCGGTCGATCTCGTCGAGTTCCTCGGGCTTGGAGTCGACGGCCATGCGTACACGGCTGCCGGCCTCGTCCATCAGGTCGATGGCCTTGTCGGGCAGGAAGCGGTCGGTGATGTAGCGGTTGGAGAGGGTCGCGGCGGTGACAATGGCGCTGTCGGAGATGCGCACGCCGTGGTGCACCTCGTACTTTTCCTTCAGGCCGCGCAGGATCGAGATGGTGTCCTCGACCGTGGGCTCGTCGACCATGACCGGCTGGAAGCGGCGGGCGAGCGCGGGGTCCTTCTCCACGTGCTTGCGATACTCATCGAGCGTGGTGGCGCCGACACAGTGCAGCTCGCCGCGCGCGAGCGCGGGCTTCAGCAGGTTCGACGCATCCATCGCCCCGTCCGACTTCCCGGCGCCCACCAGCGTGTGCATCTCGTCGATAAACAGGATGATCGAGCCCTCGGCGGCGGTGACCTCGTTGAGCACCGCTTTCAGCCGCTCCTCGAACTCGCCGCGGTACTTCGCGCCGGCGATCAGGGCGCCCATGTCCAGCGCCAGCAGCTTGCGGTCCTTCAGGCCCTCCGGCACGTCGCCGTTGACGATCCGCTGGGCCAGGCCCTCGACCACGGCGGTCTTGCCGACGCCGGGCTCGCCGATCAGCACGGGGTTGTTCTTGGTCCGGCGCTGGAGGACCTGAATGGTACGGCGGATCTCCTCGTCACGGCCGATCACGGGGTCGAGCTTGCCGTCGCGGGCGTCCTGAGTCAGGTCGCGGGCGTATCGCTTGAGCGCGTCATAGCCTTCCTCTGCCGAGGCGCTGTCGGCCGTGCGGCCCTTGCGGACGGCGACGGCGGCATCCTCCAGCCCCTTGGGCGTGACGCCGGCGTCCTTCAGCAGCTTCGCCGCTTCGCCGCCCTCCTTGGCCAGCGCCACCAGAAGCCGCTCGGTGGTGACAAAGGCGTCGCCGGCCGTCTTGGCGCCGGCCTCGGCCTCGGCGAACACGCTGGCCGTCTCGGGCTTCATGTAGAGCTGGCCGGAGCCGCCCTCGACCTTGGGGATCTTGCCCAGCGCGGCCTCGGCGGCCTTGTCGACCTCGTCGGGGCGGCCGCCGGCGCTCTGGATCAGCGTGCGGGTCAGGCCGTCGCGCTCCTCCAGCAGGACCTTGAGAATGTGCTCGGGAGCCAGCTGCTGGTGCCGCCGGGCGAGCGCGAGGCTCTGCGCCGACTGGATCGCCTGCTTGGCGCGGTCGGAATAGATATCGATGTTCATGGTGTCCCCTCAGGAGGCGGATTGCGACCGGTCGCCTCCAGGGAGCACGACCGAACCGCGAGCCTGAGATAGTGTGGCACAAGAGCCACACAAGAGGCGTTGCGCTGGATCAAGCGTGGGGTTTTGGACGGCGCCCAGGCGGACGTCGCGTTTTCATCCAATCGCCACACCGCCTTCACGATGCCGCGTTGAACGTGGTCGACACACGCAGGCATGGAACACGCCGCGATCCGACTGCGTCTGGCCTTCATCGACCCTGGTCTGCGGAAGGCGCCGTTCCTGCTGGAGCTGCGCAACTGGCTGACACCCGATGTCGAGAGCCTGTACTGGTCGCAGCGCCCGATTGTCCGGCGTTACATGCGCAGCGCCGGCGTGGCGATGCATCCGCGTCCAGACCTCGACCTCACCGGCGCCCTTGAACTCTCCGACGCGGAGCTGCGACGCGCGATCGGTGACAAGGAGATGGCGCTGCGCCCTGCCAAGGCGCTCCGCAAGGCGCGCAGACTGCTGGCCGGCCTCGCCGCCTTCATCGACGGCGAGCGGATCAGCGCCATCTTCGTCTGGAACGGATCCAACCTGCGCGGCGCTCTGGCGATCTACCTTGCGCGTCAACGTGGCATACCCGTGATCCATGCTGAGCACGGCTACCTCTCCGGCACGACCCAGATTGACCTGGAAGGCGTCAACGCGGCTTCGTCCGTCTGCCGGCTGGCGCGCGCTGGCCTCGTGCAACACCCTCGCGACTCCGCGCTGGACGCGACGCTCGACGCGGACATCGCCCGATTCAAGTCCGGCCAGAACATGCGAAACCTGGCCCCCCTGCCGCCTGCCGAGCTTCGGCGGGACAGGTTCGCGCGGCTTGCCAGCCGGGTCGGCTTCTGGCTCGAGCGCCGGGTCCTGCCGTACGTCAACCGGCTGAGCGTACCGACGATCCCGGCCAACCGTCTTCCTGAGCGGTACGTCCTGCTGCCGTTCCAGGTGCGAAGCGACTCGCAACTGGTGCTGCATTCACCGCACTACGGGGACGATCTGGAAGCCGTGGTCCGGGAGCTGGATCAGGCGGCGGCGCGAATCGACCCGGAGCTGCGCGTCGCCGTGAAGTTTCACCCGTTTGAACTGCCGCTGGTCCAGCTGGCCTATCGCCACCTGCCCAGGCGCTATCCGCGTGTCTGCTTTGTCAGCGGCGCGCCTATGAACCAGTTGCTGGAACACGCAACGGCCGTCGTGACCATCAATTCAACGACCGGCTTTGAGGCCCTGCTCTATGACAAGCCCGTCCTGTCGCTGGGCCGCAACTTCTACACCGTGCCTGGCATCGTCGAATGCCTTGAGCGCCGCGTCGACCTTGAGGCTACCTTGCGGCGGACGCTGAGCATCGCGCCCGATACCCAGCGCCGCCGCGCATTCCTGCGCTTCGTCCGGGCGCATTTCCTCGTCCACGGCGGCTATCACGACTTCTCGGAGGCCAGCCTGCGGGCTGTCGCCTCGCGGATCGTCGACCTGCTCACCGTCACGCAGGAGGGCATGGTCGCCAGCCCCCAGGCCATGCTGCGCGCGGTCGCCTAGCGCCGCGACGCCCATTCCCGCCACTTCAAGCGCGAAGCTAGGACACGCGTGCGGTGAAACTAGTTCAGTTCCGTCTTCTTCGGCGGTTCTGCCGGCAGGGGCGCGATAGGTACGCCGTCTTCGACCAGGTCGCGGACCTCCGCGGGCGTGGCCTGGCCGTAGATGGCGCGGTCCTCGGCCTTGCCCTCGTGGATGGCGCGGGCCTCGCGGGCGAAGGTGTCGCCGACGTCGTCGAAGTTGGCCTCCACGTGACGGCGGATGCGGCCGGCGGCTTCCATCATCATCGCCTGCATTTTCGCCGGTTCGATCTCGACGGCCGACCGCTTCGTGCCGGCGACGGCCGGGGCCATGATCTGCTTGCGGACGGCTTTCGAGGCGCACATCGGGCATTCGATGAGGCCACGGCCCTGCTGGTCGTCGAAGTCGGCTGACGAGCCAAACCAGCCTTCGAACTCATGGTCGTGATCGCAGGTGAGCGCGTAGCGGATCATGATGTTGGGGATCAGGGACCTGTGAAAGCGCGGGCGTTGGCCAGCGCGGGGATGGCGGCGCGGGCCTTGCCGGGCGCCTCCGGATCGAGGTCGGCCAAGAGCACGCCCGGTTCGTCGTGGTCAAGCATCCCGAGCACCTGGCCCCAGGGGCCGACGGCGATGGAGTGTCCGTAGGTGCCGCGCCGGTCTTCGTGAAAGCCGCCCTGGGCGGCGGCCAGCACATAGCTGCCGGTCTCAATGGCCCGGGCGCGCATCAGCACCTCCCAGTGGGCCTCGCCGGTGGAGCGGGTGAAGGCCGCGGGGATGGTCATGACTTCGGCGCCTGCCAGCGCCAGCGCCCGGTAGAGCGCGGGGAAGCGCAGGTCGTAGCAGATGGTCAGGCCAAGTTTCAGGCCGTCCACATCGGCGGTGACGGCGCGGTCGCCGGGCTCGTAGGTTTCGGACTCGCGGGCAGTCTCGCCGTTGGGCAGGTTCACGTCGAACATGTGCAGCTTGTCGTAGGTCGCCGCGATGGACCCGTCCGGGCGGACGAGGACCTGACGGTTGGCGACCTTGCCGTCCTCGCGCATCACCAGGGCCGAGCCGATGTCGATCCAGACGCCGAGCTCGCGGGCTGCCTCGCGCAGGCCGTTCACCACCGCATCGTCGGTCAGAGATGTCAGTTGCGGCATCAGGGCCTCGCGGTCCTTCTGCAGGATGTTGGTCCCCTCCGGCGTGATGATGAGGCGCGCGCCCGCGGCGGCGGCCTCGCGGACCAGCGGCAGGGTATGGTCGAGCGCCGCAGCGTGGCTGGCGGGCGTGCGGGTCTGGACGAGGGCGATGCGCATGTGGGGGCCCTTTTCCCTCCCCCTTAATGGGGAGGGGCGACTTGCCGAAGGTAAGCGGGGTGGGGAGGTCACGATCAGGCGCGGGGGCCTTCGCGAGGTTTCCCCACCGTGACCGCTTCGCGGTCTATCCCTCCCCATTAAGGGGAGGGAAAAGCTACGCCGCGAGTAGCGGATCGAGCTCACCCGCGCGTTCCAGGGCCATCATGTCGTCGCAGCCACCGATGTGGCGATCGCCGATGAAGATCTGGGGGAAGGTGGCGCGCCCGCCGGATCGCTGGACCATCTCCTGGCGCTTGTCCGGATCGAAGGCCGCCTCGATCTCGGTGAAGGCGACGCCCTTCTTCTCCAGCAGGTCGACCGCCCGGATGCAGTAGGGGCAGTAGGGCTTGGTGTAGATGGTGATCTGGCTCATGGCGCTCTGACGAAGTCGTTGCTGACGGAATTCATATGGTGAGTCCCGCGACGTCGCGCACCCTGGCGACCACGGCCAGGTCGACGCGGGCAGCTCCGGCGGCCTTCAGGGCCCGCGCGCAGCCTTCGGCGGTGGCGCCGGTGGTCAGAACGTCATCAACCAGCAGGATGCGCAGGCCGGCCACCTGCGTCGCCCGGGTGGGCGGCACCTCGAAGGCCCCGGCGACGTTTCGCTTGCGTCCCGAGCCGGAGCGGCCGGCCTGGGTGGCGGTGGCGCGGCGCCGGACCAGGGCGTCAGGCAGGTAGGGCGTGCCGGTGAGGGCCGACAGCGGCCGGGCGATCTCGGCGGCCTGGTTGTAGCGCCGCCTCAGAAGGCGCAGCGGATGCAGCGGGACCGGCACGATGGCGTCGGCCTCTTCGATCAGCCCGCGGGCCGAGCGGGAGATCCAGCGCGCCAGCATCGGCGCAAGGTCCAGCCGGTCGGCGTGCTTGAGCTTGAGGATCGGATCGCGCGAGGTCTCGTCATAGAGGCAGGCGGCCCGGGCGGCGTCGAAGGCCCGGGGCTTCGCCAGGCAGGCGGCGCAGCGGGCGCCGGGATCGTACTCGAACGGCGTGCCGCAGCCGTCACAGACCGGGCCGTCGAGGAAGAGTATCCGGCTCCAGGCGTCGGCGGTGAATCCGCCGGCCATGGGACGGGGCCCGCCGTCCAGCGCCTGTGGCGGAAACAGCATGTCCAGCGCCCCGCGCCAGGCGGCCTGCGCTTTGGGCTTCCAACGGGCGGCGAAATCGCCATGTTCCGCGTTCATGTCCGCCCCTCCCCGCCTCTTCGACCGCGCCCTGCATCGCCGGCGCCTTGACCGGGCGGCGCCGGGCTATGCGGACGCCGACTTCCTGCAGCGCCGCGCGGCCCAGGATATCGCCGAGCGGCTGGCCCCCATCCTGCGCAGCTTTCCGCTCGCCGTCGACCTCTCGGCGCGCGGCGGGGCGTTTCGCGAGGCGCTGGCGCTGGAGGCGCCCGGCCGGGTGGGCACGCTGATCGAGGCAGACCTGTCGCACCGGATGCTGGCCGGGCGGTCCGGACCCCGACTGGTGGCCGACGAGGAACGGCTGCCGTTCGCTGACGCCAGCCTGGACCTGATCGTCTCGACGCTGGGCCTGCACTGGACAAATGACGTGGTCGGCGCGCTGATCCAGTGCCGCCGGGCGCTGAAGCCGGGCGGGCTGTTCATCGGCGCGTTCCTGGGCGGGACGACGCTGACCGAGTTGCGCCAGTCGCTGGTGGCCGCCGAGGTGGAGATTCTGGGCGGGGCGGGCTCGCGGGTGTCGCCGTTCGCGGACGGGCGAGACGCCGCCGGCCTGCTGGACCGCGCCGGGCTGAAGGAGCCGGTGGGCGACGTGGACACCGTGACCGTCACCTATGCCCACCTGCTGAAGCTGTTTCTCGACCTGCGGCAGATGGGCGAGACCAGTGTGCTGGCCGACCGCCACCCGAAGCCGTTGACCCGCATCCTGCTGGCCCGCACGGCGGAGATATACGCCGAGCGGTTCGGCCTGCCCGACGGGCGTATCCCGGCGACCTTCGAGATCGTCACCCTGACCGGCTGGGCGGCGGGCGGCCAGTAGGTCGAAGCTGACCGGGGGCTCCGCTCCCGTCGTTCCGGCCCGCGGCGACTACCTCAGGATCGCGAAATCTGCCCGTCGGCGGCGCGCCGCCGCGCCGATCCCGCCGAAACCGAGGATCATCAGCGCCCAGGCGCCAGGCTCTGGGGCCGGCGAGTAGTTGTAGGTCTGCAACTCGAGGCTTCCAGCCAGGACCTCAAGGGTCGACTGGGGCAGATCGATCAGCCCGACACTGAAGGTATGGCTGGCATCCAGGAGACCTGGCGCGGATCGATTGACGTACAGTTTGGACCACAGGACAAATTCATCGCCCGCTTCCAGGTGCAGGCTGCCGTTGCACGCGGTGGCTCCAATCGAGTTGGTGAACAGCCCGGGTGTGCTGGGGGACAGGCTGGTGCGCTGGTCGCGGCCGGCGTTGGCGATGCCGATAGCTCCGGGCGTGCTACAGTCGGCCTGGAAGGCGCTGTTCACGGCCCCGTTGGGCCCCCGGCCGAAGTTGAACCAGGGCGTCGCAGCAGAATTGCTGGCCAGGACGCTGCTGTCGAGAATGGCGAAGCCCGCCACGAGTCCGCTGGGCCCGGGCGGCGCGAAGCTGGCCAGGAAGTCGATGCTGGCGGAAAAGATCTCCGGATCGAGGTCGAAAGCCGGCCCGGTCCACTTGTACACTTGCACGCCCTGAACGGCCGCGAGCGCGAAGTTTCCCTGCCCAGGCGTCACGCCGGGCCCCTGGGTGAAGGCTACCGCATGCAGATCCGCCAGAAGCCCGCTTTCACCCGGGTCCGCCCAAGCCGCCGCATTGCCACGGAACGTCAGGGTTGCGGCTGAAGCATTGAAGTCGGAACCCGACGATTCATTCCGCCCGGCGATGGCTGCCGGCTGAACTCCGCATTCGCCGAAATTGCAGAAGGCCACGGTCGTGGCGGCGAAGCTCCACGATAGCGTTTCCGCTGCCCGGGCGCCGCCCGCTGCAATCATTCCCAATGATGCAACAGCGCCCACAATCGCGGCGCGGCGATTTCTGGATCTCATGTCAGTCCCCCTTGTGAAGGCGCCCCCGCGCCCTGCTCCTGAAACCAACACCGATTGAGCTTCGACGGGCCCGGAACACCTATCAAAAGAACATGGGTATCCCGTTCAAACAAGGACACTCGCCTTTGGGGGGAGCCTTGCTTCCCTTCCGCGCTTCCGACTGCGCCGGACTACTGCGAGGGAACGTCGATCAGCTCGATCTCGAACAGCAGGGTGGAGTTGGCCGGGATCGGGTCGCGGTAGCGCTCGCCGTAGGCGATCTTCGCCGGGATGACGAACTCCCAGGTCTCGCCGACCCGCATCATCGGCACGCCCTCCTGCCAGCCCCGGATCAGGCGCGGCAGCGGGAAGGTGGCGGGCTCGCCGCGCTGGCGGGAGCTGTCGAACACCCGGCCGTCGATGAACCGTCCGACGTAGTGGATCGTCACAACCGAATCCGGCGCGGGACGCGGGGCGGAGGCTTTGGCCGCCTTGACCCGGTGTGCCTGCAGGCCGCTGGCGGTGACTGTCCAGCCGGGGCGCCGCGCGCTCCAGGCCTCGTAGGCGGCCTGGCCCTGTTCCCACTGCTGCTGGGGCGTGCCGGTATAAACCACCGGCGCCGCGGCGGGCGGGGCGGCGGTGGCGCAGGCTCCCAGGGTCAGGGCGGTGGCGAGGACGGGAATCAGGCGAACGGACATGGCGGTTCCTGCGAAAAGCGGTCGCCGCTTTCGTAGGATGGGTCCGGGCCGGGGGGAAGGTGTCGGTTGACCGGGCGCCCGATCAGGGGGGGCTGGGGGGGCTGTTCAGGATCCGAACCGGATGCGGGCCAACCGACAGGTGGCAATAGACAGGCCCGCTGTGGCCGGGACTTGCCCGGATTGGGGCCATTTCGCGGCGTTGTGCGGCGGCCACACGGCGGCGCGAAACCTCGCCGGACAGGCGAAGGCGCTTGCATCGCGCGTTCCCTTGAGTGAACTGGACCCAACGGCGGTCGCCTTCGGGCGGACGTCAGGGCGTGGGGCCCCGCGGCGCTTCCAGGATTTCGGTCCTGCGCGGATGACAAGAAGCGGCAGAGGCGGTCCGAAAGGGCCGCCTTTCTTGCATCTGCATCCTGGCCCGCATCCCGCCTGCGGCATTGCGCGGACCCGCGCGAGGGGCCATGTCCCTGCCCAACAATTCAATCCCAGGGGGAAACAAGATGACGACTCCGACCAGCGGCCTGCAGCTGCGCTCCATCATCAAGTCAAGCGGCGAGCTGGAGCTTTCGCTCGCCGAAGTTCCGGTGGCGGCGCCGGTGAACGACGAGATCCTGGTGCAGGTGGAAGCCTCGCCGATCAATCCGTCGGACCTGGGCCTGCTGCTGGGCGCCGCCGACATGTCGACCGCGCGGGCGGCAGACGGAAAGGTCACCGCCAGCGTGCCGCCGCAGCTGATGCGGGCCATGGCTGCGCGGGTGGACGAGTCCATGCCTGTGGGCAACGAGGGCGCCGGCACGGTGATCGCCGCCGGGCCCGATGCCGCCGCCCAGGCCCTGCTGGGCCGCAAGGTCGCGATCCTCGGCGGGGCCATGTACGCCCAGTATCGCACGGTGAAGGCGGGCGACGCCCTGCCCCTGCCGGCCGACGCAACGGCCGCCGACGGCGCGTCCTGCTTCGTCAACCCGCTTACCGCGCTGAGCATGGTCGAGGTGATGAAGCGCGAGGGCCACACCGCGCTGGTCCACACCGCCGCAGCCTCGAACCTCGGTCAGATGCTGGTGAAGATCTGCCTCAAGGACGGGGTCGAGCTGGTCAACATCGTCCGCAGCCCCGAACAGGCGAAGATCCTGACCGACCTCGGCGCGAAGCACGTGCTGGATTCCAGCGCGCCGACGTTCATGGACGACCTGGTCAAGGCGCTGGTTGCGACCAATGCGACGCTGGCCTTCGACGCCATCGGCGGCGGCAAGCTGTCGAGTCAGATCCTCAGCGCCATGGAGCAGGCGGCCAATTCGCGGCCTGGCGCCTACAGCCGCTACGGCTCGTCGGTCCACAAGCAGGTCTACATCTATGGCGGCCTGAGCACGGCGCCGACCGAGCTGGCCCGCAGCTACGGCATGGCCTGGGGGATCGGCGGCTGGCTGCTGACCCCGTTCCTGGCGAAGATCGGACCGGCCGAGGTCCAGCGCCTGCGCCAGCGGGTCGCCGACGAGCTGAAGACCACCTTCGCCAGCCACTACACGGCGCAGATTTCGCTGCAGGAAGCCCTGCAGCCGGACGTGATCGCCGCCTACAATCGCCGCGCCACCGGCGAGAAGTATCTGATCGTACCGAACAAGGGCTGAAGCCCGCCGCGGCGACGCTTGTTCCCGGGCGCGGGGCTCCCATCTGGGGGTCCGCGCCCGGACTGCGTATCTGACCGGTCGCGCAGGACGGCTCCGGAGCGGGATACCGCGCCGGGGCCGTTCTCGTTTCCGGGTCAGGCCGCCTGGTCTGCCTGGGGGGCCTTGGGGGCCTCTGCCCGGTCGGTCAGGCAGGCAAGCCCGCCCTCGAAGTCGAGGAAGATGTCCATCAGCTCGTCCGGGCTGACCATCACCCGGCGACCCCGGGGGAACCGGTAGCGCCAGAAGCTCATGATGTGCTGCACCGAGCCGGACTGCTCGCCGAGCGCCATGAACATGTCGGGCGCGGAAAGCAGGAAGTCGCGGAAGGCGGTCGGCTTGCCGTCCTGGGTGAGCGAGCAGTAGGCCCGGTCATAGACCGCCAGCATCTTGTTGACCCCGGCCACGGTGTGATTGATCGCCGCCTCCAGCCGCTTGCGGGCCTTCGGCAGGTAGGCCGAGGATTCCGGGCTCCTCGGCCCCATCGGCTGGACCGTGGAGACTTCTTTCAGCACCTCTTCCAGCTGGGGCGTGAGCTCCGCCAGGACCCATTTGTAGTAGAGGAAGCCCCGCCAGCCGAAAACGCCGTCGGCGTAGTCCTTGTCGCTGAGCCGCAGGGTCTCCTGCAGCGGGCCGAACCCGCTGTCCGGCGCGTTGGAGAGCAGCTTCTCGACCAGCCGCGAGGCCGCCGCGCCGTTGGGCGCACCCTCGGTCGATGACAGGGTAACCAGCGCCATGACCTCGGCGCGGACGAAGGCGTACATCCGCTCGATATCGGCGTCGGAGATGGCGAAGTAGCCGCGGGCGGGCTCGAAGCCGTTGCGCTTCAGCTGCTCGCGCAACAGGAACGGATCCAGCGAGGGCAGCTCGTCCATCAGGTCCAGGACCATGCGATCGTGCTGGCCGGGTTTCAGGGCGTCGCCGAACAGGGCCTCGGCGCAGGCGTCGAAGTCGCGCTGGCCCAGCATCAGGAACCGCGCGCCCAGCTTCAGGTCGCTCCCGTCCATGGGGGCCATGATCTTGGTGGCCGACCCCTGCGGCTTGGCGAACATCTCGCGCTCATGAGGCCGGATGCGGTGCTTGACGATCAGGCTGGAGTTCAGGACCCGGTTCTCGAAGAACGGCTTTGCGATCAGCTCCGGGTCCACCGACTGATTGCGCCGGGCTGCGACGAGGTTGAGGACCCGGGCCGTCGAAGCGGACTGCTCCAGGGCGATCAGGCTTCGAACCGTGCGATCCTTCTGAGACATTTGACCTGAAGCTGCAATCTGACGGTTAGGCGGACGCACGTCTGCGGCTGCCTGCGGAGGCAGAAAAGCACACAAGGTGTTAAATTACCCCTGAAGAGGCGGACTTCCGGGGGCCCTTGCGTGACCCGCGGTCAAGGGCGTCCAATCCGGGGAAAGCCCCCGGGAGGAATGGCCGTGAAGATCGATCTCCTGTCGCCCGACAGCTTTGCAGCCGGGCAGCCGCACGCCCAGTTCGACTGGCTTCGGGCCAATTCGCCGGTGCGCTGGCATGACGAGCCCGGCGGCGCGGGCTTCTGGGCGGTGACCCGCCACGCCGACGTTTATGCGGTGGACCGGGACTTCCAGACCTATTCGTCCGAACCCACCATCATGATCACGGATCCGCTGTCCGAGGCCGGCTCGTTCGGCCCCTACAAGATGATGCTGATGATGGACCCGCCCGAGCACGCCGGGTTCCGCAAGCTGATCCGCTCGGAGTTCACGGAGCCGGCGGCGCGCCTGCGGAAGGATCGCATCCAGCAACTGGCCACCCAGATCGTCGATTCGGTGATCGCCCGCGGCGAATGCGACTTCGTGGACGAGGTGGCCGGCGAGATGCCCTCGTTTGTGATCGCCGAGCTGATGGGTCTGCCGCTGGAGGACGGGCGCGAGCTCTACAAGCTGACCGAGATCATCCACACCGCGCCCGAGGCGCTGCCACCCGGCGCGGGCGGACAGGCGGTATTGAAGATGTTCGAGTACGGCTCGAAGGTGATGGCCGAGAAGCGGGCCCGGCCCGGCGACGACCTGGCCTCGCGCCTGCTGGCCTGCGAGGTGGACGGCCGCAGGCTGGCGGACATGGAGTTCCTGCTGTTCTTCATGCTCCTGGTGGACGCTGGCGGCGACACCACGCGCAACCTGCTGTCCGGCGGACTGCTGGCGCTGATGGAGAACCCCGACCAGTACGCCTGGCTGATGGCCGACCTGGACGCGCGTCTGCCGACGGCGCGGGAGGAACTGCTGCGGTGGACCAGCCCGGTGATCTACATGCGCCGGACGGCGAAGCATGACGCGGAGCTGGCGGGCCAGAAGATCCGGGCCGGCGACAAGGTGGTGATGTACTTCGGCGCGGCCAACCGCGACCCCGCCGCCTTCGAGCGTCCGGACGTGCTGGACCTGTCGCGCACAGAGAACCCGCACATGTCCTTCGGCAATGGCCCCCACGTGTGCCTCGGCCAGCACATCGCCCGCATCGAGATCGACGCCATGCTGCGCGAGGTGCTGACGCGGATGAAGGACTTCGAGCTGGCCGCCCCGGTGGAATGGCTGGCCTCGAACTTCATCTCCGGCCCTAAGGCGATGCCGATCCGGTTCCGGGCGGCCTAGGACTCAGCGCTTGGCGGCCAGCGCCTTGGCGACGACGGGGGCCAGGCGGGCGGCGATGATCGCGGCGCCGCGCGCGTTGGGGTGGATGCCGTCGGGCTGGTTCAGTTCGGGCCGGCGGGCGACGCCGTCGATCAGGTTGGGGTAGAGCGGCACACCGTGAGTCCGGGCGATACCGGCGAATACCGCGTTGAACTCCCGCGCATAGCTTCCGCCAACCTCTGTGGGCGCGGCGATCCCGGCGACCAGCACGCCGATCCTGCGGGCGCGCAGCTTCTTCACGATGGCATCCAGGTTGGCTCGCGTGCGCCTGGGATCCTGGCCTTGCAGCAGGTCGTTGGCGCCCAGGGCGACGATGGCGAGGTCGGTGTCCTTCTGGATACTGAAGTCGACCCGGGCCAGGCCGCCGCCGGTGGTGTCACCGCTGACGCCGGCGGCGCGGACGACATTGGCCACACCCAGCTTCCGCAGGGCCAGGTGCAGCTGGTTCGGCAGGGCTGCGGCGGCCGGCAGGCCGTAGCCGGCGGTGATGGAATCGCCGAGCACGGTGATGACCTTCGGCGCCGCCGCAAGAGCGGGCCAGGCTGCGGTGATCAGCGGCAGGGCGAAAAGGGTTCGGCGGGTGGGTCTTGGCGCGGGCATGAACGTCCTATGTAAGGGAGCGTTGGCTTCACTCAACCGCCGAGGATCCCGTTGGACGACATACCGCCGCTGGTGCTGGACAATGTGGGGCTGACGCTGCCGTCTGCCGCAGGGCCGGTGGAGATCCTGCGCAACCTCGATCTGACACTCCGGAGCGGCGAGCGCGTGGCGCTGGTCGGGCCCTCGGGGTCGGGGAAGTCCTCGCTGATCGCCGTCGCGGCCGGGCTGGAGCAACCCAGCTCGGGACGCGTCGAGCTGTTTGGCCAGGACCTGGCGAAGCTGGACGAGGACGGCCGGGCCCGGCTGCGCCGCGGGCGGGTCAGCCTGGTGTTCCAGTCGTTCCACCTGCTGCCCAACATGACCGCCGAGGAGAACGTGGCCGCGCCTATGGAGATCGCCCGCCGGCGCGACGCCATGGACGTGGCCCGCCACTGGCTGGACCGCGTGGGCCTGAGCGCCCGGGCCCGCCACTATCCGCACCAGCTTTCGGGCGGCGAGCAGCAGCGGGTGGCCCTGGCGCGCGCGCTGGCCCCCGCGCCTGCCCTGCTGTTCGCCGACGAGCCCACCGGCAACCTCGACGGCGCCAATGCCCGGCTGGTGGCCGACATGCTGTTCGAACTGCTCGAACAGACGGGCGCGGCGCTGCTGCTGGTCACCCACGACCCGACCCTCGCCGCACGCGCCCAGCGGGTGGTGACCCTGCGCGACGGCCGGCAGGCGGAGCCCGCATGACGCCACTCTGGCTGCAGTTCGCCGCCCGCGAACTGCGAAGCGGCGTGAAGGGCTTCCGGATCTTCCTGGCCTGCCTGGCGCTGGGCGTGGCGGCGATCGCCGCCGCCAGCTCCACGGCCGAGGCCTTCCGGCAGGGGCTGGCGTCGCAGGCGCGCGAGATCCTCGGCGGCGACATGTCGGTCTCGGTCGGCCAGCACCGGCTGTCGGCCGGGGAGCGGACCGCCCTCCTGAAACTTGGCCGCGCCTCGTTCGCGGTGGCGGCGCAAGGCATGGCCGAGGCGCCGTCAGGCGAACGCCGCCTCGTCGAGCTGCGCGGGGTGGACGCCGCCTATCCGCTGGCCGGAAGGGTGACGATCTCCGGCGCGCGGACGCTGGCCCAGGCGCTGGAGCCGGCCGACGGGGTGTGGGGCGCGGCGGTCGAGCAGGCGCTGCTGGACCGGCTGGGCCTGAAGCTGGGCGACCGGTTCCTGGTAGGCAATGTGCCTGTGCGGGCCAACGCGGTGCTGCTGGAAGAGCCCGACCGCCTGTCGCGCGGCTTCGCGCTCGGGCCCCGGGTGATCACGCGGCCGGGAGCGCTGGAGGCCGGCGGCTTCCTGAAGCCCGGCCTGCCGTTCGGCGAGACCGTGCGGATCGAGCTGAAGCCCGGCGTGAGCCTGGCCGCCGCCAAGGCCGCGGTGAAGCGCGACATGAAGGGCCTTTACCGGGTCCGCGACCGCAACGACGCCGCGCCCGGCGTCAGCCGGGTGATAGACCAGCTGGAATACTTTCTGGGCTTCATCGGACTGGCCTCGCTGGTGGCCGGCGGGCTGGGCGTGTTTGGGGCGGTCAGCGCCTACATCGACGGGCGGAAACCCGCCATCGCCACCCTGAAGGCCCTGGGCGCGGAGAGCGGACTGGTCCGCGACATGTACCTGGCCCAGATCGGACTGCTGGCCCTGGCCGGGATCGCCATCGGGCTGGCCGCGGGCGCGGTAACGCCCCTGATCCTGGGGGCGGCGATACAGAGCGAGCTGCCGGTCCCTGCGCTGTTCGCCATCTATCCTTTGGCCCTCGCGAAGGCCGGCGCATTCGGCCTGCTGTCGGCGGCGGCATTCTCGCTTGCGCCCCTGGCGCGGGCGCGCACCACGCCGCCCGCCAGCCTGTTCCGCAGCGACCTGTCCGGTCGCCTCAGGTTCGGACCCGAGATGATCGGCGCGCTGCTGGCCGCGGCCGGCCTGGGCGCGCTGGCGATCTGGACCGCGCCGACACCGTTCGCCGCCAGCGTGATGATTGCCGGCGTGGCGGTGGCGTTCGGCCTGCTGTGGGTGTTCGGGTGGGGCGGGGCGAAGCTGGCGGGGCGCCTGCGTGGCGGCACGCGGGGGGCGCTGCGGATCGCACTCGCCAACCTGGCCGGACCGCGCTCGGCGGCGCGGACGGCGGCGCCTGCCATCGGCCTGGGGTTTGCCCTTCTGGCCGCCGTGGTGCTGATCCAGTCCAGCCTGCTGCGGCAGATCTCGGTGACCGCGCCGCAGACGGCGCCGGCGCTGGTGTTCACACAGATCCCGGCCGAGCGCGCCGAGGCCTTCGACGCCGAGGTCGCGCGCGGCTACGGCCGGCCGCTGGCCGCGGAATTCTATCTGCGCGCACCGTTCCTGACTGGCCGCATCGTCGCGGTGCGCGGGGAACCGGTCAACAAGGACCGGCTGGGGCCGGAAGGCCGCTGGGCCTACGACAACGACGTCTCGCTGTCGGCCCTGGGTCCGGAGCCTCCCAACGCCGGCGTAGTCTCCGGCCACTGGTGGCCGCCCGGCTATGCAGGACCGCCACGGATCGCCCTCAGTCAGGACCCGGCCCGGGCGGCGAACATAAAGGTCGGCGACGAGATCACCGTCTCGGTGCTCGGCCGCGAGATCACCGCGACGGTGGCAGTTATCCGGCGCGTGGACTTCGGCAGCTTCGGCGCCAGCTTCCCGCTGGTGCTGAACCCGGCGGCCATCGAAGGCGCCAACCCGCGGCAGGTCGCCATCGCCAAGGCCAGCCGGGCCGAAGAATCCCGGATCGTGCGCGCGCTCGGCCGCGACTTTCCGGAGGTGAACATCATCTCGGTCCGCGAGCAGCTTGAGGCGGCGACCGAGCTGTTCGACCGTGTGGCCCTGGCCGTGCGGGGGGCCGCTGGCGTGGCCCTGATGGCCGCCCTGCTGGTGCTGGCCGGCGCCATAGCCGCGCGGGCCCAGGAGCGGACCCGCGAGGCGGCGATCCTCAAAGTGCTGGGCGCCTCGCGGGCGCAGGTGCTGAGCGCCTATGTGATCGAGTACGGCCTGGTGGGCCTGATCGCGGGGGCGGCGGGCGTGGCCCTGGGCTATGCGGCGGCCTGGCCGGTAGTGGTGCGGGTGTTCGAGGCCCAGTGGAGCGTCGACTGGGGCGGCGTCGCAGCCCTCCTGGGCGGCGCCTCGATGCTGGCGGCGACCGGAGGCCTACTGGCCGCATTCCAGGCGCTGTCCCTGCGCCCCGCCCCCGCGCTGCGGAGCGAATAGGCGCCTCGGCCAACGAAGTTCACCTTACAGGGGTATCTGATTGCAGGACGTGGCTTCGGGATCGTAGGCTCAGGCGACATTGCGTTCCGGAACGGGGGAAGCGCGCTGTGCATACCGCCCAGGACGAAGGGTTTCTGGACCTGCTTTACAGCGCGGCTGTAGAGCCGGACCTGTGGGTTCCCGCGATGGAACGGTTTGCCGACATGCTCGGCGGCTCGGGCTCGTGGCTCTCGCGGATCAGCGTCGCCGACGGGTCCGGAACCGGGATCGTTTCGCGGATCGATCCCGAGAGCGCCAAGGCCTACGACCAGTACTACGGAAGCATCAACCCGTTCGCGAATGAGCCGGATCCCGTGGCCTATATGGCCGGCTGGAAGCCGATGATCCTGACCGACCAGGACTGGCTGCCGCGCGCCGAGCTTGCGCGGAATGAGTACTACAACGACTTCATGCGGCCGCAGGACATCCAGTCGGCCATGATCATCCGCCTCGCCGCCCACGGGCTGGAGGTCTGCGCCCTGACGGTCAACCGGCCCCATTCCAGCGAAGTTTTCGGGGCTGGCGAGATCCGCCGCGCCGAGCGCTATCACGGCCATCTGCGTCGGGCGTTCCGGCTGACCGAGCGGCTTGCCGACAGTGGCCTCGCCGAGGACGAGCTGGAGACCCGTCACGCACGTGCGGGCGATGCTGTGTTCCTGCTGGACGAAGAGGGGCGTGTGCGCCGGATGAACCGCGCCGCCGAGGACCTGCTGGCCCGGCGCGACGATCTGCGCGCGGTCGCCGGACGCCTGATCGCGCCCGGGGACGGGTCTGGCCGGCTCGCGGCCCTCATCGGCGGGGCTGGCGCCGCGGCAATGGGCGCGCGGACCGGTGGCTCGATGACCCTGAGCACCAGCGACGCCAGGCCGCCGCTTTCGGTCGTGGTGGCGCCCGTCCGCTCCCAGCGGCTGACGGTGTTCGGTCAGCGACCGACGGTGATCGTCTGCGTGTCGGACCCCGGCGCAGCCATGGGCGATGAGGCCATTCTCACCGCCCGGGAACGGGACGCCCTGGCCTGGGTGGCCGAAGGCAAGTCCGACTGGGAGATCGCGGTGATCCTCGGCCTTTCGGAGACCACCGTGCGCTTCCACGTGGACAATGCGCGCAAGAAGCTGGGCGCCGTGAACCGGGCCCAGGCCGTGGCGCGGATGCTGCGTCGCCGGCAGGTCTGACACCGGATGCGGTGCGTTGCCGCATCGCAGCGACGGTAAGGATTTGGCATCCCGGAGCCCTCAGATTGGGGTCGAAACCCCGATCCACCGGAACCGCCCCATGCGCCTCGAACTCACCCGCAAGGACCTCGCCGAAGGCGGGACCGCCGCCCTGGTCTTCCTGTCCGGAGCAATGACCGGCCACTACGCGGCGATCGGCATGACGCCCGTGCAGTGGATGGGCGCCGCCGTTGCCGTGCTCGGCTCGATCACCGTGGCCGTCGCTGTCCGCATCTGGCCCGCGGAGTCGGCGAAGGCCAAGGCCAAGGGCTGAGCCCTACTCCGCCGGCGTCACCGGGATCAGGATCTCGCCGCCGCCCGCGCGGAACTTCTCGGCCATTTCGGCCATGCCGGACTCCACCTCATTCTGGGCCCGCGCAGCCTCGCGGATGTCCTGGCTGATCTTCATCGAGCAGAACTTCGGGCCGCACATCGAGCAGAAGTGGGCGGTCTTGAACGCTTCCTTCGGCAGGCTCTCGTCGTGGTATTCGCGCGCCGTCTCCGGATCGAGACCCAGGTTGAACTGGTCTTCCCAGCGGAACTCGAAGCGCGCGCGGCTGAGCGCATCGTCCCAGGCCCGCGCGGTGGGATGGCCCTTGGCAAGGTCGGCGGCGTGGGCGGCGATCTTGTAGGCGATCACTCCGTCCTTCACGTCCTGACGGTCGGGCAGGCCCAGGTGCTCCTTGGGCGTGACGTAGCAGAGCATGGCGGTGCCGAACCAGCCGATCATGGCCGCGCCGATGGCCGAGGTGATGTGGTCGTAGCCAGGGGCGATGTCGGTGGTCAACGGGCCGAGGGTGTAGAACGGCGCCTCGTGGCAGTGCTTGAGCTGCTCGTCCATGTTGGCCTTGATCTTGTGCATCGGCACGTGGCCGGGGCCCTCGATCATCACCTGGACATTGTGCTTCCAGGCCACCTTGGTCAGCTCGCCCAGCGTGCGCAGTTCGGCGAACTGGGCCTCGTCATTGGCGTCGGCGATGGAGCCGGGACGCAGGCCGTCGCCCAGCGAGAACGAGACGTCGTACGCCTTCATGAACTCGCAGATGTCCTCGAAGTGTTCGTAGAGGAAGTACTCCTTGTGATGCGCCAGGCACCACTTGGCCATGATCGAGCCGCCCCGCGAGACGATGCCGGTGACCCGCTTCGCCGTCAGCGGGATGAAGGGAAGCCGCACCCCGGCGTGGATGGTGAAGTAGTCCACGCCCTGTTCGGCCTGTTCGATCAGGGTGTCGCGGAACACCTCCCAGTTCAGGTCCTCGGCGACGCCGTTCACCTTCTCCAGGGCCTGGTAGATCGGCACCGTGCCGATGGGCACGGGGCTGTTGCGGATGATCCAGTCGCGGATGTTGTGGATGTTGCGGCCGGTGGACAAGTCCATGACCGTGTCGCCGCCCCAACGGATCGACCACACCATCTTGTCCACCTCGTCGGCCACGGTGGAGAGCACGGCGGAGTTGCCGATGTTGGCGTTCACCTTGACCAGGAAGTTCCGGCCGATGGCCATCGGCTCCAGCTCGGTGTGGTTGATGTTGGCCGGGATGATGGCGCGGCCGCGGGCGATCTCGTCGCGGACAAATTCCGGGGTGCAGAAATCCGGGATCTCGGCGCCGAAGGGCTCTCCGTCGCGGATGGCGAAGTCGCCCTGCTCGCGGCGCAGGTTCTCGCGGATGGCGACGTATTCCATCTCGGCGGTGATGATGCCCCGGCGGGCGTACTCCAGCTGGGTGACGGTGGCCCCGCCCTTCGCCCGATAGACCCGGCGCGGCGCCGTGAACTGGGGCGCCAGATGCTCGCCCTTGGCGAAGCCATTGTCCTCGGGCTTCACCTCGCGCGGGGTCTCGACGATCTCGACGTCGCCCCGGGAGACGACCCACGGCTCGCGGACCTTGGACAGGCCCTTCTCGATGTCGATCTTCGCGCTGGGCTCGGTGTAGGGGCCGGAGGTGTCGTAGAGGGTGAGCGGCGGCTCCTTGGCCGAGGGATGCAGCGCCACCTCGCGGAACGGCACGCGGATGTCGGGCCACAATACGCCGGGCTGGTAGACCTTCTTCGACCCCGGGCGTTCGCCGGTGGGGACGCTGCCGGGTTCGAGGCTGGCGATGGGCTTGTTCATGACGTTCGGTCCGCTTCGGTTGGCGGATCACGGGCGTGAGGTCGGAGCGCTAGGTCCTTCCCTTCGCCGGCATGACCCGGATCAGGTTCGACGGGTCGTGGGCTCACCCACCTCTCAGCCGCTAGAGCGCGGCCCCCCGAGGATATGTCGCCACGTTATGCCCGATGCGCCGGGGTCGCCAGTCTCAATTGCGAACCAACCTCAATTGCGAAGACGGAACGCAAAGTCGCGCGTATCATTCGCATGAGGGACGACAAGGAGATCCGCTGATGAGACTTGCGATCATCGCCCTGGCCACCACGGCGGCCGCTGTATCGACCCTGGCCATGGCTGCGAAAGACTCGCCCCTGGGACCGCCCCCGCCCCGCGGAACGGGCCTGCCCGCCGGCCAATGCATCCGCAGCCACGACATCCGCAACCACACCATCGCCGACCGCGAAACCCTTTTGCTGTCCGGCCGCGACAAGTCGACCTACCGGGTGACAGTGAAAGGGAGCTGCCTGGCGGGGGCCACCTCGTCGGACCCGATCATCACCCGCAACCCGCCGGGATCGTCGATCATCTGCAAGCCGATCGACATGGACATCGGCATCTCGAAGAACGACTTCGAGAGCCAGTGCATCGTCGACTCGATCGTCAAGCTGACCCCCGAACAGGTCGCGGCCCTTCCGAGGAAGCTGCGGCCCTAGCGGTCGCAGCGGTCAGGAGGCGCGGCGGACGACCAGAGACTTGCCGGCGTAGGCCTTCACGTCGACCTTCTCGATGCGCTGCACCTTGCGGCCCGTGGCGCTCATGAAGGTGACCTCCACGGTGACGCGGGACGCGCCCGGCAGGCCGAAGTGGACGGGCGTGGCGCCCTGAGCGCCGTAGCCGCCGCCCGTTGAAACCTGGCCGGAGCCGAGCAGCTTGCCGTTTGGCGCATAGACCCGAACCTCGGCGCCCTGCTGGGTGAAGCGCCCCTTGGCGTCCAGCACAGTGACCTGAAGGCTCTGCCGGGCTTGAGCCTTGGGCAGCGCATTGCGGAACAGGAAGTGCCCGCCCTTGTCGCTGTAGCCGTCGGTCAGCGACAGATCGACCGCTCCATCGCGGTCATAGTCCACCCAGGTCACCCCGTGATCGCCGGCGTCGAGCGGGCCGCCTTTGGTCAGCACGTTGACGAAACCCTTGCCGCCCTCGTTGTGAAACAGGGCGTCGGTGGGGACCTGGTTGGGCGCGGCCCCGACGTAGGACATCACGGAAAGGTCGGGATAGCCGTCGTTGTCATAGTCGCCCCAGGAGGCGCCCACGGCCTCGTTCTCGAGATCCACGCCCGTGGCGGCGGCGACATTGCTGAAGCCGCCCTTCCCGTCGCCGCGCCAGAGCGCGTTGCGTCCGTAGTTGGGGACGAAGATATCCAGGTTGCCGTCGTTATCGTAGTCGCCGACCGCGCAGCCGACCCCGCCCTCGGTGGGCTTGCGGCCCGGACTGGCCATGCCCAGGGACGCCGCGACATCGACGAAGGCCGAGCCATCGTTGCGCCACAGGGCGTCTGTCTTGCCCGACTGATTGGCCAGGAACAGGTCGAGGTCGCCGTCCTTGTCGTAGTCGAGCCAGCAGGCGCCGACAGTGGAGCGGAACTCGGTGGGACCGGCTCCGACGAACGCCTGGACGTAGCGGCCACCGTCGTTGCGGTAGAGCCGGTTGGGCCCCGCCCGGTCGGTGGCGAAGAGGTCGAGGTCGCCGTCGTTGTCGTAGTCGATCCAGTTGTTCTGCCGCGAGGCCCGGCCCGGAATGGTCAGGCCGATGTCGGCCGCCACGTCCTTGAACCCCTTGCCGGCCTGATTGCGAAACACCGCCGTAGGCTTCTCCGGCAGACTGGAGCCGGCGAGCAGGTCGACCCAGCCGTCGGCGTCGTAGTCGCCCCAGCTCAGCGCCCGGAACTCGCCGCCGGCCGTCGGCAGGCCCATGGCCGCGCCGACACTGACCAGGACGCCCTTGTCGTTGCGGTAGAGCCGGATCTCACCGCTCTTCATCGAAACCGCCAGATCGAGGTCCCCGTCGTTGTCCAGGTCAGCCCAGGCGTTGGACAGCGATCCGGCCATGCCCAGCAGCTCCTGCTGGACCGGGGCGAAGGGTGGATCGGCGGCCTGGGCCGCGCCGCCCAGCATCAGGGCCGCGCCGGCCAGCAGGAGAGTCGTCAGGCTTCGGGACATCGTCATCTCCTCAGAACGGGACCCGGGCCTCGACGTGCTTCTCGACCTCGGAGCGGGTGGTCCAGAGCGTGCGGAAGGTCTTCTGCGACAGGTGCTCCAGCTGGTCGCTGCGATGGGGCGATCCGGGCTGGGTGGAGTTGCCGTAGCTCATCAGGCCGACGGCCTTGATGGGGGTGGAGAACTCCACCATCGACATCCAGGTCTCGCCGTGGACCGGCGTGCGCTTGCCGTCCTTGAGCGGGCTCCAGGTGATCACGTGGAACACCCCGGTGTTGCCGAACCCGCCATTGCCGGGGAGGTCGACCTTGCCGAGCGCGAACCGTGAGACCTCGCCGAAGGGACGGTCGAGGGCGCCATAGCTGGCCTTCGCCTCGGCGGCGGCGGCCTTAAGCATGGCCACGGCCTGGGCCGGATCCTTGAGGCCATAGGGCGTGTCGATGGGCTTGGCCGGGTCCCAGCGGACCTTGTAGTTGGCGTCGCTGATGTAGTTCGGACCGGCGAACTTCCGCGCCCAGGCCTCGAACAGCAGCGCGCCCTTCGCGTCGGCGTTGACCGTCCGGTCCCAGGCCTTGAGCACGGCGGCGGCGGCCTGGACGTCGGGATCTTCGCTGGTCGCCGCGGCGGCCAGCAGCTCATCGAGAACGCGGTCGGTCATCAGCACGTGGCTGGTCAGCTTGCGGGCCACGAAGTCGTCGAAGGTGATCTTCGGCGCGTCGGCCATGAGGTGCGAGGACTGCTGAGCGCGCAGCGACATCGGCCCGTTGTTGGCCATGTAGGCGGGGAAGTCCTTCGCCTGGATCGTCTGCGGATAGGTGGCGACCCACGGCGGGTCGTTGGTGTTCTGGACGTAGCCGCTGGGCGGGTCGATGACCTTGGGCAGCTCGGCGTAGGTGTGGGTTTCGGTCCACAGGGTCTTCGACGTGTCGCCGGGGACGAGGCCGCCCCACTTCGCGAGATCGCCGCCGTCGGCGTGCCGGGGCAGGATGCCGTTGTAGAGGTACTGGACGTGCCCCTCGCGGTCTCCGTAGACGATGTTGAACGACGGCACCTGCAGCCGGTTCATGATCGCCTGGTACTCGGCAAAGCTCTTCGACTTGCCCATGTCCCAGTACTGGCGGAGGCCGCCGGGCCGATCGAGGCCGGCGACGCGCAGGGCCACCGTCTTGCCGTCGGCGCGGGTGAACACCGGGCCGTGGACCGATGACCGCAGTTCCAGGGTCTCGGTCTTGAGGCTGCCGTCCGGCTGGCGAACCTTGAAGGTGGTGCTCGAGGTCGTGAACTTCAGCACCTTGCCGTCGTAGAGATAGCCGCCGTCGGCCAGCTTGAGCTCGTAGTTGGTGGCGCCGAGGATGCCGTTGACGGTGTTGGTGAAGCCCATCCGCTCGTTGAACATGAAGCGCAGGACCGGCAGGCCCACCTGTGTGGCGCCGTACATCTTGATGCCGGGGCCGTTCAGGTCGGCCTCGAAGTAGGTGAGCTGGCTGGGCGCCCAGGGCAGGTGCGGATTGGCCAGCAGCAGGGTGTTCCCGCTGGCGGACTTCTTCGGCATCACCGCCCAGGCGTTCGAGCCTGCGTCGGCGTTGCCCATGGTGCGGGCCTGCGGCGCCACATAGACGTAGTTCATCAGCCGGTGGCCGTGGGCCATGACGTCGACGCCGGTGATCGGGAATACCTGCCGAACGGAAGGATCCAGCGCCTCGGGATGGGCTTTGGCGTAGGCGTTCATCCCAGCCGCGAAGGCGTCGAGGTTGGCGCGGAAGCTGGCCGGCTCTTTCGCGTACCAGGACTTGGCGCGCTCATAGATGCCGTTGGCGATCACCCATTTGTCGGACTCGACCCCCGACGCGCCCCAGTACTCGGCCGCGCGGCCGCGAGCCTCTCCGTACAGCTTCACGACGACATCGCCGTGGTTCTGGGCGGTCGCATAGCCGAAGCCGTAGAAGACCGAGGCCTCATCCTTCCCGTAGACGTGCGGCACGCCGTAGGTGTCGTAGAGCACCTCGCCGCGGGAGGCGGGCGCCGCCGCCGCGGATCCTGCCGTGGTCAGCAGCGCCGCGGCGGCCAGGGCCGTCAGGATTCTCGAAATCATCATGCCCATGCGCCCTGTTTCCTATGCGACGCCTAGAAGTTCCACTGGATGCGGCCGTAGTAGGAGCCGCCCGTGAAGCCGATCGGCGACGTGCCGGGATACTGGCCGGCGCCGTTGGCGGCGTTGAAGATGCCGTTGGCGTCCGGGTAGTTGTTGAACAGGTTGTTGGCCCCGACCGCCACGGTCACGTCGTGGGGCAGCTTGTAGCTGACCTCCAGGTCGGTGATCCATTCCGCACCGTAGCTGCGGTCATTGGCGATGGCGTTCTGCCTGATCGTGTACTTGCCGTACCGCGTCTGGCGCAGGTTCAGATTGAGGTTGTTCCAGGTCCAGTTCGCCGCAATCGAGATCTTGTCCTTTGGGAAGGCCGAGGTCAGGTAGCCCTGGCTCAGGCGGTCGAAGAGCACGAACGTCGGGCCCAGCGCCGTCAGCTGTGACGGGTTGGGGATGATCGACTGGATGTCCGTCTCGTTGTGATTGTAGCCCACATTGGCGCGCAGCGAGCCGAGATCGCCGAAGTCGTGACGCCAGGTGGCGACCACATCGATGCCCTTGGTCCGGGTGTCGATGGCGTTGGTGTAGTACTGACCGCTCAGTGACCCCGGCAGACCGTTGGCAACCAGGATGGAGCTCACCGCGGCGCCCGTCAGGGTGCTGGTGATGGCGATCCGTTTGTCCACGTCGATCCGGTAGCCATCGACGGTGACGCTGATCTCGGAGGTCGGCTGCAGGGTCAGACCCAGGCTGATGTTGGTGGACTCTTCCGGCTGCAGCGGCTTGGCCCCCAGCGCAACGGCCTCGCGGGAGCCGACGGGCAGGGTCTTGATCTGCAGCAGGTCGAGCACGCCGCCGACAAGCCGGAACTGGCTCGAGCTGGCCGCGTAGTTCTGCTGCGCCAGACCCGGCGCGCGGAAGCCGGTCGAGACGGCGCCCCGGACGGCGAGCCATTCGGTCAGCTCGAAGCGGCCGTTGACCTTGCCCACCAGAGTGTCGCCTGAGGCGTCGTCATAGTCCTCGTATCGGGCCGCGACGCCCAGGAAGAGGCGATCCGTCGGGGTCCACCCGGCCTCGGCATAGGCCGCATAGTTGTTGCGGGACGACTTGGAGGCGTCGCTCGGCTGGAAGCCGGGGGTCGCCTGCGCGCCGGTGGCGGGGCGCTGGCCGGCGAACGGCTGACCGGCCGGGATGACATAGGTGCCAGCCGCGTAGCTCAGCGGCTCGCCGGGCGCGACCTTGTAGGTCTCGTGCCGGTGCTGCACGCCGAAGGACAGCTGGAGCTGGCCCGCGTTCTCCAGTTCGAAGGCGCGCGTGAGGTCGAGGGAGGTGACGTTCTCCGTCGACTTCAGCAGGCCGACGTAAAAGCTCGTCGGGCTCGTCGGGCCGAGGCTGGCGTTGAGCGTGTTGGAGGTGTTTTCGGTCGCCCGGTTCGAACCATAGGTCGTCGAGGCGTCCCACGACCAGCCGGCGATCTCGCCGCGGGCGCCAAACGCGAACTCGAGGTCACGTTCGTTGATCACCAGATTGGGCCGGAAGCCCTCCGGATAGATCTGCGGAATGGTGTTGACGTTGTTGGGCGCCCGGAAGGTGAACGGCAGGTCGGAAATCCGGCGACCGATGGTGCCGAACGAATAGAGCTGGACGCCGTTTTCCAGATCGTAGTGGCCGTTGTAGCCGAGCGAGATGTTCTCCTGCGGCAGGACGCCGGAGTTCTTGGTCACCAGGCGGTCGACGGTCAGTTCGCGGGGGTCCGGCAGTCCGGACGGGATCAGGCGCGGATAGATCTGGATCGTCGAGGCCACCGGGATCGCCCGGTTGGACAGTTCCTGGCTCTTGGTCGTGGCGAAGACGTTGATGAAGCCCTTGTCGCCCACCTTGGTCCCGTAGGCGGCCTGGAACTGCCAGAGCTGGCCGTCGCCGCGGTCGAAGTTCTCGCCGAAGCTGCCGCTGAGGAAACCGCCTTCGGTGTCCTTGAGCATGATGTTGATGACGCCGGCGATGGCGTCGGAGCCGTACTGGGCCGCGGCGCCGTCGCGCAGCACCTCGATCCGGCCGATGGCCGAGGTCGGGATGTGGTCAAGGTCGGCCGGGACCGATCCGTTGTAGAGCGAGGACACCGAATTGATCAGCGAGGTCTTGTGGCGGCGCTTGCCGTTCACCAGGACCAGGGTCTGGTCGGGATTGAGGCCGCGAAGGCCGCCCGTGGCGATGACCGTCGAGGTGCCGCCGCCGGCGCGGGCCGGCAGGTTGAACGAGGGCACCAGGGTCTGCAGCGAGGCGAAGGCCCCGGCCCGGCCGGTCTTCTCCAGCTCGTTCGCGCTGAGCACGTCGATCGGGGTCGGGCTATCGATCACGGTCCGCGGCGCGCCGCGCGTTCCGGTGACCACCAGTTCCTGGACGTCGGTCGTCTCCGCTGCGGTCGCTGCCGTCGCTGCGGCGAGCACCACGCCCAGCGCGGCCGAACGCATCAGCCACTGTTGAGTCTTGCGCATGTAAATCCCCCGTTCGCCGCAGCGCGACGCCTTCTGAATCTGAACCGGCCGCAACCTGATGCAAACCGGGGACGAAGGGTCACCCAGAATTTCTGACGGCCTGCCCAGAAGTTGAGCGCTTATCCGGGCTGGGCCAAATGAAAACTTAGAATGCGAAGCTTGACTCTGTCGTGTCAGAATAGCTGGGGTTGTCCCGGGCGCGGTCCCGGAAACGGGCGGTCGCGCGAACCCGCGGAGGCGTGCTAGGGCGATGCCATGCATTTCTCACGCTTCAGCCCCGTTCGCTTCGCCCACCTTCCGACGCCCCTGGAGCCCCTGCCGGGGCTGACCGAGCATCTGACCCGAGACACCGGCCAGGGTCCGGCGCTGTGGATCAAGCGCGACGACTGCACAGGCCTCGCCGGCGGCGGCAACAAGACCCGCAAGCTGGAGTTCCTGCTGGGAGATGCGCTCGCCAATGATGCCGACACCCTGGTCACCCAGGGCGCGATCCAGTCGAACCACGTGCGCCAGACCGCTGCCGCAGCCGCGCGGTTCGGCATGAAGTGCGAGATCATCCTGGAGGCGCGGACCGGCTCCAACGCCCAGGACTACAACCGCTCCGGCAACGTGCTGCTGGACGAACTGCTGGGCGCGCGACTGCGCACCGTGCCGGGTGGGACCGACATGAACCAGGAGCTGGCGAAGGTGGCCGCCGAGGTCGCCGACGCCGGCGGCCGGCCCTCTGTCATCCCCGGCGGCGGCTCGAACTCGATCGGCGCCCTCGGCTATGCCGAGTGCGCGCTGGAGATGGTGGCCCAGGCCAACGAGATGGGCCTGGAGATCGACCGCATTGTCACCGCCACGGGCAGCGCCGGCACACACGCGGGCCTGGTCGCAGGCCTGGCGGTGATGGGCGCCGACATCCCCGTGCTGGGGATTGGCGTCCGCGCCCCCAAGGATGTGCAGGAGGCCAACGTCTTCCGGCTGGCCCTGGAAACCGCGGCCCTGCTGGGCCACGCCGACCGGGTGACCCGCGACATGGTCGTGGCGAACTGCGACTATGTGGGCGCCGGCTACGGCCTGATCGACGCCGCCGTCATCGACGCGCTGAAGACCATCGCGCGCACGGACGCGATCCTGCTGGACCCGGTCTACACCGGCAAGGCGATGAAGGGCCTGATCGCCTTGGCCCAGTCCGGCGAGTTCGATGGCGAAACCGTGGTGTTCCTGCACACCGGCGGCGCACAGGGTCTGTTCGGCTATCAGACCGAGCTGGAGGGCCATCTGGGATGAGCACCGACAACCAGCTGGTGCTCGGCGTGCTGGGCGGGATGGGACCGGCGGCGACGCTGGAGTTCCTGTCCCGCGTCCAGGCCTATACGCCGGCCGAGAAGGACCAGGACCACATCCGGGTCATCGTCGACATCAATCCCAAGGCGCCCGACCGCAACGTGCCGGGCTCCGGCGCGGGCGGGGTGCTTGCCGAGATGGCCGGGGCCCTGCGCGGCGCAGGCGCCGAGGTGCTGGCGATGCCATGCAACACCGCCCATGCCCACGCCGACCTGATCCAGCGGGCTTCGGGCCTGCCGCTGATCGACATGATCGACCTGGGGGCCGAGGCCGCCCGCCGCACCGGAGCCATGCGGGCCGGGGTGCTGGGCACCAAGGGAGCGATCAAGCTTTACCGCGAATACCTCGCCGCCCGGGCCATGGGCCTGGTCAGCCTGCCGCCCGAGCGGCAGGAGGCATTCATGGCCACCCTCTACCGGATAAAGGCCGGCGACCTTGGCGCCTCGGTGAAGGCCGAGATGCAGGGCTATGCCGCCGAGCTGAAGACCCTGGGCGCCGAGGTGCTGGTGGCCGGCTGCACGGAAGTCCCGCTGGTGCTGGGCAAGGGCGACACCAGGCTCGAACTGGTCGACCCGGGCGACCTTCTGGCCCGCCGCGCCGTGGATGTCTGCATGGGCTGGGAGCCCCTGCCCCAGGTCGCGTCCGGCTGGACGGGGTAAGACCTTTTCCCTCCCCTTATTGGGGAGGGACCGGCCGCGCGAGCGGCCAGGGTGGGGGAGTGTGGGCCAGAGTGCGGAGTCGGAGCCTGATCCTGACCTCCCCACCCTGACCGCTTGGCCGTCTGTCCCTCCCCTTATTGGGGAGAGAAAACTACAGTCGCCTTGCCGTGAACGTGTCGCAGGCGTCCGGGTCGCCGGACTGGGCGCCCTTGCGGAACCAGCGCATCCGCTGCTCGGACGAACCGTGGGTGAAGGCGTCGGGCATGACCCGGCCCTGGGCCTTCCGCTGCAGGGTGTCGTCGCCGACGGCGGCGGCGGCGCGCAGGCCGTCCTCGATGTCGGCAGGGTTCAGGGCGACCCGCCCGTCTGAGACCTCCCCGGCGTGGGCGGCCCAGACGCCGGCGTAGCAGTCGGCCTGGAGTTCCAGTCGGACCGAGCCGCTCTCCTCGCCCCGGGCGCCCATTCGCTGCGCCTGTTCGCTGGCGCCCGTCAGGTTCTGGACGTGATGGCCGATCTCGTGGGCGATGACGTAGGCGCGCGCCGCCTCGCCCCCCGCGCCGTACTTGCTTTCCAGCTCCTGCCAGAACGAGAGGTCCAGATAGACCTTGCGATCGGCCGGACAATAGAACGGCCCCATGGCGGCCTGGCCGGCGCCGCAACCCGTGCCGGTGGCCTGGTCGTAGAGCACCACAGCGGCCGGCGGCCGGTAGGTCTGGCCGGACTGGCGGAACACGGCCTTCCAGACGTCGTCCACATTGGTGGACACCACATCGACGAAGCGCCCGGCCTCGTCTTCCGGCGTCCCGCGGGCGCCTTCCTGCTGCTGCTCGACCGGCGCGCCGCCGACCACGCTGAGGGTGGTGGAGGGATCCACCCCGAAGACGAAGTAGCCGATCAGGGCCAGCACCACGCCGCCCACCCCCAGGCCGCCGACGCCGGCCGGACCCATGCCCCGGCGATCCTCGATCCCGCCGCCACTCCGCCCGTCCTGCCAGCGCATGCGCTTACCCCCTGATGGTCACGTCGGTCATAGCAAACACCGGCCGGTTCCGCCGCCCACTAGCGGCGGGGCCTGGAAGCCTCGCGGACGCGGCGGTCGGAGTCCGCCAGGGCCGCATCCGGCGTCGAGGGATAGGTCTGGACGGCCTGCGCGCCGGAGGGCGTTGTGGCGGGCGCGTAGGGCGGGACCGGGAGGCGCACGACGGCTCGCTCTGTCGCCGCCACCGCGTTTTCCGCCCGCAGGCGCGTGTCGAGCGCCTGAAGCTGATTGTCCTGTTCGATGGCGCGCCGCTGGGCCGCCGCCTGCTCGGCGCGCAGCAACTCGATGTCGGGCGACGGCGCCTGGGCGTGCGCAGCCGCCGCAGGGAACGAGACGGCCGTGACGACGATCAGGGTGCGCATGAAGCTCATGCGGAGATCAACGACCCGCAGGCTAGCGGCGTTCCACGGTGAAGCGGGCAAGCTCCTTCTTCGGCTGCTCCCAGTCCGGCGCCAGCTCGAGGGCCTTCTGGTAGTCGAAGTAGGCCGCCTTCATGTTGTCGAGGCCCTCATAGGCGAGCGCGCGGTTGAAGTAGGCCTTCTCCGGCTCTTCTACGCCCAGTTCCAGGGCCTTGTTGAGGTCGGTCAGGCCCTCGGCGAACCGACGGGCGCCAACCGATGCGGCGCCCCGGTTGACGTAGGCCTCGCCCAGGTCGGGCTTGGTCTGGACCGCGCGGTTGAAGTCGAACTGGGCGGCGTTGAATTCACGCCGGCGCAGCTTGAGCACGCCCCGGTTCACATAGGTGCCGGCCCGGTCGCGCAGGCTGAGCAGCTCGGTGTCCAGCGCCAGGGTGCACATATCCTCGGACTTGGAGTCGGACTCTCCGCCGAGGGCCGCCTTGGAACAGGCCTGGGCCATGCCCCCTCCGAGGACCGTGACAGCGGCCTGCGCCCCGCCGGCGGCCGCGGCCAGGACGGCGCCGGCCGCGAAGGCGATGAGATGGGAGGTCTTGAGCATGGGGATCCGCTCCGAAGCCCTGAAGATCGGTGCAGACGGCCCGCACGACCCGCGAGGCGGAAGGGTCCGCCCGGAACGCGGTTGTGTCAATTCTCCGCGGCCCGGAACCGCTGCAACTCCCGGTGCAGGATGTAGACCCCGCTTCCGGCGACGATGACCGCGCCCACCAGCGTCAGCGGATGCGGCAGCTCGCCCCAGAGGACCAGCCCCAGGATCGCGGCCCAGACCAGCTGGGTATAGTCGAAGGGCGCCACGACGCCGATGGGCGCGGCGCGCAGGGCCTCGGTCAGCAGCAGCTGGCCGATGCCGCCGATCACACCGGCCAGGATCAGCATCGACAGGGTCAGGGGGTCCGGCGTCACCCAGTGGACCGCCGAGCCCACCAGTCCGACGATCACCCCACCCAGGGTGAAGTAGAAGACGATGGTCGGGCCGCGCTCGGTGTCGGCGATCTGGCGGATCGCCACCATGGCGCCGGCCGCGCCGAAGGCGGCGAGGATGCCGAAGGTCACGCCGGGTACGTTCATCTCACCCGGGATCGGCCGGGCCATGATCAGCACCCCGATGAAGCCCACGATCACCGCGACCCAGCGGTGCCGGCCCACCGGCTCGGCCAGCAGCAGGGCCGAAAGTGCTGTCATGAACAGGGGCGAGGTGAACTGAAGCGCGGTGGCCTCGGTCAGCGGCAGGTACTGGACCGCCGAGAAGCCGCACACCATGCCGGTCAGGCCGATGACCGAACGGACCATGTGGCCGAAGGGACGACGGGTCTTCAGCACCTCGAACCCCGTTGTCCGCCAGATGTAGAGGCCGAGCGGGACGAAGGCGAAGAGGTTGCGGAACAGGATGATCTCGAAGACCGGGATGCCCCTGCCGCCGGTCCACTTCACCAGCGCCGAAAGGCAGGCCAGCACCGCCATGGCGGCGACCCGCAGGACGATGCCCAGCAGGATGCGCTGCTTCGGAGTGTGGTCGACGGAGGTGGTCACGGCCGGGCTGTACGTGGGCGCGGCGGGGGCGTCCACCCGGCGGATCGTTCAAGAGGCTGGACGGCGACGCTGCGGGCTGTCTCCACTTGCGGCAACAAATGAATCGGGAGGATGCGAATGCCGAGCCCAATCCTGCAGCCTGTGGTGGCGCTGGTGCTCTGGTCGATGGTGATGTGGGCGTGGCTCTACGCCACCCGCATCCCGGCCATGCAGAAGGCCAAGGTGCCGACGGACCCGACCCTGACCACGGCGGACCTGAACGCCGCGATCCCGGCGAACGTCCGCTGGAAGGCCGACAACTACAACCACCTGATGGAACAGCCGACGATCTTCTACGCCACGGCGCTGGCCCTGGCGGTCGCCGGGCTGGGCGACGGGCTCAACGCCGCGCTCGCGTGGGGTTATGTCGGCCTGCGGGTGGTCCACAGCCTGGTTCAGGCGACGACCAACATCATCCTGCTGCGCTGGGCGCTGTTCATGGTGGCTTCCCTGGTCCTGCTGGTGCTGGCGGTCCGCGCCGCCCTGGGGGTGTTCTGATGGCTCGCCGCCTGGTCGACCTGTCGATCCCGATCACCAACGACATCATCTCCGATCCCGAGCAGATGCGGCCGCAGGTGACCTATTCCCGCCATGCGGACACCGTGCCCCAGATGGCCGCCTATTTCCCCGGCCTGACCACGGGCGACCTGCCTGATGGCGAGGGCTGGGCGGTCGAGCGCGTGACGCTGTCCACCCACAACGGCACCCACATGGACGCGCCGTGGCACTTTCACTCGACCACCGACCAGGCCACCGGCGTGCGCGCCGCGCCCAGCATCGACGAGGGGCCGCTGGAGTATTTCCTGCAGCCCGGCGTGAAGCTGGATTTCCGCCATTTCCCTGACGGCTATGTGGCCACGGCCGCCGACGTCGAGGCCGAGCTCGCACGGATCGGCCACACCCTGCAGCCGCTGGACATCGTGCTGGTCAACACCGCCGCCGGCGCCGCCTACGGCGATCCGGACTTCATCCACCGGGGCTGCGGCATGGGCGAGGAAGCCACCCTCTACCTCACCGAACGCGGGGTGAAGGTTGTCGGCACCGACGCCTGGTCCTGGGATGCACCCTTCAGCCACACCGCGAAACGTTGGGCGGAAAAGCGCGACCCGAAGATCATCTGGGAAGGCCACAAGGCCGGACGGCTGCGCGAATACTACCAGATCGAGAAGCTGACCAACCTGGCCGCCCTGCCCGCCAACGGCTTCACCCTCTCCTGCTTCCCGGTGAAGATCGCCGGGGCCTCGGCGGGCTGGATCCGCGCGGTGGCGATCCTCGACAGCTAGAGCCGGGGCTCAATTCAGCGCGAGTGAGTTCAACCGCTGCCGCTCATCCCGGCATTCGCCGGGATGAGCAGTATCGAGTACGGTCGCTAGCCCTTGGGCGTCAGCTTCATGATCGCACCGAGCGGGCCGCCCTTCAGCAGGTAGATGGCGCCGTCCGGGCCCTGGCGGATGTCGCGCCACAGCGTGCCGGGCAGCTCCAGGCGCTCTTCGCCGACCACGCGCTCGCCCTTGAGGGTCAGCCGGGTGATGTTGCCGCCCGGCAGGCCCTGGGGCTGCTGGCCGGAGATGAACAGGCTGTTCTTCCACTTCGGAAACAGGCCGCCGGTGTAGAAGATCATGCCCGAGGGCGCGACGACCGGGTCCCAGTAGTAGAGCGGCTGCTCCATGCCCTTGCGCTGGGTCTCCCCGCCGGTGATCGGCGACTTACCCGGACCGTAGTTCACGCCGTAGGAGATCGTCGGCCAGCCGTAGTCGTGGCCCCTGCGGATGATGTTGATCTCGTCGCCGGCCTGCGGGCCGTATTCGGCCACCCAGAGCTCGCCGGTCTGCGGATGCAGGGCCGCGGCCTGGATATTGCGGTTGCCGTAGCTCCAGATCTCGGGCCGGGCGCCGTCCTTGCCCACGAAGGGATTGTCCTTGGGGATCGAGCCGTCAGCGTTGATCCGCACCACCTTGCCCAGGCCGCTTGCGAGGTCCTGCGCCTGCTTCTGGCCCGCCAGGATCGAGCGCTCGCCCTGGGTGACGAACAGCTTGCCGTCGCGGGCGAAGACCAGCCGCGAGCCGAAGTGCAGCGGCGAGGCCAGCGACGGCTTCTGGTGATAGATCACCGTCAGACCCTCGATGCGCGCCTGAGGGCCATCGACCAGCCGGCCGCGGGCGACGGCGGTGTTGTTGGTCCCGTCCGCCTGGGGTTCGGCGTAGCTCAGGTAGATGAGGCCGTTCTTCGCGAAAGCCGGGTCCAGGACCACGTCCAGCAGACCGCCCTGGCCGACGGCGGTCACCACCGGAGTCCCGGCCACGGGGGCGGAGACCACGCCGTCCTTGCCGACGATCCGCAGGGCGCCGGCGCGCCGCTCGGTCACCAGCATCCGGCCGTCGGGCAGGAAGGCCAGCGACCAGGGATAGACCAGGCCCTGGGCGACGGTCGTGGACTGGAACGTCACGCCCAGCTTCTGTTCGGGCGCGCGGGTCTGGCCGGCGAAGGCGGGCTTGTAGGCGGTGATTGGCGCGCGGGTCTCGACGCCGGCCGGCTGGGCGCAGGCGGCCGTCCCGACAATGGCCATCAGGGCGGCGGCGGCGAAGGTCTTCAGATGTGCGGCCATGGCCCGGATCCTTGTTGTTGCCGTCCACAGATAGCGACCAACCCACGCCGTCAGAAGCCCCCTTCGTCGAAGGCGTCGCTTGACCGGCCGCGGCGGAGGCCTAGGCTCCGTTCAGCGCCCGTGCGCGGAGACCTCCACAGATGCGCATCCTGCTGACCCTGACCGCGCTCGGACTGCTGGCCGCGAGCCCATGCCTGGCGCTGACCGTGCAGCCCGCCCCGACCCGGGACCAGGCGCCGCACCTGAAACAGGATCGCGGCGATGCAGGGAGTTCGCTGCGCGACGGCTTCGCGGGCTCGGGCCGTCCGCTGGCCGGAACAACCTACGACGGCCGTCAGGCGGGCTACGGCGAGACCCGCACCTTCAGCTTCGGGTCAGTGACGACGTCGGTGACCACCGGTGGCTTCCAGGACCGTTCGCGGCTGCAGTCGCCGATGTTCCAGGACCGGCCGGCGTACCTTCCCCGCCGCCGCTGAGGCTTAGCTGCCGAACTGCCGGGCGCCGAAGAGGATCGAGCGCTGCTCGTCGCTGAGTCCGCTCAGGCCGCCCTCGATGGTTTCCTTTCGGGCGGGGCCCACCTCCATGCCGCGCTGCACCGCCGGGCGGGCGCCGATGGCGTCGGACCAGCGGGCCATGGCCGGCAGTCGGTCGCGGCGCGCCTCCACCTGACGCAGGACGTAGGGATAGGTGGCGATGTCGGCGATCGTGTAGTCGGCGCCGGCCAGGTAGGGGCTCTGCGACAGCCGGCCCTCCAGCACGCCCAGAAGGCGCGTCACCTCACTGGCATAGCGCTCCATGGCGTAGGGGTGCTTGTCCTTCGCGTAGTACGAGAAGTGGGCGTTCTGGCCGAACATCGGGCCGACGCCCGACATCTGGAACATCAGCCACTGGTGGCAGAGCGCCCGATCGCGCGGGGCCGCGGGTAAGAGCCGGCCGGTCTTTTCGGCGAGATAGAGCAGGATCGCGCCGGATTCGTTGAGCACGAAGGGACCGGCGCCGTCCGGCCCCTCGTCGTCGACGATCACCGGGGTCTTGTTGTTGGGATTGAGGGCAAGGAATTCCGGCGTCAGCTGGTCGCCCGCCAGGATGTCGATGGGCTCCAGCCGCCAGGCCAGGCCCATTTCCTCGAGCGCGATGGCCACCTTGCGGGCGTTGGGCGTCGGGCCGCCGAAGAGGACAATCATGGGGCGTCTCCGGTGGCGTTCACCCGCGCGGCCTCGCGACTCAGGTTCTCAGACATCCGCTTCAGGACCCGCAGCCCGATCTCCAGCTCGGCGGGCGGGATGCCGGCGCTGGCGATCTCGTTGATACGCCGGGCCGTGGGCATGAGCTCCGGCTTCAGGCTTTCGCCACGGGGCGTGAGAAAAATGTTCAGCTTGCGGCGGTCTTCGACGTTCCGCTCCCGCCGCACCAGGCCGATGGCCGTCATGGCGTTCAGGGTGGTGACGGTGGTGGGCTCGGTCACGTTGTTCAGCTGCGACAGCCGCTTCTGGGTCGCGCCATTCTCCTGCCAGAGCGCCCGCAGGACGTACCAGAAGCCGCTTGTGAGGCCGTCGCGCGCCAGATGGGCGTTCAGCAGGCGGTCGAACGCCCTGTGGCATCGACGCACCTGGAACCCGAGGCTCTCGGCAGGCTGGAGATCCCTGGCCGGCATCAGATCTTGAACGCTTCAAAGGTTTCCGGGGCGAACAGCTCCTCTGGCTGCAGGCGGCGGCGCGAGAGACCCTGTTCGTTGTGGTAGCGCAGGAAGGTGTCCAGCGCGGCCCGGTTCTTCGCGAAGCCGTAGGGCCACCAGTCGTCGCCCAGCTCGGCGCGCGCCTCCTCGACCGCCGCCACCTGCCAGGGCAGCATGGAGATCATCGCCGAGGTGACCGCGAGGTTGTCATAGGCCACCCTTTGGGCCTCGCAGAACGCCTTGAACAGCGACTGGGCAATCCAGCGGTTGGCCTCGTAGACGTCCCGGCGCAGCGCGATGACGTGCATGATCGGAAAGATGCCGGTCCGGCGGAAGTAGTCCTTCTCCACCGGCACGAAGTCCGGAAACAGCCGCTTCACGTCGTCCGGCCGCGAATAGAACGTCGAGGGCGTGCGGGCCGTGTGAAGGGCGTCGATCTCGCCGTCGGCCAGCATCTGCGACAGGGTCTGGCCGGGGCCGATGGGCGTGACGCTGAACTGCGGCGGCAGGTCCAGCTTCAGCTTCTCATCGCGGCCGGGCTCCTCCTCGCCGCCGGTGAAATAGCGCACGCTGGCAGGTTCGACCCCGTACTCGTCGGAAAGGATGCCACGGATCCAGACCGGGGCGGTCATCTGGTACTCCGGCACGCCGAACCGCTTGCCGATGAGGTCCTTCGGCTCGCGGATGCCGCTCTTGGCCGAGACGAAGATGCAGGAGTGCCGGAAGAAGCGCGACGGGAACACCGGGATGGCGATGAACGCCGGGTCATCGCGCATCAGCGACACCGAATAGGACGACAGCGACATCTCGGCCGCGTCGAACTCGCGGTTGCGGAGCATGCGGAAGAAGGTCTCTTCCACATGCAGCGGGATCAGGTTCAGGTCGATGCCCTCGGGGCTGACCCGGCCGTCGGCGAGGGCGCGGGTGCGGTCATAGTCCCAGCAGGCCAGGGTCAGGCGCAGCTTGCTCATCGCGGGGTCTCCAGTTCGCCCAGGTCGACCTCGCGGCCTTCCGAGCTGGATTTGAGGATCGCCAGGCAGACGGCGAGATTGTGCGCGCCCCAGGCGGCGTCGTGCAGCGGCGGCGCGCCCGCAACCACCGCGCGCCACAGTTCGTGGATCACCCCGGCGCGGGGCGCCGGCGTCGGCGGCAGGTCGATCGTTCGGCGGCTGTCGGCGGCGTAGATCTCGACCCCGGTGGCCGTTGGCCGCAGGTCGGCGCGCTCGCAGCTGGCGATGACATGGCCGAAGTGCTCGTGGCGGCGAGCCGGGTCGGGCAGCTCGGGCGGCCCCGAGCCATAGGCGCGCTGGCGCTTCAGGACGTCTTCCGCCGCCCCGGCCAGTTTCAGGCGGGCCGCGCCATAGAGGGCGGGATCCCGGGGAAGGCCGGTCTCGCCGATCCAGCCCATCAGCGCATCGGTATCGTAGCGGCCATAGCCGGAGTAGCTGAGCGTCGCCGTCGCGCCGTTCCCGAAGGCCAGGAAGGCCTGATAGGCGCCCTCGGTCGGACGGTCGGGGTCCCAGACGCCGGTCTGGGCGCGCACGCTGAGCACCGGCGAACCCGCCAGCCGCCGGACCACATCCACCTGATGGGCCGCCTGGCTGAACACCACGCCCCCGCCGCGGGCGGTGTCCAGTTCCTCGGGCCGACGGGGCCGGTAGAGGAAATCCGTGAAGGTCATGGCGGCGATCATGCGCACGGGCCCGTGGGCGCCGCTGGCGATGAGGTCGGCCGCGCAGGCCACCGGGGCGTCATAGCTGTGGCTGGGCCCGACGAGCAGATGCACCCCGGCCTCGCGCGCGGCGGCCTGCATCGCGGCGCACTCGGCGAGGCTGAGCGCCATCGGCTTCTCGACCAGCACATGCTTTCCGTGGCGCGCGGCCAGCACCGCCTGCTCCGCATGGAGAGGGTGCGGCGAGGCGATGTAGACCACCTCCACCTCGGGATCGGCGCAGAGCTCCTCGGCGGTCTCATGGGTCCGGCCCGCGAACTCCGCCTCGAAGGCGGCCCGCGCCTCCGGCCGGGGGTCGGCGGCGGCGACCAGCTGGCAGCGCGGATCGGCCAGGAACGTTGGCCGCATCAGCACGAAGCCGCGGCTCAGTCCCAGCACCCCGATACGGAGTTGGCGTTCCGCCATACCCTGGTCTTGCGCCCCCTCGCTGGACAGGCGCGGCGCCTGCGACTAAATTGATTAGATATCTAAGTCTTATTCCGGACCCGAGCGTCAAGCCCAGGGAAACACGCGATGCGCCCCGCCGACAACGAGCTGCTCTGCCGCGTTCAGGGCGAGGCCCCCATGGGCCGGCTGATGCGCCAACACTGGCTGCCGGCCTGCATGGCCGAGGAAGTGGCCGAGCCCGACGGCGCGCCGATCAGGGCCCGGCTGCTGGGTGTGGACCTGGTCGTTTTCCGGGATTCAAAGGGCCGCGTGGGCGTGCTGGACGAGAAGTGCCCGCACCGCGGAGCATCGCTGGTCTTCGGACGCAACGAGGACTGCGGCCTGCGCTGCCTCTATCACGGCTGGAAGTTCGGCGTGGACGGTGTGATCCAGGAGATGTCGTCCGAGCCGGCCGGCAGCCCGATGCATAACCTGAAGGCCCGGGCCTATCCCACCGTCGAGGCCGCCGGCTTCGTCTGGGTGTGGATGGGCGAGGCCGATGCGGTGCGGCCTTTCGAGACCCCTGCCTGGGCGCCGACGCCGGACACCCGGATCTCGATCGTGAAGATTCACGCGGCCTGCAACTGGGCCCAGGTCCTCGAGGGGGCGATCGATTCCGCCCACTCGTCCAGCCTGCACTCCACCAACATGCCGACCGCCGAGGTCGAAGGCTCCACCGCCACCGAGACCGCCTGGCTACGCCCGTCCAACGACAAGGCGCCCCGGCTCGAGGCCGAGATCACGGACTTCGGTTTTCACTATGCGGCGATCCGCAAGCCGATCGTGAACCCGGAGACCCACGACTACATCCGCACGACCGTGTTCATCGCCCCCTTCACGGTGCTGATCCCGCCGAACGACAAGTACAACCTGGCCCAGATGCTGGTGCCCATTGATGACGAGAACTGCATGTTCTACTGGATGGCCTGGCACCCCACGAAGGGGATCGGCCAGGACGCCTGGCGGCAGTTCTGCATGGCCGTGCCCGGGGTCGACCTCGATGCCGACTGGCGCAAGGTCCGTAACCTGCAGAACAACTACATGCAGGATCGGGCGAAGATGAAGGCCGGCGATTTCACCGGCATTCTCGGCATCCCCGCACAGGACATGGCGATGTGGGAAAGCATGGGTCCGATCGCCGACCGCAGCGAGGACCACCTGGGCGCCAGCGACGTGGCGATCATCCAGTTCCGCCGGCAGATGGCCGCCGCGGCGAAGGCGGTGGCCGAGGGCAGGCCGGCCATCGGCGCCGAGGGCGGCGTCCGCCACGCCGACCTTGCCTCGTTCGAAGGCATCATCACCAAGGGGACGGACTGGCGGACTTTCACCACGCGCGATGCGGCCAGGACCGAAGCCGCCGAGTAGTCAGGTGCTTTGACAACCGGACGGAAGCATCCCACCAAGACCTCCGGGTTCTGGGAGGCTGACATCGCGGTGACGGCGGACGACGACATCAGGCATCTGCTGCTCTCGCTGCTGCAGGGCTTCTACTGGTTCGATGAGGGGCTGCAGAACTATCTCCAGGCGCGGGGATGGCCTTCGGTCACCCGGCCCCAGTCGATGGTCATGGCCAACATCGTCCTGGGCGTGCGCCGGCCCTCGGACATCGCCCGCAACATGGGCGTCAGCCGCCAGGCCATCCACGCGACGATCAACCAGATGGTCGGGCTGGGCATGATCGCGCTGACCGACGACGCCTCCAATCGACGCGTGAAGGTCGTGCAGCTGACGCCTCTGGGCGAAACCATGCGCCGGGACGCGCAGCAGGCGATGATCGTGCTGGGCGAGGAGCTGAGCCGGCGGCTGGGCAGATCGACGGTCACCCGCGCCGCCCAGGCGCTGAACGAGGACTGGGGTCCGCCCATGACCTTCACGCCGGACGACGCGAAGGGCTGACAGACAGTCCTGGAATCCTGCCCCAATGCCGCTCATCCCGGCATTCGCCGGGGTGAGCGGAATGGAATATTCTCCTACCGCCGCTTGGCGACCCAGGCGGCCAGCAGGTCCGCCATGTTGTCCCGCTCGGCGCGGCTGTCCTCGAAATAGTGGGCGCCGGTGATCAGCTCGAGTTCCTTGTCGCTGGTCCCGATGTTGCCGAATATCTTGTGGGCGTCACTGGGGAAGACGCCGGTGTCGGCCAACCCCTGGACCACCAGGCATGGCAGGTCGAACTTCGCCAGCTGCTCGGCGCCCTGGCACTTGGACGTCTCCAGGCTCCACATGGACAGCCAGGTCTTAAGGTTGTTGGCCCGGCCGATGCTGGGGGTTCTGTTGGCGACAGCGGGGTGGCCCCGGTAGCACGCCGGCGACTTCCGCTGCGACGGATCGATCGACCCGTCCATGAACCGCAGGTCGCCCCAGCAACGGAACAGCGGCATGAGCCGGTCGGGCACGCCCGCCGCGTTCAGCCGCGCCAGTTCGGCCTTGGCATAGTCGGTGATGCGCTGGTTTCGCGCCCGCTGGGCGGCGCGGTAGCGGGTGATGAACTCCGGCGAATAGGGGGGGCCATTGTCCGGGTTGAACGGGTTCAGGCTCTCGTCGGTGGCGACGGGATCGAACTCGTCGACGACCGAGGCGTCCATCCAGTCGGTCAGCACTTCGGGCCGGCCCTGGTGGGCGTTGAGCGAGATGTAGAGGTCGGCCTTGGGCAAGGTGTGCAAGGCCTCGAGGCCCGCGCCCTGGACCAGGTCGCTGAGCGTGGGCGCGATGGCCTCGGCCTGGTAGGCGCCCATCAGCGAGCCGCCGCCCGAATTGCCGAGAATGACGATGGTCTCGACGCCCGCCTGCTCACGCAGCCAGCGCATGCCGACGCCAATGTCGATCACCGCGTGCTCCAGCAGGAACTGGTCCTCGGCGCCGCGATAGCGCGTGTTCCAGCCCAGGAAGCCGTAGCCGCGCGTGGCCAGGTAGGGGGCGATGTAATGTTCGGAGAAGTCGACGTTGTAGTGGGTGGCGATGAAGGCGGTCTTGGGCCGCACGCCCTTGGGCGTGGTGTAGATGCCCTGGCAGGGATGGCCGCCGGCCTGGATGCGCGGCGAGGTCGGCGACACCATGCCGATGAACTGCCGGTCCACCTTCGCCATCAGGTCGCTGTCGTCCATGGCCACGCTCTCCCCTAAGCTTGCGGCGGGTTCCGGCCCGCTCGATAGACACTTCGTAATCTAACTATTATGCCCGATCCAGATGCAAGCGGAGGGTTATCGCCATGAAGGCGCTGATGCAGGACTGGTCGCTGACGCTGGACAAGCTGCTCGACCACGCCGCGCGCTGGCACGGCGACCGCGAAGTGGTGACCCGCTCGGTCGAAGGCCCGGTCACCCCAAGGCGGCGCTGTGCGCTGTGATCGGCGTCACCCATCCGAAGTGGGACGAGAGGCCGATCCTGCTGGTCCAGCTCAAGCCAGGCGAGCAGGCCGAGGGGCGCGAGTTCCTCAACTATCTCGACGGCAGGATCGCGAAGTGGTGGATGCCCGACGACGTGGTGTTCGTCGACGAGATCCCGCTGGGCCCCACCGGCAAGATCGACAAGAAGCTGCTGCGCCAGCGCCTGACCGGCTACGCCCTGCCCTTCGACGCCGCGGCTAGGAGATAGGCGGCTCCAGCCGCTCCGCCAGGTCGATCACCCGCGCCACGAGGCCGCCGAGCAGTTGCGCGGGCAGCGGGTCCTTCAGCGCGCCGGACTCGTCGAACGCGGTATGGGCGGCGGGAACCAGCACCTGTTCGGTCGCCACCACCGCCTGGATCGTGCCCAGGATCTGCCGCAGGTGAGTGACGCCACGCAGGCCGCCGAAGGGGCTGAGCGAGGCGCCCATCAGGCCGGCCACCTTGCCGCGGAAGGCGCTGAGCGCCACCAGGCCCTCGCCATCGGTGGGGCGGGTGGCCCAGTCGATGGCGTTCTTGAGCACGCCCGAGACCGAGCCGTTGTATTCGGGCGAGGCGATCAGGACGCCGTGGTGGGCGCGGAACAGGCCCTTCAACTCCCGCGCCTTCGCCGGAAAATCGCTGGCCTCGAGGTCGCCGTCATACAGCGGCAGGTCGAAATCCTTGAGCCGGATCGAGGTGACCTCCGCGCCCTGCCGCCGGGCCTCGGCGACCGCCAGGTCGAGCAGGGCCTGATTCAGCGAGCCAGCGCGGGTGCTGCCGGCAAAGGCGAGAAGTCTGACGGTCATGGGCGTGGGTTCCTGCTGGCGCTCAGGCGGCGCTGTCGGTGGAGGTTTCTTCGTCGGCGTCGATGGCCAGGTTGCGTCCCACCTGGGTCAGGGCCCGCCGCAGGATCTCGACCTCGGAAGGCGTCAGGCCGGCGAGCGCCACGGCGTTCACCACGGAGACCGCCGGCAGCAGGGTCGCCTCCAGCGCCCGAGCCTCCGGCGTGAGGAAGACATGCACCTTGCGGCGGTCCTCGACTGACTTCTGGCGGGTGACGAACCCGCTGCGCTCCAGGCTCTTCAGCGCGATGACCGTGGTCGGCTCGCGCATGCCCACGCGGCGCGAAAGCTCGCGCTGGGTGAGGCCATCCTCGCGCCACAGCACCCGCAGGAAGCGCCACTGCCCGCTGGATACGCCGTGCGGGGCGGTGCGCACCTCCAGCGCCCGGGAAAAGGCGCGGAAGGCGATGCGGGTCAGGTAGCCAATGCTGTTGGTCGGATCGGCGTAGAATTCGGTGTCGCTCATTCCCTGACCATTTCATCCGGACACCTGCGCCGCAATCCGCGTCCCGTTGACAGGTCGCCGGGGTCTTCCTACGGAATAGATAGTATTCTAACGAATTTGGGAATTGTCGCGATGTCGCTTCTGGGCCTGCCGCTGCTTCCGACGGCCATTGTCGGCAGCTATCCCCAGCCCGACTGGCTGATCGACCGCGAGGGACTGAAGTCCCGTCTGCCGCCGCGCGTCCGCGCCAAGGAGCTGTGGCGCATTCCCGAAGCCCTGCTGGCCGACGCACAGGAGGCCGCGACCCTGATGGCGATCAGCGACCAGAAGCTGGCCGGGATCGACATCATAGGTGACGGCGAGATGCGCCGCGAGAGCTATTCGAACCGGCTGGCGACCGCCCTGGCGGGGATCGACATCGACACCCCTGGCCAGGCCATGGACCGCACCGGCGCCATGAACCCGGTGCCCCGGGTCGCAGGCCCGATCCGCCGGACCGGCCCGATCGAGGCCCAGGACTCCGCATTCCTGAAGGCCCGCGCCGGCGCGCCGGTGAAGATCACCATCCCCGGCCCCTTCACGATGACCCAGCAGGCGCAGAACGACTACTATCCAGACGCCCGCAGCCTCGCCATGGACTACGCCGACGCGGTCAACGCCGAGGCCCGCGACCTGTTCGCCGCCGGCGTCGACATCGTGCAGCTGGATGAGCCCTACCTGCAGGCCAAGGCCGACGAGGCTCGCAGCTTCGCCATCGACGCGATCAACCGCGCCGTGAAGGGCGTCGGCGGCCTGACCGCCCTGCACATCTGCTTCGGCTACGCCTACGTACACAAGGGCGCGGCCAAGCCGGGCGGCTATGCGTTCCTCGAGGAACTGGAAGCCTCGGACGTGGACATCATCTCCATCGAGGCCGCCCAGCCCAATCTGGACCCGTCGATCCTGCGCGAACTGCCCACCAAGCACATCATGTACGGTGTGATCGACCTGAACGACCCGGGCGTCGAGACCGCCGAGACCGTGGCCGCGCGCATCCGCAAGGCCCTGCCCTTCATCGACGCCGAGCGCCTGATCATCGCCCCGGACTGCGGCATGAAATACCAGAGCCGCGAGGTCGCTTTCGGCAAGCTGAAGGCCATGGCCGACGGCGCGGCGATCGTCCGCCGGGAACTGACCGGGCGCTAGACCCCGGCCCGCGGTTCGCCGCGGGCGTCTCCCCTCCCTGACGCGGCCGTCGGCCGCGGACCGACGCACGGCGCAAATGCCCGCGCCGCGGCCGCGCAACCGCGACCACCCATCCACCGTACATCCTCCGGACACCTCAGACCGCACAAAGCCCGCACCTGCAGGCGAGCGAGCGCCCGTCTGTGCTTGTCTCGAATATGGTTAACGACCTTCAGAAGTCATGAGCCGGTCTGCCTGAATTCTGGACAGTTGAATGATGAATTCGCCCATCAAGAGAATCGATTCTGACAAGTGGAATTTTATGCTATCCTTAAAAATGAGTTAATAATCGGACGATTAACCATTTTCCGTTAACCATTTACATGGGGGCGCAAATGCGCGGTCTTGGACTTACAGTAGCCTGCGTCATCCTGTCGGCGGGAGCCGCCGCTCAGGCCCAGACGATCGATGCAACGGGGGCCACCAGCGCCTCGCTGACCCGTAACGCCACCCCGGGCGGCACCACCCTTTACGGGAACGGCGAAACCGACGGCATCTGGTCGTCCGGCGGCAGGGGCGGCAGCTTCGAGGCGATCGTCGAGATCACGCAGAGTCATGTCAGCTTCGAAAGCGGCGTGGCGGTTTCCGGGCCCTTCTCGGCGGCGACCTCCCGCTCCGGCGTGGACATCACCATCTCGAACTTCGGCGGGCAGGACATCGAGGTCACCAACTTTGGTTCGACGATCATCCCCGCGGGTCTGGGCTTCTATCTGCAGGATCGCGTCGGTCCGGCCACCGACAACAACATCTTCACCGGCTACGGCCAGACCAATTCGGCCCTGACGTTCCAGGATCTGGTCTCGACGGTCGGCACGGGGATCACCAACCCCTTCGCCTTCGCCGACTTCGATTTCGAGATCACCAGCCTTGAACAAACCCTGTATTCGCTGAGCGGATCGATCAGCCTGTACTTCGATACCGAGGGCAACGTTCAGCAGGCCTATAACCTCAATGACGCCTCGGTCGCCCTCACCGGCTTCACGGCGGTCCACGACACGCCGAACAATCCCTTTGCCTATGCCTTCGCGTGGGACGCCACCGACATCGTGGTGCCGCTGAACGCCTACCTGACCGAGGGCCAGAGCCAGACCATCAGCTATCAGACGCGCGTCACGGCCTACACCCGGGCCGACTGCATCACCGCCGTCACCTGCCTGGTCGCCTACTCGGGCTTCGGCGATCCCATCGGCCGCGGCGGCGGCGTCGACTCGCTGTCGCAGTTCAGCGCCCTCGGCGACATGGAAATGATCAGCATGCCGCTGAACGACCAGAACTTCGGCAACCCGATCACCGGCATCGTGTTCGACCCGGTCGAGTTCGACCCGTTCCGCGTGATCACCGCCGGCGTGCCGGAACCGTCGACCTGGATGACCATGATCATGGGCTTCGGGCTGCTGGGCGCGTCCCTGCGCCGCCGGCGGACGGCCTTCGCCCGCATCTGACCTGAACCCGGCGCCGCAGGCCGCTCCAAGCGGCGTTGCGGCGCCTGCATCAGGTGGCGTACAGCTAAGGTATGACGCTGGACGCCGCCGCACCTGACGACGGGACGACCGAGGCCTTCGCCTACCGGGCGTTCATCAGCTACAGCCATCGCGACCAGGGTCTGGCGAAGCAGCTTCACCGCGCGCTGGAAACCTATCCGATACCCTCCAAGGTGATCGGACGAACCACGACCGTCGGCAAGGTGCCGCGGCGCCTGCGGCCGATCTTCCGCGACCGCGAGGAACTGCCCGCTTCGGGCGACCTCAGCGCCGAACTCAGCGTCGCCCTGCGGCAGTCACACTTCCTCATCGTCATCTGCTCACCCGCGTCGGCCAGGTCGCGCTGGGTCAACGAGGAAATCCTCGAGTTCAAGCGGGTCCATGGCGACAGCCGGGTGCTGGGGCTGGTGGCCGACGGCGAGCCGAACGCCACCGACATGCCGGGCCGCGAAGCCGAGGAGTGCTTTCCCGTCGCTCTGCGGTTTCGCATGGGACCCGACGGCAAGCTGTCGGATACCCCCGCCGAACCCATCGCCGCCGACGTCCGGCGCGACCATGACGGACTGAAACTCGCGGTCCAGAAGCTGGTGGCGGGACTCACCGGCCTCAAGCTCGACGAACTGGTCCGGCGCGAGACCCAGCGCCGGATCGCCCTGATGACCACGGTCGCCAGCGGCGCGGTGTTCGGGATGGTCGTGACCGGCGGCCTCGCCTTCTATGCCAACTCACTGCGGATCGAAGCTAACGCCCAGCGCACCATCGCCCAGCATGAGGCCGCCGCCGCGCGGGCCGCGTCGGACTATCTGGTGGGCACCTTCGAACTTTCGAACCCGGCCACCGACAACCCGCGCACCATCACCGCCCTGACCATCCTGGGCCGAAGCGCCGAGCGCGCCCGGCGCGAACTGGCCGACCAGCCGGCGATCCAGGCGCGGCTGCTGGCCACGCTCGGGCGGGCCTACAACAACCTCGGGCTGCTCAACGAGGCCAGCGACGCCTTCGAGTCGTCGATGCCGATGATCGACAAGTCGGGGTCCGCCGGGGCGGAGGCCTTGCTGGTGCTGGCCACCACCTACGCCAAGAAGGGCAACCTCGACAAAGCCCTGGCCGCGGTCCGGCGCGCCGAGACCCTGCTGGGCCCCGACACCAAGGAAAATGCCAGCGCCCGCGCCCTGGCCGCGCTGACCGAGGGCCGCATCCAGACCTCGGCGTCGAACGTGAAGGCCGGAGTCGCCGCCTTCGACCGGGCGCTGGTCTACTACCGCGCAGCCGACGACGCCCCGCCCGGCGCGCTGGCCATGGCGCTGAACAATCGCGGACTGCTGCTCTCCGACGACGGCCAGTTCAGCGCCGCCGAGACCTCGCTCTCGGAGTCCCTGACGCTGTTCCGTAAGTCGCTGGGCGAGAACCACCTCTCGACGGGCAAGGCCTGGTTCGCGCTGGCGCAGAACTCGTTCAACGCCGGCAACCTGAAGCGGGCCCGGCAGCGGATCGCCAACGCCCTGGCGATCGAGCGGTCGGTGCTGGACGCGGACAATCCGATCCTGGCCGACACCCTGTCGATGCAGGGGCAGATCCAGCAGGGCCTGGGCGAACTGGGCGCGGCGGAGCGGTCGCTGCGCGAGGCCGTCGAGATCTATCGCAAGGCCTTCGACGGGCCGCATTTCCTGATCGGGATCGCAGAGGTCTACCTCGGCCTGATCGAGTCCGAACAGGGCCGCACCGAAGCCGCCCTCGTCACGCTGGACGACGCCAAGCACAACTACGACGTCGGCTACGGCAAGATCCACCCCAACCACGGCGACCTGCTGGTGAACCGGGCCAAGGTCCTGGCACGGGCCGGGCGGATGGCGGAGGCGCGGAGGGACTGCACCGCCGGAATGGCCATTCTGCGCCAGACCCTGGGCGCCGAGGCCAGTTTCACCAAGTCGATGGCGCAGACCTGCGCCAGCCTGGCGCCATCGCGGGAGGCCCGCACCCGGGGCGACACGGCCGGCTGACCCGGCGCCGCGTCAGCCGGCCCGGCGCCGCGTCCGGCCCGCACGGGGCTTCTCGACCGCCTTCGCCCGCCGGGTCAGGCGATACAGCGGATAGGTCCCGTAGCCCTTGGGCAGCTCGATCTTGCCCACGTAATTGCAGTCGAACGGGTGGTCGTGCTCCATCTCGAGGACGGCTGCGAAGGGCTCGGTGACATAGACGCTGCCCGACGGCGTGACCGGCTCGATCCGTGCGGCGAGCGCCACCTGGTTTCCGTAGTAGTTGGTCCGCTTGGTCACGGGATCATAGCCATAGTAGGTGGCGCCGTAGTGCAGGGCGATGCGCATGGCGGTCCCCTCGCGAACCCCAAGCGCCTTGCAGTCCACCTGAGCCAGACGCTCGCAGAGATCGAGGGCGGCGGCCGCCGCGGTGGGTGCGTCCTGGAAGATCGCGAAGATCGCGTCGCCCCACGTGTTGCCCTGGCGGATCACGTCGCCGTAGTCCTCCAGGGTGCGGGCGGCGCGGACCATCACCTCTTCCCAGAACAGTGGCAGCACACGCTCGTCCAGCTTCGAGAAGCCGGGATAGTCGGTGAACATGATCCCGTAGGCTCCGCGCTCTACCGTGGACTTCGGCGGCGGGGGCGGCATTGCCGGCCGGATGAGGGTGGGCGTGGTCACGACCACGGAACGGGCGCCGGTCGCGCGCCAGGTGACAACGTCGGAAGCGCTGAGGGTGCCGGCGCCGCGGTCCTCTACGATGACCAGCTGTATCGGCTCGGCGTGCAGCTGCCGGGCCCGGACCTGGGCCATCCCCATGGTGACCTTGGAGCCGTAGGCGAATTGCTCATGCTCGCCCATGTAGGCCATGTTGCTGGCAAAGGTGAGCGTCGTGGCGGCGGTCCGACAGGCCTCGTAGCGCCGGACCCAGTCCTCCCCAGCCGGCGCCACCGACTGCTCCAGGAAGTCGGCTTCGTTGAACGGCAGCACGACGTGCAGTTCCGCCCCGGCCGCGAGGAGCTGTTCGGCAATCAGGATGTCGGCGCCGGCCGCCAGGGCTCCATAGGCGAAGCCGACACGCTCCTGGGCGATATGGTCCCGAATCCGCGCGGCGAGCGTGGCTTCCAGTTCGGCGTCGGCGACGAAGATATTGCCGCAGAACATCGCCACGCGGGGCGGCTGGATCAGGTCCAGCAGGCGCTGCATGCCGGCGGCGTCGCTTTGGGCGGCGATCAGGCGCTGGAGCTGCAGCACGGTTGTCGATCGCGCACCCACCTCGGCGTCACGCTGCTCCATCGCCCGGTTGAGCGCCTCCAGCGCCCCGTCGATGTCGCCCAGCACCACCAGGGCCTCTGCCAGGGTCGCGAGGGAGAAATAGCCGCTGCGCCGGTCGGCCGCCGTCTCGCGCACGACGGCCCGGGCGAGGCTGGCGGCCAGCCGGGGACGGCCTGAGATCTTGGCCAGGGTGGCGGCGTTGATGGCCGGATAGCTGGACCGCGTTCTGCGGTAGGTCGCCACGTACAGGCTGCAGGCTTCCAGAAGCAGGTCAGGATCGGGCTGGGCCCCGGCGGCGAAGGCGAGATCCTTGAGCAGCCGCGCCTTCAGCGAGAGGGAGTCGACGTCCCCCATTTCGGCGAGCCGGTAGTCGTCATAGAGCCGCAGCCCCCGCTGGGTGTCGCCCAGTCGCGCGAGGGTCAGCACCTCCAGGTAGTTCAGTTCCTGGTCCTCGGTGTCGCCCCGGCGGACCACCGCGTCGTAAGCCCCCAGCAGATCGCCGCGCGCCAGGGCTTTCCGGACGGCCGCCGCTCGCTTGTCCGGAGTGATCACGCGTCCTCGCCAGAGAAATGGAGCCCCGGTGATCGCCTCTGCAAGAAGCGCACCAGTAACCCGTGTTCAGCCACGTCCAGGATCACGCCGCAGATTCCAGTATCCGAAAGCTTGCGATTGAAATGCCCCGCGACCGACAGGCTTTGCGGCGGCGCGAGGTCGCGCGCTTCACTTGCCGGTCGAGCCGAGGCTATCTCGACAATCTAGCGTAGTCCACGACGAGTGCGGCGGGCGCTCCGAATCGGGTGCGGCGCTAGGCGGAAGCCCCGGCCAGCCAGTCCCGCAGTATCCGGTTGGTTTCCTGGGGCATCTCCAGGGTGGGCAGGTGCCCGCAGCCGGCGAGGGTGACAAGCCGCGCCTGCGGGATCGCCGCCAGTATCTCGTCCTGGTGCGCCTGGCTGGTGATGCCGTCCTGGTCTCCGCGGATCAGCAGGGTCGGGATGTGGATGGCGCCCAGCGAGGGGCGGCTGTCGGCGCGTCCCATGATGGCGCGCTGCTGGGCCAGGAAGCGCTCCGGACCGGTGTCGGCGGCCATCCGGCGAATCACGGCCAGCAGTGGCCCGTCGTCGCGGCGCGAAGGCGCGACCAGGATTGGGATGCGTTCCTCGACCACGCCGTCGAACCGGCCCGCCTCCACCAGCCGGATGTAGCCCTGCCGGCGCTCGGTCTGTGCGGGGCCGTCATTGGGGGCCAGGGTGGCGATCAGCGCCAGGCTGAGCACCCGTTCCGGCGCCTGGCGCATCACCTCAAAGGCCGTGAAGCCCCCCATGGCGTGCGCGACGAGATGGAACCGAGCCGGCGCGTCGGCCAGCAGGCGGGCGGCCATGCCGGCGATGGTGTCGTCATGGGTGTGGTCGGCCACCAGCAGTTCGTAGTCCGGAGACAGCGCCACGGCCTGCGGCGCCCAGACATCCTCGGTCAGCAGCTGGCCCGAGGCGAACACGACGGCGGGGTGCGAAGGGGCGGTCATCAGACGATCCGGTTGAGCAGGTCGGCGCCGCTGGCGATGCGCCGGCAGTTCTCGAAGGCGACCGCCAGGCTGCGGTCCAGGGTCTCCGGCGTCAGCCAGGCCATGTGCGGCGCGGCGACCACGGTGGGCAGCTCCAGCAGAGGGTTGGCGGGATCCACCGGCTCCTGCGCGAACACGTCCAGTCCGGCGCCGCGCAGGCGTCCCGAGATCAGCGCCTCGGCCAGGGCGGCTTCGTCCACCAGGCCGCCGCGGGCGGTGTTGATCAGGATCGCGCCCGGCCGCATCGCCGCCAGGGCGGCGCGGCCGATGACCTTCTCGGTCTCCGGCGTCAGTGGGATATGCAGCGACAGGATGTCGGCCTGCGCCAGCAGGGCGTCGAAGTCCACGAACCGGCCGGGCAGGTCCGGCTTGGGTCCGCGGGCATTGTAGATCACCCGCGCGCCCAGGGCCTCCAGCGCCGCGCCCAGTCGCGACGGCGCCGCGCCGTAGCCCAGGAAGCCGACGGTGCGACCGGCGATCTCGCCCACGCCGTCCATCAGCGCCAGGTCCGGCGACCACCCCTCCCCGCGCCGGGTCAGAGGATCGAGGTAGGACAGCCGCCGCAGGACCGCCAGCATCAGCGCCAGCGTCATCTCGGCCACCGCCTGGCTGTTGGTCCCCGGCATGTTGGCCACAGCGACCCCGGCCGCGCGGGCGGCCTCCAGATCGATGGTGTTCACACCGACGCCGATCTTCTGGATCAGCTTCAGCCTGGGGGCGGCGGCGATCATCGTGGCGGTCACCGGCTTCAGGACGTGCAGCAGGGCGTCGGCGTCGGCGATCTCACGGGCAAAGCCCTCATCGTCGAACTCGTCCACCGTCACGGCGTCGATCCCGGCGGCAGCGGCGTCGCGGGCCAGGGCGGCGCGGAAGCCGTCGCTTGCCCGGTAGTGCAGGACCGCCTTCATCCCAGGGCCGCCGCCACGGATGGCGCGAACGCCGAGGCGCCGGCGAAGACCGCATCAGGGCCCATCGCTTCCTCGATCCGCAGCAGTTCGTTCCACTTCGCCATGCGCTCGGACCTCGCGAAGCTGCCGACCTTGAGCTGGCCGGCGTCCCAGCCCACGGCCAGGTGGGTAATGCTGACATCCTCGGTCTCGCCCGACCTGGCCGAGACGATGGCGCCCCAGCCGAGAGCCTTCGCCGCATCAAGAGCCGCCTTGGCCTTGCTGACGGTGCCGGCCTGGTTGACCTTGACCAGCACGGCATTGCCGGCCCCCGCCGCCGCCGCCTTCCGCACCCGGTCAGCGTCGGTGACCAGGATGTCGTCGCCGATCAGCTGGGTCGTCTGGCCGAACGCCGCCGTGGCCAGGGCGAACCCGCCGAGGTCGTCCTGCGACACCGGATCCTCGATCGACAGGATCGGATAGCGCCGCACCCAGTCGGCGACGCGTTCGACCATCTGGCCGCTGGAGAAGTCGGACCCGTCCAGGCCCAGGCGATAGCGGCCGTCAGCGTGGAGCTCGTTGGCCGCCACATCGAGCGAGATGAAGACATCTTCGCCCGGGCGGTGGCCTGAACGCTCGATGGACTGCACCAGGGCGTCGAGAGCGTCTTCGTTCGAGGAGAACATCGGCCACCAGCCGCCCTCGTCGGCGGCCCCGGCCAGGCGTCCGGTGTCGGCCATCAGCCGTCCGGCGGCGCGGAACACATCGGCGGTGATCTCGAAGGCCTGGCGGACAGTCTCGGCCCGGGGCGTCATGATCATGAAGTCCTGCACGTCAGTGCGCCGACCCGCGTGGGCGCCGCCTCCGAAGATCTGGATCTCCGGCAGGGGAATCCTCACCTTGCGGCCTTCCGCCAGCAGGGCCCAGCGCGGCAGACCCGAACCGGCGGCAGCCGCATCCAGCAGGGCGAGGGAAACCGCCACGATGGCGTTGGCCCCCAGCCGCGACAGGTTCGGCGTGCCGTCCAGATCGACCATGTCGGCGTCGAGCGCGGCCTGGTCCAGGGCGTCGCGGCCCTGAAGCCGCGCGGCGATCTCGCCGTTAACCGAGGCGACCGCGCGATCCACGCCCAGGCCACCGAAGCGCTCGCCGCCATCGCGCAGCTCCCAGGCCTCATGGGCGCCCATGGACGCGCCCGCCGGAGCGCAGGCGCGGCCGAGCGCGCCGCCTGCGAGAGTCACCTCGGCCTCGACCGTGGGTCGTCCCCGGGAGTCCCAGACCTGGCGCGCCCGCACCGCCGTGATCGTGGTCTTCATCGCCCCTGCAGTCTCCCGGTCCAGAAACTCGCCAGCCCCGCCATGGTCGCGGGGCCGTCCGAAATCAGCGCGCGCGCGGTTTCGCGGACGAAGCCGCGATCCTCCGGCGTCCTGAGATAGTCCGCCGGCGACTTGCCATCGACCCGCGCCAGCAGGATCGCCGCCGTCAGCTCCGCGGCCCTTGCGTCCAGGCCGGGCGCCGGCTCCCAGTCGACGCCCGCCAGATAGGCGCCGTTCAGCGCTGTAAGGCTGGCCAGGAAGGCCTCGGCATGGGGCGGCTTCCAGACGGACTTCAGCAACAGGTGCGCCGAGCAGAACGCCAGGTCGAAAGCCGGGTCGCCATACCAGGCGCACTCGGCGTCCAGCAGCACCGGACCGTCGGGGCCGTGCAGGATATTCTTCGGACTGACGTCGCCGTGCACCAGCGAGATTCGCGCCGCCGCCGTGCGGTCGGCCAGGGCTGTCAGCTTCGCCGCAAGGTCCGGGTGGACCCCGGCGCAGTGGCGCAGGAACGGCGCCAGCCGCAGGTCCTCGAACAGGGCCGTGGTGGGAAACCGCGCGGCGATCTCCGGCGAGCCGGCGCACCCTGAATGGATCGCGGCGACCAGGCGTCCGACCTGACCGGCGAAATCCGCGTCAACCCGGCCCTCCGCGAGGTCCTGCTTCCACACCGAGTGGTTGTCCGGATCGAAGAACCCCATGACGAAGACGTGGGCTTCGCGCGCCTCGAACAGCACCTGCGGCACAGCCGCGCCCGCAAAGGCGCGGGCGGTGCGGAGCCATTCCACCTCGTAGTGGGAGCGTTCCACGGGCGCGCGCCAGTCGGCCGCCACCCGCAGCTTTTCCAGCGCGCGCTTCACGCAGACGGGGCCATCCGTCGTCTCCAGCCGGAACACATCGCTCGACACGCCCCCCGTCAGGGGGTGCAGATCGGGCGCCGCGCCGGGGGCCAGGAACCCGCCTGCCCGCAGCGCCGCCAGCATGTCAGCGTCCGGTTGCATCGCACAATAGTTAGAAGGCTAAGCGTCTTCGGTCCAGCGTCTGTCGCCTGCGAAATCGCCCGATCGCGCCGAGTGTCAAGGAAATTGACGAAACGCTTCGACAGGCGTTTACTTGAGCACGGAAAATTCGAACGGGCCATGCCGAGCCCGCGATCAGGAGGATGACATGCCGAAGCCGGCGAATCGGGAATTCGAAATTCGTGGCGTGAATCACCTGGCCCTCGTCTGCAAGGACATGGCCCGGACTGTCCACTTCTATCGTGACATCCTCGGCATGCCGCTGACCAAGACCATCGACCTGCCCGGGGACATGGGTCAGCACTTCTTCTTCGACATCGGCAACGGCGACTCGCTGGCCTTCTTCTGGTTCCCGGAAGCGAAGGAAGCAGTGCCCGGCGTGTCCGCGCCGGTGAACCTGCCCGGCCAGGGCAGCCTTGCCTCGGCCCACGGCTCGATGAACCACATAGCCTTCGACGTCGCGCCCGAGAAGTTCGACGAATACTACGAGCGCCTGAAGGCCAAGGGCATCGCGGTGTCGGCGATCTCCAACCACGACAACTCGCCCCGCCAGATCTCGCCTACCGTCACCGACGACGTCTTTGTGCGCTCGGTCTACTTCTTCGATCCCGACGGCGCGCTGCTCGAGTTCGCGGCCTGGACCAAGGCGCTCGGCCCGGAAGATGTCCGCCACGAAGCCGCCCGCGCCGACGGCTCGCGCACCCGCAACTTCGTCCTCAATCCTGACGGCACCCCTGCGGAGGCCGGCGCCCGGACGCTCGAGCCCGCGGAATAGGATCGGCGCCGGCCCGCCGGCGCGACTTTCAGGCAACACCGGGCCGGCGAGGCGCACCGCTTCGCCGGCCTTTTGTTGACACAAACACTTAGCAATCTAATTATAAATACCTCAGGTCGTCGACGAGGATCGCGGGGATGTACCCCTTCCCAGCCGGGTTCTTTGCCCCGCGAAACCGCTGGTACGTGGCGGCGCGGTCGGCTGAGGTCGGACGCACGCCCCTCGAGCGCTTCATTCTCGACGAACCTGTGGTTTTCTACCGGACCGAGGCGGGTCAGGCGGTGGCCCTGGCCGGGCGGTGTCCGCACCGCGGTTATCCCCTGGGAAAGGGTCGCGTGGACGGCGACGCGGTGATCTGCGGCTACCACGGCCTGCGCTTCGAGGCCGATGGCCACTGCTCGCACATCCCCAGCCAGGCAACGATTCCGCCCCGGTGCCAGGTCAAGGCCTATGCCGTTTCCGAACAATGGGACTGGCTGTGGATCTGGCCGGGCGACCCGGAATGCGCCGACCCTGCGCTGATCCCTGATCACCGCGCGCTGGGCCTGACCGACCCGCACTGGATCAAGCGACCGCCGCTCTACTGGCACGTCGAGGGTCGCTACCAGCTGCTCAACGACAACCTGCTCGACCTGACACACCTGACGGTCCTGCACGCCGACACCATCGGCGGCGGCGATGTGGCCGCCACCGAGGAACGCCACGACGAGGGCGAGGGCTGGGTCCGCAGCACCCGCTGGATCGCCAACGCCCATGTCACCGACTGGGTCCGGCGCAGCCGCGGGATCGAGGGGCCGGTAGACCGCGAGATCATGCTGACCTTCGCCGCACCCGGCTTCCACTTCGGCCACGACCGCTACTTCCGCGCCGGCTCCGATCCCGGCGCCGCCACGCCGCTGCTGGACATCCGGATCTTCCACGCGGTGACGCCCGCCACCCGGAACAGCTGCCACTACTTCGCCTCGAGCGCCGTCGACCCGGCGACCTACGAGCTCAGCCGCAGCCACCCGCCCGACCCCGGTTCGGCGCTGAAGATCTTCACCGAGGATGTCGAGGCGATCGGCGAGATCGAACGCCTGCTCGCCGCGTCCGGCGAGTTCGAGGAGGTCCCGCTGCGGGCGGATGTCCACGGCCTGCGCGGTCGCCGGCTGGTCCAGGCGATGATCCGGGACGAAGCGCTTCCGGCCTCCGCGGCCCGGAAATCCAACCACGCAAGAGGGCGAGAGCCTGCCGACCGGGAGGCTGTCGAGGTCAAGTAAATTGACATGTAGAACCCGGTAGCGCAGCTTCCGCGGCAACGTTCGAACAACAGAACCAACAACATCACATCGGGGGAGGGACGGCATGATCCGTCGCATTCTATTTTCCACCAGCGCGCTTGCGTTCGCACTGACAGCCTCGGCCGCCATGGCCGCCGCGGCGGACGAGACCCAGAACACGCTCGGCGAAGTCGTCGTCACCGCACAGAAGCGCGAGCAGAAACTGCAGGACGTGCCGATCTCGATGGAGGTCATCTCCGGCGACAAGCTGGCCGACTACAGCACCAACGATTTCAAGCAGATGGTGAAGTTTGCGCCGAACGTCTCGGTGGAATCCACTGCCGGCAATGACGTGATCTCCATCCGGGGCTTCGGCTCGCCGCCGGCCAACTTCTCGTTCGACCAGTCAGTCAGCCTCTACATGGATGGTGTCTACGCCGGCAAGAACCGCCAGGCCCAGGCTCCGTTCTTCGACCTTGCCCGCGTCGAGGTCCTGCGCGGTCCGCAGGGCGCGCTGTTCGGCAAGAACACGCCCGCCGGCGCCGTCAGCATCGTCTCCGCGGGCCCGACCTCCTCGCCCGAGGGTGAACTGACCGCGGTCTACAACTTCGACCTCAAAGGCGCCGAGATCACCGGCCACGTCGCCGGGCCGATCACCGACAGCCTCAGCGGCCGCCTTGCTGTGCGCTTCGTCGATCAGGACGGTTACATCGAGAACCGCACCCTGGGCACCGACGAGCCGGGCAACCAGATGCAGCTGGCCCGCCTGACCCTGCGCTACGCCCCGTCGGAGACCTTCGACTACACCCTCAAGGCCGAGTACGGGAACCGCGAGGTCCACGGCGGCATGAACGTGTCCAGCCCGCTGACCACAGGCCAGCAGCCGCACAAGTACCGCAACTCCAGCGTCAACCCGATCGGCCCCGAGGGCACCAAGGCCTTCTCTTGGCTGGTGTCGGGCACCGGCAACCTGCAGATGGGCGATTTCACGCTCACCTCGATCTCCGGCTACTCGTTCTTCAAGTCGAACATCGTCAACAACTTCGACCAGACGAACCCGGCCGGCGGCCCCGCTGCCCGCAATAGCGTCTACAACAGCTTCCCCGAGCACTTCCGCCAGTGGTCGCAGGAGGTCCGCCTCCTCTCGCCCACCGGCAAGAAGTTCGAGTACGTGGTCGGCGCCTACTACGACACCGCCCTCTACCAGCTGACCCAGCTGGGCGGGTTCGACATCAACCAGCCGGGCGTGCTGGTCTATTTCGGCCTGCTCAACACCGAATTCCGCCAGCGCAGCCAGTCGGTCTCGCTGTTCGGCCAGGGCACCTACCACGTGTCGGACGCGTTCCGCCTGCTGGGCAGCCTGCGCTACACCAGCAATGACAAGCGGGCGATCTTCTACGGCCGCCTGCGCTACGGCCCGTTCGCGCTGCGTCCGGTCAACACCGTGGCGGTGGGCGACATCGACGGCGAGGACAACTGGGATCCGTCGATCACCGCCCAGTACGACATCAATCCGCAGATCATGGTGTACGCCACCTACGGCCGCGGCTCGAAGTCGGGCGGCTTCGTCTCCAACACCTACGGCACGACCACCGCGACCTTCGCCTACAAGCCCGAGAAATCGGAAAACTATGAGGCCGGGATCAAGTCGACCCTGGCCGACGGCCGGCTGGTGCTGAACGCCTCGGTCTACAAGACCAAGTTCAAGGACCTGCAGGTCTCGGTCTACAACCCGACGATCTCGACCTACCAGACGGGCAACGCGGCCTCCGCCAGTTCGACCGGTATTGAAGGTTCGGTGGCCTGGTATCCGGCCAAGGGTCTCGATTTCACCCTGTCGGCCGCCTACCAGGACGCCAAGTACGACGACTATCCCGGCGCGGCCTGCCTGGCGACACAGGCGATCACAGCCTGCAATCCGGCGGTCCCGGCCAGCATCGCGGCCAACAACATCAAGGGCGCGCCGCTGACCTACACCTCGAAGTTCAGCTACAACTTCGCGGGTCACTACCGCTTCGAGCTGGGCAACGACATGGTGCTCGACACCAGCGCCTCGCTCTACGGCCGGTCGAAGTACTTCGACTCCGACAACCAGAGCCCGCTGTTCGGACG